>NZ_MUNF01001067.1 GCF_002154555.1 Streptomyces murinus
GCGCGGGGCATGGGGTGCTCGGGGAGCCCGGTCGGCGTGTCCACGACTGTCTCGGTCACAGCTGCCTCCTCGGCAAGGGGGGCGCCCAACACCCCTAACGGCGTTAGGTGCTTAAGGCAACCTTAGGGATCGTGGAGGGCACGTCAACGGTGCCGAAGGGTTCGCCGTCGCTATCCGGCCACGATGCGATCGAGCAGATCGTCCGCGCGCTGGATGAGTCCGCGCCGGTCGACCTCGTAGGGCAGCGCCATCGCGATGGTGACGATGCCGTGCAGCGCCGACCAGAGCAGCAGCGCGTCCTGCCCGGCGCCCACCTGCCCGGAGCGGTCGCCGGGCAGCGCGGCCAGCGCCTCCTCCCAGGCGCCGAGCACCAGCCACACCGGGTGGCGCGGGGAGTCCTCGCGTGGGCCGACGATGCGCTCGACACCGAACATCAGGCGAAAGCGCCGGGGGTTCTCCAGCGCAAAGGTGCAATAGCGGTGGGCCATGGCGCGCAGGGCGGTGCGGGGAGTGTGCGGGGCGTGGGGG
>NZ_MUNF01001068.1 GCF_002154555.1 Streptomyces murinus
CGGCCTGTCGGGTGCCCTCCGCGGTGAGGATCGCGGCGCGCTTGTCACGGTCGGCGCGCATCTGCTTCTCCATCGAGTCCTGGATGGAGGTCGGCGGCTCGATGGCCTTCAGTTCCACGCGGTTGACGCGGATGCCCCACTTGCCCGTGGCCTCGTCCAGGACGCCGCGCAGGGCGGCGTTGATCTCCTCGCGGGAGGTCAGGGTGCGCTCCAGGTCCATGCCGCCGATGATGTTGCGCAGCGTGGTGACGGTGAGCTGCTCGATCGCCTGGATGTAGCTGGCGACCTCGTAGGTGGCCGCGCGGGCGTCGGTCACCTGGTAGTAGATGACGGTGTCGATGTTGACGACCAGGTTGTCCTGGGTGATCACCGGCTGGGGCGGGAACGGTACGACCTGTTCGCGCAGGTCGATGCGGTTGCGGATGGTGTCTATGAACGGGACCACGATGTTCAGGCCCGCGTTCAGGGTCCGCGTGTAGCGGCCGAAGCGCTCGACGATGGCCGCGCTGGCCTGTGGGATGACCTGGATGGTCTTGATCAGGGCGATGAAGACCAACACCACCAGAATGATCAGGACGATGATGACCGGTTCCATCGTGTTCCCCGTACCCCTCTCCGCCTGGGCGCCCGCGGACGCCGTTGTGTCCGTGGCTCGCGCCTGTTCAAAGGATCTTGCCCGTCGAGTCTGACAGACTCCGGCCCAACTCGGGGGCGGGATGGCTCAGATGACGATCGCGGTGGCTCCTTCGATGTCCACGACGTCCACCTCCTGGCCCGCCTCGTAGGCCCGGTCGGCGTCCAGGGCGCGGGCCG
>NZ_MUNF01001069.1:0-552 GCF_002154555.1 Streptomyces murinus
TCCCCGCTCGGCCACGAGGGCGTCGTAGATCGGAGTGTCCCGGAAGGAGGCGGAGTAATAGCCGCCGCCATAGGTGGAGCGGGGGGAGGTCATGGCACATAAGTTAAGCCCACGATGTGCTGGTTGGGGAGACCGATAAGAGGGTTGTTTTCCGTGTCGGCGGTGACCGGGGATACTCAATCAGAGCGAACTTGTCGAAAAGGGGCAGCGGTTCACGTATAGATCATGTAAGGAACGGACTTCCCGGGCGGGTTACCGGCGGTCGACCGGCGATCTTCCTGCGTCTTTGCCCGCGCGGCCCAGGGGAGTTCGGCGGGGCCGGGCATAGGTTGGGCATGCGGGGATGATCCGGACGTCCGTGGACACTGCGGGCGGGAGCGAGGGGGTCGACATGACGATGGCGAAGGGATCGAACACACCGGTTCCGGCCACCGCGCTGCGGGTCGAGCTGGGGCGGCGCCAGGGGCCCGGAGTGCCGGACGCGGACGCCTCCGCGCTGCTGCTCGCCGCGGGGAAGGTCCGCTCCGACGCGGACTTCGTCTTCTACAACCA
>NZ_MUNF01001069.1:564-831 GCF_002154555.1 Streptomyces murinus
TTCGGGCAGGTCCCGGACCTGTACATCGAGGTGACCGACCCCGCGTCCGGCCAGGTCGTCGCCCGCTTCGACAGCACGGGCGCGACCGTGGAGACCGCCTTCCTGCTCGGCGAGTTCTACCGCCGCCAGGGCGGCTGGCGGTTCCGCGCCGTCGGCCAGGGCTACGACAGCGGACTCGAGGGCCTCGCCACGGAGTTCGGCATCACCGTGGACGAGCCACAGCACGCGGCACCCCCGCCCGCACCGGCCCCGCCGACGGTCGTACAG
>NZ_MUNF01001070.1 GCF_002154555.1 Streptomyces murinus
GGCGAGCGCCCCGCCCCGGCCCTGGCGCCCGGTGGTCGCGGGCGCGCTCTGCCTGGCGTTCGCCGTCCACCTCGGTGCCCAACTGACCGTCCTGGTGCGCACGGCGGACATCGCCGCGGGAGGCCACCGTTCCTGGGCGCGCACCGCCGCCACCCTGCACCGGCTCGGGGTGCGCGCCCCCTGCCTGGTCACCGGCGAGGACGCCCTGCCCGTCGCCTTCTACGCCGGCTGCGCCTCGGCCGCGACGTCCGGGCCCAACGCCGACACGACGGCGGACGCCATCGCGCGCACGGCCCGGCGCGTGCCGACGGCCACCCTCGTACCGGCGGGGGCGAAACCGCCCCCGTACGCCCGCGCTTGGCCGTGGGTCGCGGCCGAAAGCCGACGGTTGTACTACACGCCGGGGCGCGGGGAAGGGTTTCCGGTTCGGCCGCGTCAGGTAGGAGACGGGTGATACCGCGTGTCTATGGAGGGGAAGCAGATGACGGGGAACGACATCGCCGGGCTGATGGACGAGGCGTTCTTCACGCCGGGCAGCTCCTCCTTCGCCGAGTTCCTGGCCGCCCACCGCCCCCGGCTGCTGCCCACCGCGTCCCCGCTGC
>NZ_MUNF01001071.1 GCF_002154555.1 Streptomyces murinus
GGGCCGCCGCGGCGACCGCCCTCGCCGGTGCGTTCGTGATGCGCCGCTGGGACATCCACGCGGGCAAACAGGTCGCCGACCTCACCCGCGCCCGGGCCGGCGACGAATGGCGCTTCGAGGAACGGGTCGCCGAGCTGGAGACCGACCTGGAGGAGTCGCGCGAACTGCGCGGCAAGCTGGAGCAGCGGCTGCGCGCCAAGCGCGCCGAACTGGCGGGCCTGCGCAATGAGCACGCCGCCCTGCTGCGCCGCTACGCCACCGCGGAGACCGAGCGCGCCAGCGCCCTGGAGGGGCGCCGCCTGCTGGAGATCGAGTCGGGCGCGCCCGCGCTGGAGCCGGCCGGGCGTACGGCGCCCTCGCTGCCCTCCCGCGCGGCCTCCCCGGCACTGCCGCCGGCGCGGAGCGCGGAGCCGGACACCGCCGACGGCGAGGAGACCGAGAAGGCGTACGACGTCTTCTCGGCCGAGGGCGCCAAGCTGTACGGGCAGGCGCTGCGGGCACTCGCGGCGTTCGAGCGGGATGCGGCGGGGGGCGCAGAGCGCGCGCAGACCGCCACTGTCTCCGCCGCCGCAT
>NZ_MUNF01001072.1 GCF_002154555.1 Streptomyces murinus
GGCCGACCCCTACGCCCTGCTCGCGGCGGGCGGGGACTCGTCCGGTCCGCCCGCCGCCAGCAGGGCGTAGGGGTCGGCCAGGGCGAGACCGCATCGGCAGGTGCCGTGCAGTATCCGGTCCAGGCGTGCCACGGCGCCTCCTTCGCCCGTGCTCTCCCCGTCGGGGCTCGGCCGGCCGGGGGCGAGGAGCCCAGTGTCCTCCGCGCGTACCCGCCTGTCGAGGCGTCGTGAGAGGGCCTGCGCGACGAGCTGGGGCACGGGAGGGCGCGGCCGGCTGCCCGTCAGCCAGTGGGCGACCGTGGTGCGGTCGTAGTGGTACGGGGTTCCCTGGGCGGCACCCAGGGCGTTGACCTCGCGGGCGAGCCGGGCGCCGCTCCAGCCTGCCTCGGCCAGCAGGATCCGCAGGGCCTGATTCGGAGTACGGGGCGATCGCACGTTGCTCTTCCTGTCCCGAGCGACCGGTCGTCAGTACGAACGTTCAACGCCATTTCGGGTTCAACAGGTTCGCGCCCTTGCGGGGCCATATTCACGCGCCGGGTTCCGGCAGGCTCGTCATGTGCCAAGAGCCGCGGCGACCACAGCCCCGCGGGACCCCCCACCCCTCGTCCCGCGTGCATCGCCCCCCTTGATCGAAGGAAAGTGCCCGATGTCCACCCGTTCCACCCACGGACTTCCTTCCCGGCCCTCAGGGAAGCGTCCCGTTCATCTGTTCCCCGGGCAAGGTGACTTCTCCGTCACTTCTCTGGTCCGCGCCGTACGGACCACGGACGTCCTGCGCGACGCCGTGGGCGAGGTTTTCGGACAGCTCGACGACATAGCCGCCGAACACGATCTGCCCCTTCTCGCGACACGTTTACTGGGCTCCCGGCCGCCAAGCGCGCGCGAACTCGCCGAGGCCCCCGCCGGAACCCTTCAACTCGCCACGTACGGCGCCTCGCTGGCGGTCCACCGAGCGCTGAGCCGTGTCTACGGGCCGCCGGCCGCGGTCGTCGGCGTCAGCTTCGGGGAGATCGCGGCGGTCACCGCCTCCGGTGTGCTCACGGTGGCGGACGGGGCGCGCGCGGCCCTCGACCTCACGCGGGTCCTGGCCTTCTGCCCGGGCGGGCTGACCGTGCTCGGCTGCGCGGCGGACCACGCCGCCCGGCTGCTCGCGACGGCCGGGGCCGCGGACACCGTGGTGGCGGTGGTCAACGACGACCGCACGGTGGTGGTCTCCGGCCCGTCAACCGACCTGGTCCGGGTGGAGAAGACGGCCGGGGAACTGGGCACGTCCGCCGTCCGGCTGCGGCTGCCGTTCTCCTCGCACCACCCCGCGCTCGCCCCGCAGGCCGAGGCGCAGATCGTCGTCCGGGCGGTAGGAACGCTGGGCCACGGCGGAGAACACCGGGCAGCGGGCCCTGGACCAGGGGTAGGCGCGCAGCAGGGTGGCGAACGCCTCGGCCTGCGGGGCGAG
>NZ_MUNF01000108.1 GCF_002154555.1 Streptomyces murinus
GAGTGGGCCGGCTCCGGCGCGGGCGGCATCGAACTGCCGCGCCCGACCGATCCGGAGCCCCTCTCCCCCGACTGGAGCGTCAGCAGCCGGGAGCCCGAGGTCGACGCCGGTCTGGTCCTGGACCCGGACGCGCCCCTCACCCCGGCGCAGGCCACCGAGCGGCTGGCGCTGCGCGACTTCGTGTACGCCGGCTCCCGCTTCCCCGATTTCGTGATCCGCGAGTCGCGCCGGGCCCGGAAGACCCACCCGGACGTCGTCCTGCTGCCGACCACGTTCACGGTCGCGGAACGCGACGGCAAGGGCTGGGAACCCGCGAGCCGTCCGCACACCACCGCGCTCGGCGCCCGAAAGTCGCTGGACTTCTTCCTGACCTGGCTCGAACCGCGCACCCGGGGCCTGATCCCCGTGGAGGCCGACCGGCTCGTCGACGCCCGCACCGTGACGGCCGCCGACCCCGGCGCCGATCCGGTGCTGTTCGCCTACGCCGAGGCCTCCGAGCGGCTGCGCTCCGGCCGGGTCAACCAGTTGGAGGTCCTCGACATCACGTACCGGATCATCCGCACCCGCCGTATGCTGCGCTGGGGGCCCGACGGCCCCGAGGGCCCCCGCCCGTCCGACACCAGCGACCACGGCCCCGAGCGCATCCACCCCCGGCTCGACGAGGACGGCGTCGTTCATCGCGACGACACGGAACAGGACGAGGACTGACGGGCGGTGAGGCGGAGGAGTTCGACCGGTTGCCGCGAGCGCTGCCGGCGTCCCTCGGGAATGTGCGCTGAATCCCGTGGCGCGGAGAGGGGTGCGCGCCGCCCGTCCACCCCTGCGGATAACCTGCGTCACCATGAAGCGCCCTTGGACCCTGCCGACACTGCTGGTGCTCTGCGGCCTCGTCGCGGCGACGGGACCGTTCCGGGAGAGCGACCCCGGCATCGGCGCGGCCGTCGTGGCGGCGTTCGCCGTGCTCGCCGCCCTCAACTCCCCCCTGATCCACCCGCGTTCGATCAGCGCGTCGGAAGCCGCACAGCGCAGCGAGAGGGACGGCCTGCCCATCGTCTACTGGCGTCCCGGCTGCGCCTACTGCCTCCGGCTGCGCCTGCGCCTGGGCCGCGGCGCCCGTCGGCTCCACTGGGTCGACATCTGGCGCGACCCCGACGGCGCGGCGGCGGTACGGGCGGCCAACGGCGGCGACGAGACCGTACCGACCGTCATCGTGTCGGGCCGCCCGTACGTCAATCCCGACCCCGCGTGGGTGCGTGACCAGCTCTCCCCCTCCGCCTGACAGGAACCGGGTGCGCGCCCTCGTACGCCTCGACCGACCGACTCCACCGGCCGCTCACACCCGCCGGGCCGGGCACCGCACCGGCCCGCCGCGCCTCACTCCTCCTGCCCCCTGAGGACGAGGACCGGGCAGTGGGCGTGCTGGACGCAGTGCTGGGCGACCGAGCCGAGGAGCAGTCCCTTGAAGCCGCCGAGGCCCCGGCTGCCGACCACCAGCAGCGCGGCGTCGCGGGAGGCTTGGAGGAGGACGCTCGCTGGGGTGCCGTAGCGCGCCACCGTGCTGACCTGCACCGTGGGGTGTGCTGCGACGGCTTCCTCCACCGCGGAGGTCACCTCGCTCTGCGCCCGTCCCTCCAGGGCGGCCTCGTCGGAGCTGGAGGGCGGCATCCAGCCGAGGGCGCCGTGGAACTGCGGGACGTCCCAGGCGATCACCGCCTCCACCCAGCCGCCGGTGAGTTCCGCCTGGCGCACCGCCCAGTTGAGGGCCTGCTTGGAGCCCTCCGAGCCGTCCACCCCGACCACGATGCGTTCTCTCTCGCTCTGTCGCTCGGCCATCCTCTTCCCTCGTCCTCGTCCCGGTCGTCGTCCTGTTTCTGGTCCTGGTCCTGGTCCTGGTCCTGGTGCGAAGTGCCCTCATCCGAAGGCGACACTGCTGGCGGCGGGCACGGGCAGCGATCCCGCTGGGCGGGGGACGCCGGTCGCGGTGTCGAGGTCGAGCCAGGTCACCTCGCCCGAGCGCTCATTGGCCGCGTACAGCTGCCGGCCCGCCGGATCGAGCACCAGGTCGCGCGGCCAGCGGCCGCCGCAGGGCACGGCCGTCACCAGTTCCGCCCGCTCCCCCGAGGCGTCGAGGGCGAGGACGGCCACGGTGTCGGTGCCGCGCACCGCCGCCCACAGATACTGGCCGTCCGGTGCCACCACCGGGGCCGAGGGCTGCACCGGGACATCCGTGCCGCCCGGGAACAGCGGGGTCTCGCCGACCGTGCGCAGCACTCCGGCGGCGGGATCCCAGCGGCACACGGTCACCGTCGGCCGGAGTTCCCCGAGGACATAGGCGTGGTCCCCCGAGGGGTGGAAGGCGAGATGCCGGGGTCCGGTGCCCGGGGGCAGCGCGGTCGCGCCGTGCGGGCGCAGGGCGCCCGTGCGCTCGTCCGGTGAGCAGATCCGCACCGAGTCGGTGCCGAGGTCCACGCCGAGCACCCAGCGGCCCGTCGGATCGGGGACGATCTGATGGGCGTGCGGGGAGCGCTGGCGTTCCGGGTGCGGTCCCGAGCCCTCGTGGTGCAGCACCGCGCTCGGCGGCAGCGGCAGGCCCTCGGCCGTCAGCGGCAGCGCGCTGACGCTGCCCGAGCCGTAGTTGGCGGTCAGCAGATACCCCTGGGCCAGGGCGAGATGGGTCGGTTCGTCGCCGCCGACCTGCACGGGCTCGCCGAGCGGACGGGGCACCGCACCGGTGGCGTCGTAGGCGGCCACGGCGCCCGCGACCGTCTCGGAGACCGCGTAGAGGACGGGGCCCGCCTCCCCGTGCCCGACGGCGAGGTACGACGGGTCGGCGACGGACTTCACGGCGCCCGCCCAGGTCAGTGCCCCGGTGCGCGGATCGATGTCGGCCACGACGATCCCCGGCCCACCCGCCGACGTGAACGAACCGATGAAGGCGCGCCCTGCGGCACTGCCGGACATGAACCCTCCGCCCTCCGCCCCGCGCACCGCACGACGGAGTCACCACGATGCGGGCGCCCCGCCGGAGCCCGGCGGATTCGGCGCCCGACATGGCCCCGCTTTCACCGGAACGCATCAACGCCGCCGCTGGTCGCCGCGCGCTCTCCAGGGCCCCGTGAGACCGTGATCACGGTGTGCGGGGCCCGCCGCCGGCCGCCGCCCGGAGCGGTGCGAGATCCGCACGGTGACGCGAGGTCGGGCGTCCGACAGGAGGGCACAAGCCGGTGAAGGCATTCGTGATGAAGGAGATCGGAAGCGTCGGCTTCATGGACAAGCCGATCCCCGAGCCGGGGCCCACCGACGCCGTGGTGCGCACCACCAAGGCCCTGGTCTGCACCTCCGACTCGCACACCGTGCAGGGCGGCATCGGCCCCCGGACGAACCTGACCCTCGGCCACGAGGGCGTCGGCGTGGTGCACGCGGTCGGTGACGAGGTCAAGGACTTCCAGCCCGGCGACCGGGTGCTGGCCGGGGCCATCACCCCCGACTGGGGCGACCTCGCCGCGCAGAACGGCTACCCCTCGCAGTCGGGCGGAGCGCTGGGCGGCTTCAAGTTCGCCAACCTCAAGGACGGCGTGTTCGCCGAGTACTTCCATGTCAGCGGCGCGGACGCCAACCTGGCGCGGATCCCCGACGACATCCCCGACGACGTGGCCGTCTACTGCGCCGACATGCTGTCCACCGGCTTCATGGGCGCCGAGCACGGCGCCATCCCGATCGGCGGCACCGTGGCGGTACTGGCACAGGGACCGGTAGGGCTGATGGCCACGGCCGGGGCGCGGCTGCGGGGCGCGGGCCTGGTCATCGGCGTGGAGTCGGTGCCCAGCCGGCAGGAACTCGCCCGGTTCTACGGCGCGGACGTGATCGTGGACTTCGGCAAGGAGGACGTGGTCGAGCGGATCCACGAACTGACCGACGGACAGGGCGTGGACACCGCCATCGAGGCGCTCGGCGCGGACGTCACCTTCCAGACCGCGGTCAAGGTGACCAAGCCGGGCGGCACGATCTCCGTCATCGGCTATTTCGGCCAGGGCGAGTTCGTGCGCATCCCGCGCGTCGAATGGGGCGTCGGCATGGCCGACAAGACGATCGCGACCGGCCTGTGCCCCGGCGGGCGGCTCCGCATGGAGCGGCTGCTGCGGGTGCTGGCGAACAAGCGCGTCGACCCGACCCGGCTGACCACCCACCGCTTCCCCTTCAGCGCGATGGAGCGGGCCTTCGAGGTGTCGGACAAGAAGCTGGAGGACACCGTGAAGGTGCTGGTCTCCTTCGACGAGTGAGGCGGCCCCGCCCGGCAGCACGGCTCGACGCACGGTTCGGCGCACGGAAGGTCCAAGGAGCGAGGCCGCATGTACGATCCCGATCCGCCCTTCCGGCCCGTCCGCAGACGGGACGGCTACCTCCCGCTGGAGGACCTCGGCCTGATCGGCGACGGCACCACGGCGGCGCTGGTCGGCCTGGACGGTTCCATCCCCTGGATGTGCCTGCCCCGCTTCGACTCGGACGCGGTCTTCTGCGCACTGCTCGACCACGCGCGCGGCGGCCACTTCACGGTGGCGCCCGAGGATCTGATGGAGGCCCGGCAGCACTATCAGCCCGACACCGGGGTACTGGTCACCGAACTGCGCTCGCGCACCGGCCTGGTGCGGCTCACCGACGCGCTCGCCCTCAGATCCGGCGCCGACCTCACCGACGACATGCCGGCCGGGCGGGCGGAACTCGTGCGCTCGGCCGTCGTCCTGGACGGGCGGGTACGGCTGCGGGCCGAACTGGAGCCGCGCGGCGGCGGGCAGGCACAGGCGCTGTTCAGCGGTCTTGAGGTACGGCCCCACCGGCAGCCGGGCCTGCGCCTGCATCTGCGCGCCAACCGCCCCCTGACCGGTCTGCGCAGCACCCATGAACTCCGGCAGGGCGACCGCCTCGATCTGGTGCTGTCCTGGGGGCGCTTCCACCGGCACCACCGCTTCGACACCGACGCCATGCTCAAGGGCACCGCCGACGCCTGGCACCGCTGGATGCGGCACTGCGACTACGCGGGCCCGCAGGCGGCCCTGGTCAGACGGGCCGCGCTCACACTGAAGATGTGCGACGACTGGGCCAGCGGCTCCCTGGTGGCCGCGCCCACCTCCTCACTGCCCGCGCCGATCGGCGGCATCCGCAACTGGGACTACCGCTACGCCTGGATCCGGGACGCGGCGTACGCCGTGTTCGCGCTGCGCCGTATCGGCTTCGACGGCGAGGCGGACTCCTTCCTCGGCTGGGTCCTCGACGCCTTCGAGCACAGCCGGCAGCCGCGCATCATGTACACCCTCCAGGGCGCCACGGTGCCGGACGAGGTGGAGGACGGCGAACTGGCGGGCTACCGCGGTTCCGCCCCGGTGCGCTGGGGCAACGGCGCGACCGACCAGCGCCAGCACGACGTCTACGGCGAGATCCTCGACTGCGCCGACCAGTGGCTGCTGTCGGGCGGGGAGATCCAGCCGGCGCTGTGGGCGGGACTTGCAGGACTCGCCGACGCGGCCGAGCGCGCCTGGCGCCATCCCGACCAGGGGATCTGGGAAGTGCGCAGCGAGGGACGGGCGTTCACCTACTCGGCCGGGATGTGCCAGGTGGCCCTGGACCGGGCGGTGCGCATCGGGGAGCGGCACGGCCTGCCCGGCCGGATCGACCAGTGGCGGGCGGCGGCCGAGCAGGTGCGCCGCATCATCCTGGAGGAGTCGTGGGACGAGAGGTCGGGCACCCTCAGCGCCCATCTGTCCGGCGGCGGTGTCCTCGACGCGAGCCTGCTGGCGCTGCCGCTGCGTGAGGTCGTACCGGCCGCTCATCCGCGGATGGTGGCCACGGCGGAGGCCGTCGCACAGCGGCTGTCGGCCGGGGGCGGGCTGCTGTACCGCTATCTGCACGAGGAGGCCCCGGACGGACTGGCCGGTGACGAGGGCGCGTTCGTGCTGTGCAGCTTCTGGCTGGTCGACAACCTGGTCGGGCAGGGCCGCCTGGAGGAGGCCGGGGAGCTGTACGCGTCGTTGTGCGCGCGAGCCAGCACGGTCGGGCTGCTGTCGGAGCAGATCCACCCCACCACAGGAGAGTTCATGGGCAACTTCCCCCAGGCGTTCAGTCATATCGGCATCATCGCGAGCGGTGTGAACCTCCAGCGGGCGAGGGCGGCGAGCCGGCGATGATCGGGCGTCTGGTCGTCCTGGGGGCGACGGGGGATCTCAGCGGGCGCTTCCTCATGCCGGCCCTCGCCGCCCTGCACGCCGCGGGGCACCTCGACGAGGGGTTCCGGCTGACCGGGGCGAGCCGCGAGGAACTGACCACGGAGGGGTTCCGGGAGTGGATCACCGACTGGCTCGACCGGCAGGGCGGTGATCTCCCGGCCGGGGCCCGGCGGGCGGTCGTGGCGTCGGCGCACTACCGACGGGCCGATGTCACCGACCAGGAGGACGTCCGGGCGCTCATCGACGGTGACGAGGCGGTGGCGCTGTATCTGGCGCTGCCGCCCTCGCTCTTCCCACAGGTGGTCTCCGCGCTGCGCTCGGCGGGCCTGCCGGCCGGGAGCAGGATCGTCCTGGAGAAGCCGTTCGGCGAAGACCTGGACGGCGCACGCGAGTTGAACGCGCGGCTGGCCGAACTGGTGCCGGAGCAGGCGGTGTTCCGGGTGGACCACTTCCTGGCCATGACCACGGTGCAGAACGTGCTGGGCAGCAGGCTCGCCAACCGGGTACTGGAACCCCTGTGGAACAGCACCCATATCGCCGAGGTGGAGATCGTCTGGGACGAGAGCCTCGCACTGGAGGGCCGGGCCGGCTACTACGACCGGGTCGGCGCCCTGAAGGACATGGTGCAGAACCATCTGCTCCAGGTGCTCTGCCTGGTCGCCATGGAGCCGCCGGTCACCCTCGGCGAACGGGACCTGCGGGACCGCAAGGTCGATGTGCTGCGCTCGGTGCGGCTGCTGACCGAGTACGACGTGGTGCACCGCACCCGGCGCGCCCGCTACGCCGCGGGCCGGATCGAGGACCGCGACGTGCCGTCGTACACCGACGAGGAGGGCGTGGACCCCGGGCGCGGCACCGAGACCTTCGCCGAGGTGGAGCTGGAGCTGGACAACTGGCGCTGGGCGGGTACGACGTTCCGGCTGCGCAGCGGCAAGGGGCTGCGGGCGGACCGCAAGGAGGTCGCGGTGCGGTTCCGGCAGGTGCCGCATCTGCCGTTCGGGCACACCGGGGAGGTGGAGCCCAATGTGCTGCGCTTCGGTCTCGAACCGGAGGGCCTGACCCTGGATCTGATGGGCACCGGCGCGCGGGCCGGGCTTCTCACCGAGCTGGAGCTGACCGCCGAGCTGGAGCCCGCCGAACTGCCCGCCTACGGAAGGCTGTTGCTGGATGTGCTGCGGGGCGATCCCGCGCTGTCGATCCGCGGCGACGAGGCGGAGGAGGCCTGGCGGGTGCTCACCCCGGTGCTCACGGCGTGGGAGCGGGACCTCGTCCCCCTGGAGGAGTACCCGGCGGGCTCGGACGGACCGGCGCCCCGGCACGCGTACGGGCCCGGCCCTGTGACCAGGGAGGCGCTGTTGCACGAGGAGACGGTTCTCGGTACGGCGGCCGACGACGGGCGGTCGTGAGGAGCATGGGCGGCCCGATGCGCCGTGACCCTGGCCGGCGTCCGCCGTGCGTCGTCGTGATCGGGGTGTCCGGGGTCGGCAAGACCACGGTGGCCCGGCTGCTCGCGCGGCGGCTGGGCGTGCCGTTCGCGGAGGCGGACGACTTCCACTCCCCCGAGAGCGTCGCCAAGATGTCGGCGGGCGTGCCGCTCACGGACGCCGACCGGGGGGCCTGGCTGGAGGCGATCGGCCGCTGGCTGCGCGAGCGCGACCGTGCGGCGACCGGTGGTGTGGTGCCCTGCTCGGCGCTGCGCCGCCGCTACCGGGATGTCCTGCGGGCGGCCTGTCCTGACGCCTTCTTCGTGCATCTGACGGCCCGGCACGAGGAGGTGGGGCGGCGGATGAGCGAGCGTTCCGGCCACTTCATGCCGCGTGCGCTGCTGGAGTCGCAGGAGGCGACGCTGGAACCGCTGGAGGCCGACGAACGGGGCGGTGCCGTGGACGCGGGCCCGGCTCCCGGAGCGGTCGTCGAGTCGGTCCTGGACCTCATGGCCGAGGCGGGGGACGACACCAACGAGCCCTAGCCGACGACCAGTTGGGAGCGCGAGCGGACCCAGGCGACGGCGGTCGCCCGGATACCGGTCGGCACGGTGTCAGCAGCCGCCGCAGCTGTAGTACAGGGCGTCCCAGTGGGTGCCCTCGTCGGCGTAGACGTTGCCGGAGGCCGCGGTCCACATCGGGTAACCGTCGCCGCGCAGGCCGGAGTAGGTGAAGTTGTTCTTGATGTAGTTGGTGACGCAGGTGTTCTTGCCGTAGTCGAGCTTGTAGCCGTTCCAGTGGGAGTACGTGCCGGAGGCGTGTCCGGTCTCGGTGCCGCCGGTGATGTTCAGGGCGCAGCCGCTGGCGTGCTTGAGGGTCACGGCGCCCTGGGCGGTGGTCAGGTTGAGCTGGTCGAAGGACGTACAGGTCGAGTTGTTGCGGTCGGAGCAGCCACCGGACGAGGACCAGGTGATGCCCGCGTCGCGGAACATCTGGGTCGCGGTGGCATTGCTGATCTTGGTGACCGCGAAGGCGTCCGTCGCGGTGCCGAGGACGGCGACACCGGGAGCGACGACCAGCACGAGCGCGGTCAGGGTCGAGCGGACCTTCATGGGGGAGCCTCCTGCGAAAGGCCGGGCAACTTATGGGGTGGCTGTGCAGGTGGTGCGTGGGGATGATGCCAGAGTCCCCCGCGCGTCCGCCAGGGATCGCGGGCATCGTCCGCACCGCCCCGCTCACCGCACGGTCCGCCGTCCGCCGACCGTCCGGTACGACGGCACGGCGGCCCCCTTCGCCACGGCGCGCCGGGCCGAGACCTTCTGCGCCAGCCCGTACACCAGGGCGACGAGCAGCGCGTGCGGCTGCCCCGGCAGTGCCTGTACGACCACGACCGTACTGACGCTGACATTGCTCATGCCGCACGCCAGGGTGACCGTGGCCCCGGCGCCGGGCGGCAGCCGCAGCGCGCGGGCGGTGAGCGAACCCACGAGGAAGGCCAGCCGGCACACCCCCCACCCCACGGCGGCGCAGAGCGCGACGGCCGTCCAGGGCTCCCGGTGCAGCACCGGAACCGCGGCGGTGGCGTTGACGTACGTCAGCGCGAGCATCGCCGCGATCGCCATCAGCGGCGCCCAGGGAAGCAGGCGGCCGGAGACGGCGACGGGGACGAATCGCCGGGCGAGCAGGCCGAGCGCGCAGGGCAGGGCGACGGCCCCGGTGAGCAGCGCCCGCGCCTGCCCGGCCGCGCCGTCGACCAGCGCCCGGGTGTGATCCGCCGACGGCAGGACATGCCCCAGCAGGCCCAGTGTCGTGGGCATGGTCAGCGGGCTGAGCAGCGCGGAGAGCAGGACGACGGCCAGCAGGGCGGTGACCTCGCCGTCCCGGCCGATCCAGACCGTCGCGGCGGCGGCCACGGGCGCCGCCGCGATCAACGCCACGGCGGTGGACAGGGCGCCGGCCGGCCCCCGCAGCCCGGCGCCGTACATGACCAGGGCGGTGGCCGGCGCCAGGGCGAAGGCCGTGAGCAGATGCGCGGCGAGGCCCGCGAGCACGGTCTTCGGCTGCCGGACGGCGGCCAGGGCGCGGCCCGGCGGCACCTGGAAGGCGGCGGCGAAGAGGATGAGGAAGAGCGCGAGGGCCGACGCGTCGAGGCGCAGTCCGAAGAGGCCGAGCGCGGTGCCGCGCAGCCGGGCCCCGGGCCCGGGGACGAGCAGGGCGAGCAGGTAGCAGAGGAGGACGGCCGGGCCCAGACGCCGGTGGATCCCACCGGACAGTCGGCCGCCGCGGGCGGAGCGAGCAGGCATGAGCAGTTCCTTGGTGTGCCGCAGGAGGTTTCGGGGACGCGCGGCGGCCGAGCGGGCACCTCGAACGGGCGCCCGCGGCCGGGGCTTCCCTAGACCCTGAGCAGCGGTTCCGGACGGCCGTCGGGCACCCGTCGGGGCGACGGCGGCTCCGGGGCCGGCGGCGGGGCGCTCGCGCGCGCTCCTTGGTGCGTGCCCTGCGAGACGCATGCGTGGACGCGCGGGGCGGGGGCGGCCGTAGGGGTCACCGCGGTGGTCGCACCACCGCCTTGGCACCGGGGGCCTGTCGCCGTCAGCGTCCCCGCGGCCACGGTCCGGGGCACAGCCACGCTCCCGGACGCGGTCTCGATCCGGGACACGGCATCGACCTGCGGAACGTCCACGACCTGGGGCACGTCCACGACCTGCGGCACGTCCGCGATCCAAGGCCCGGCCTCGATCCGGGGCTTTGCCTCGATCCGGGGCCTCGCCACAGCCCGGGGCCTCGCCACAGCCCGGGGCGCGGCCGTGGCGAACGGCCGGTGCGGTGCGTCGACGGCGGAGCCGGCCAGAGCCCGCATGCGCGGGCAGCCGCCGAGCGCGGCGGTGAGGACGGCGCAGACGAGCGCGGCGACGAGGAGGCCCACCCAGGCAGGGCGGGCGCTCGTCGGTGGCCCCGGTCGCTCGCCCCGCACACGCACGCCTCGGACGCTACGACCCCCGTACCGGCACTGGGCGTTCGCGCCGTGCGACGCGCTGCCGCGTCCCCTCGCATGGGTCCACGGCAGGCCCGCACAGCCCTGGATTTACCCCAGAGGCAAATACCCGCTGGGGTATTTGACCGCCTCGGCGGGACCGTCATAGCTTCGGTCACGGAAACCCCCCGGGGTATTTGAGGAGACAACCAAATGGGGTGCGCGGCAGGGCCCGCGCACCGGCACAGCCCTCGACCCGACGGCCTCAGGGCCGGTAGCAGGAAGGACTCCCACCATGGCCGCGAGCCCCATACCCGGCACCGAGACGATCACCGGCCGGCACCGCGTCGCCATCGTCGGCGGCGGCAGCGCGGGAATCAGCGTCGCCGCCCGGCTGCGCCGCGCGGGCGTCACCGACATCACGCTCGTCGAGCCGTCCGACAGCCACTGGTACCAGCCCCTGTGGACCCTGGTCGGCGGCGGTCAGGCGACCCTGCGCGGCACCCGCCGCGCCGAGGCGTCCGTCATCCCGGACGGGGTGCGCTGGATACGCCGGCACGCCCTCGCCGTCGACCCCGACGCGCGGACGATCGCCCTCTCCGGCGGTGCCGAACTCGCCTACGAACACCTGGTGATGACCCCCGGGCTGCAACTGGACTGGGACGCCGTGCCGGGTCTCGCCGAGGCGGTGGGACACGACCGGGTGGCCAGCAACTACGCGCCCGAGTACGCCCCGCGCACCTGGGAGCTGATCAAAAACCTGCGCTCCGGCACGGCCGTCTTCACCCACCCGGCCACGCCGCTCAAGTGCGGCGGGGCGCCGCAGAAGATCGCCTACCTGGCCGCCGACCACTGGCGCAGGCGCAAGGTCCTGGACCACATCCGGATCATCCTCGTGATCCCGGACGCCACCCTGTTCAAGGTGCCCGAGTGGGGCCGCGTCCTGGAGGGCGTGGCCGAGCGGTACGGCATCGAGGTGCGGCTGCGCTCGGAGATGACCGCCGTGGACGGCGACCGCCGGGAGATCACCGTCACCGACCATGCGACCGGCCGCGCGGAGACCATCGGATACGACCTGCTGCACGCCGTGCCCCCGCAGAGCGCCCCCGACTGGGTCAAGCGGAGCCCGCTCGCCGACCCCGCCGCCCCGCTGGGCTTCGTCGCCGCCGACCAGTACACGCTGCGACACCCTCGGTATCCCGAGGTGTTCGCGCTCGGCGACGCGGCCAGTCTGCCGACCTCGAAGACCGGCGCGGCGGTGCGCAAGCAGGCCCCGGTGGTGGCCGCCAATCTGCTCGACGTGATGAACGGCCGGACGCCGTCGCACCGTTACGACGGCTACACCTCCTGTCCGCTGGTGACCGCCCGCGACCGGATGCTGCTCGCCGAGTTCGACTACGACCTGACGCCCCGGCCCAGCTTCCCGCTGATCGACACCTTCAAGGAACGGCGCGACATGTGGGTCTTCAAGCGCTACCTGCTGCCGCAGCTCTACTGGCGCGGCATGCTCACCGGTCGCCTCTGACGGCCCCCGGCCGGGCCCCCACCAGCGAGAACCGGCCCGGCCCGCGTCGTACCGGCACGCGTATGGAATACCCCCCGGGGTACTCGTGCTATGGTTCATACATACCCCGGGGGGTAATCATCGAAGGGAACGTTCCCGTGTTCTTCATCGACACCATCGAGCTAGAGGGCCTCGGAAACCGCAACTACCTGGCCGGCGGCCGGGGGGCCGCCGTGGCGGTGGACCCGCCGCGCGACTTCGACCAGGTGCTGGCGGCGGCGGTGCGACGCGGCGTACGGATCACCCACGTGGTGGAGACCCACATCCACAACGACTACGTCACCGGTGGCCTGGAACTGGCCCGGGTGACGGGTGCCGCCTATCTGGTACCGGCCGGCGCGCGGGTGTCGTTCGCGCGGGTGCCGGTGGCCGACGGCGACACCGTCACCGTGGACGACGCGCTCGAACTGCGGGCGGTCGCCACCCCTGGGCACACCCCGCACCACACCTCCTACGTCCTGCTGGAGCAGGGGCGCCCGGTGGCCGCGTTCACCGGCGGTTCGCTGCTGATCGGCACGGTGGGCCGGCCCGATCTGGTCGAGCCCCGACTGACCGAGCGCCTCGCCCGCGCCCAGCACGCCTCCGCCCACCGGCTGGCCGCCGAGCTGCCGGACGAGACGTCCGTGCTGCCCACGCACGGCTTCGGCAGCTTCTGCTCCTCCGCGCAGGCCGAGGGCGACACCACCACCATCGGCAAGGAGAAGTCGGCCAACGCCGCGCTCACCACGGACGTGGACTCCTTCGTCGCCCGGCTGCTCGCCGAGCTCGACGACATCCCCGCCTACTACACCCATATGGGACCGGCCAACGCGGCGGGCCCCGCGCCGCTGGACCTCACCGCGCCGGCCGTCGCCGACGCCCGTGAGATCGCGGCCCGGCTCGCGGCCGGCGAGTGGGTCGTGGACCTGCGCAACCGGGTCGCGTTCGCCGAGGGCCATGTCGCCGGATCCTTCAACTTCGAGGCCGAGGGCAAGATCGCCACGTATCTGGCGTGGCTGATCCCGTGGGGCAAGCCGGTCACCCTGCTCGCCGAGTCCCCCGAACAACTGGCCGCCGCTCAGCGCGAGTTGGTCCGGGTCGGTATCGACCGGCCGGCCGCCGCGGCCACCGGCGCGCCGAAGGAGTGGGTGCCCGAGGGCGAGGACCTCGTCTCCTTCCCCCGCTCCACCTTCGCCGGACTGGCCGAGCGCGGCACGGACGGCGTCGTCGTCCTGGACGTGCGCCGCGACTCCGAGCGCGCCGCGGGGCACATCGAGAACTCCGTCCACATCCCGATCCACCAGCTGCCCAGGCGGCTCGGTGAGGTACCGGCGGGCACCGTCTGGGTGCACTGCGCCGGTGGCATGCGGGCCGGCATCGCCGCGTCCCTGCTGCACGCGTCCGGCCGGGAGGTGGTGGCCGTGGACGACGGTTTCGACGCCGCCGCGACCGCCGGACTGACCGTGGTCACCGGGTGACCCACACCCCCACCCGTTCCGCTCCCTCAGTTCCACCCGTTTTGATCCACCCGTTTTGATCCGTCCGTTTTCCCGAGAGGTCGAGTGATGTCCCTCCTCCCCCGTGCCGAGGACCGCGTCAGCGTCGCCGAGGCCGTACGGCGCACCCGGGGCACCGACGCCCCGGCCGTGTTGCTGGATGTACGTGAGCGGCACGAGTGGGACGCCGGGCACCCGGTCGTCGACGGGCACGGGAACAGCGGTTCCATAGCATGACCGCCCTGATACTCGCGCTCGTCGCCGGTGCCGTCGTCGGCCTGGCCCTGGGCGGTCTCGGCGGGGGCGGCAGCGTCCTCGCCGTACCCGCCCTGATCTACCTCCTCGGTTTCACCACGGCCGAGGCGACGACGGCCAGTCTGGTCATCGTCACCCTCACCTCGGTCACCGCGCTGACCGGGCACGCCCGGGACGGCAATGTCGCCTGGCGCACCGGGCTGCTGTTCGCCGCGGCGGGCATCGTGCCCGCGATGGCCGCCGGAGCCGCCGCAGGCCATCTGCCCCAGGCCCTGCTGACCATCGCGTTCTCGGTCATCGCCGCACTCGCCGCGCTGCGCATGCTGCGCCCCGCCCGCACCGCCCCCGACTCCGGCGCCCGGATCGATCCGGGCAGGGCCGGTGCGGTGGGGGCCGGTCTCGGCGCGGTGACCGGGTTCCTGGGCGTGGGCGGCGGCTTCCTCGCCGTACCGGCGCTGGTGGACGTGCTCCGGCTGCCCATGCGCCGGGCGGTCGGCACCAGCCTGCTGGTCATCACCATCAACTCGCTGGCCGCGCTCGGCGCCCGCGCCGGCACCGGGACGCATCTGGACTGGGCGGTCGTCGCGCCGTTCACCGCGGCCGCCATGCTCGGCGCCTGGGACGGCAAACGCCTGGCCAGGAAGGTCCGGGGCGGGACGCTGCAACGTGTCTTCGCCTGGGTGCTGCTCGCCGTCGCGGTCTTCATGTTCGCCGACGTACTGGTGTGACATCGCCGTCACAGAGCCCTGGCACAGTGGGGAACGCCAGGCGTCCCCGCATCCTCCCCACCCCCATGGGCCACTCCCCGCTCCGGGACGCCCTCGACAACACAAGGACGACACCTGTCATGACGACCCTCACCACCCTCGCTCCCCAGCAGGCCAAGGAGCGGCTGCACGAGCTCACCGTGATCGATGTCCGCACCCCGGGCGAGTACGCCGGCGGTCACATACCCGGCGCCCTGAACATCCCGCTGGACCAGCTCGACCGCGCGCTGCCCGAGATCCGCGGCGCCGCCGAGCGCGGCGAGGTCCTCGTGGTGTGCGCCTCGGGTGCCCGTTCCGAGAACGCCTGCCAAAAGCTCGCCGAGCGGGGCGTCCACACGGCGACCCTCGCGGGCGGCACCGGTGCCTGGGCCGCGCAGGGGCAGGAGCTGGACCGCCCCGCGGCCTGTGACGTCAAGGCGGTCTGGAGCATGGACCGGCAGGTCCGGCTCACCGCGGGCTCCCTCGTCCTGCTCGGTCTGGCCCTGGGCGAGTTCGTCCACCCGGCCTTCCGGCTGCTGTCCGCGGGTGTGGCGGGCGGTCTGGTCTTCTCCGCCGTGAGCAACACCTGCGGCATGGCCGCCCTGCTCGCCAAGCTGCCCCACAACCGGCCCGCCGCGGCCGACCTGGACGCCACGCTCGCGCGCCTGCGCGGCCTGTGACCACAAGGTTCGTCACCCAACTGGCCGCTCCCTGGCATGACGTTCGCCCAGTACGCCGCCCGGTGCGGGCATCGGCGTACTGGGCGAAGCCTTCGGGTGTTCCCGGCTTACGGTTCGACGCCGCCGGCGAGGGTGCCGCTGACGTACGCGGTCACCTTCGTCGCATCGGCGTACGCGGTGTTGGTCGCGTAGCTGTAGTCGTCGCTCTCACTGAAGTTCGACCAGTCCGTCTTGCTCACCCGGCTCTGGATGTCCCCGGTGTTCGCGCCCGCCGCGAGGGAGCCCGCGCCGGAGGTGAACCCGATCTCCAGGTAGTGGTCCGCGCCGGACTTCGGCGAGGACAGGGCGACGACCTTCTGTGTCACGTTCGCACAACCGACGGCCGCATAGTCGCACCACGCGCCGAAGGTGGAAGCGCCGCCGTCACCGGTGAAGTAGTAGCGGATCGTCACCTTCGACAGATCCACCGCGGAACTCCCGGTGTTCACCACCCGCAGCCCCGGCTTGATGGCGTTGTCCGTCGGCGCACTGTCGTTGTTCTTGTACTGCACCTTGACCGCGCCGGTGCCCGGGTTGCCACCGCCGCCACCGGACGCCGAGGTCGTCGCCGTCACCGCACCCGACGCCGCCGAGATGTTGCCCGCCGCATCCTTCGCCTTCACCGTGTACGAGTACGCCGTCGAGGCGGTCAGACCACTGTCCGTGTACGACGTCGACGTGGTGCTGCCCACCTTGGTCGACCCCCGGTACACGTCGTACCCGGTCACCCCCACGTTGTCCGTCGACGCCGACCACTTCAGCGACACACTCGAAGCCGTCGTCCCCGACACCGCGAGACCCGTCGGCGCGGACGGCGCCGTCGTGTCCGTACCGCCGCCACCGCCACCACCGCCGGAGCCCTTGGTCGCGTTGAAGGAGAAGCTGTTGCTGGCCAGGCCCTGGCCGCCCTGCCAGATCTCGAAGCCGGCCTCGGCGTCGATCAGGTAGTGCGCGGAGTTGATGGAGCCGCGCGAGACCGCGTCGTCGATCAGGGCCTTGACGTCGAGGTTACTGAACGAGGTGCCGCCGCCCTGGAGGACATAGGAGATGATCTTCCAGGAGGTCTGCTGCCCGGTCCACACGTCCCAGCCGTGACCGGCGACGTTCGCGGTGGCGGTCTGGCTGCCGAACGGCTGGACGCTGCCCTTGTGGTTGAGCCAGATCATCACCTCCGTGCCGTCGGGCTGGCCGTCCGTGGTCGGCGTCGAGTTGAACCAGAGGTCGTAGGCGACGTCATAGGCGCCCGACGCCGGCTGCGTGGTCGACCAGGAGGAGGTCGCGCTGCCCAACTGGCTCACCTGGATGGGCAGTCCGCTGCCCGTGGTGCAGGCACCCCAGTGGCAGCCCTTGTAGACCGAGGGGTAGGTGGCCGGGGCGCCGTTGGTGGCCGTGCTGAAGTTCGCCTGGGTGACGGACCACGCGCCCGAGCCGTTGTCGATGCTCACGCACTGCGTGTCCGAGGAGTTCCATTCGTTCTGCTGATAGGTGTACTCCCCGCCTTGGAGGGAGGTGGTCCCGTACTGGGTGCAGTCCGTCGTCGTAGCGGCGGACGCCGGCTGGGTGACGACCATGAGCGCACCGAGCAGCAGGGCGGCCACGGTTCCCGCCCAGGCGGCCAGGCGCAGTCGTCTCCACGATGACAGCATGTGTGAGGTCTCCTTCGTTCCTTGGCGGATCAAGGCTCGATTCCCCAGGCGAGGGTGCCGCCTACGTACGCGGTCACCTTGGTGGCGTCGGTGTAGGCCGTGTTGGTGCCGTAGCTGTAGTCGTCGCTCTCACCGAAGTTCGACCAGTCGCCCTTGCTGAGCCGGCACTGGATGTCACCGGAGTTCGCGCCCGCCGCGAGCGAGCCCGCACCGGAGGCGAACCCGACCTCCAGATAGTGGTCGGCGCCCGACTTCGGCGAGGACACGGCGACCACCTTCTGCGTGATGTTCGAGGCGCCGACCGCCGCGTAGTCGCACCAGGTGCCGTAGGTGCTCGCTCCGCCGTCGCCGGTGAACCAGTACCGCAGGGTGACGCTCGACAGGGCCAGCGCGGCGCTGCCGGTGTTGACCACGCGCAGACCTGGCTTGATCGCGTTGTCCGTCGCCGCGCTGTCGTTGTTCTTGTACTGGACCTTGACCGCGCCGGTGGTACCGCCGCCGGAGCCGGCCTTGGTGGTGGCGGTGACCGCGCCGGAGGCCGCCGAGACATTGCCGGCCGCGTCCTTCGCCTTGACCGTGTAGCTGTACGCCGTCGACGCCTTGAGGCCCGAGTCGGTGAAGGAGGTGGTGGCCGCGCTGCCCGCCAGGGTGCCGGCCCGGTAGATGTCGTACCCGGCCACGCCCACGTCGTCGGTCGACGCGGTCCAGGTCAGCGAGACGCTGGTGTCCGTGGTCGCCGACACCGCGAGGTTCGTCGGCACGGTCGGCGGTGTGGTGTCACCGGTGCCGCCGCCGGAGCCGGCGCCGACGATCAGCTCGGCGTAGACGGCGTAGGCCATGGCGATGTCGGCCTGCGCCCAGAAGCGGTGGTAGCTGAAGGTGGGCGCGGAGCCGCCGTTCAGATACGCCTGGACCTTGGGCCAGTCCGGGTCCTGCTTGTACCAGGAGCGGATGGAGAGGAAGGTCGAACTGGAGTTGATCACATCGCCGTTGGGCATCTTGCCCGTCCAGCCGGACGGCACGTACACCGGGTCGGCGAACCGGCTGTAGTCGGTGCGGGTCTCCGGGGTGGTGATGCCCTTCGCGTCGGCGAACTGCGCCATCGCGTCCAGCAGGTTCTTGGCGAGGGTCGCGGCGGCGGTGTCGCCTGACTTGGCGGCGTAGTAGGTGAGCGTCTTGATGTAGGCGGCGGCCACCCCGGTGTCGTTGCCGTGGTCCACGACCGACACATGCAGCCCGGTGTTGGCGGCCGGACTGCTCGGATTCCAGGTCTCGGGCTGCCCGGTCCAGCTCAGGTTGCCCGGGATCCGGAAGTCGGTGGCCGAGACGGTGGTCTCGGAGGAGGCCCAGGCGACCCACTTGGCGAGGATCGACTTGGCGGTGGCGTTCCCGGTCACGTAGTAGTACTCGGCGACCCGCTCCAGCGACCAGCACTGGAAGCCGAACCAGTTGTTGCTCGGCGGGTCGTGGTAGACCGGCTGCCAGTCGTAGGCCATGCCGTAGAACGTCGGATCGCCGGCCGGCGGGGCGCCGTACTGCCCGTTCCAGCTGTTGGTGGCGCCACCCGCGATGGCGCCCTCGGCGGACTGGAGCCACTGGTAGAACTCCAGCTGCCGCTGAAGGCTCGTGGTCCAGTCGCTCTGGGCGGTGGGTGACTTCGGGGTCAGGCTCGGCACATTGGCCAGCGCCCAGGCGGCCAGCGGGTTCTGGTAGCCCTGGTGGGCGGTGCCGTCCCCGATCCGCCAGGCCCAGCCGCCGCCGTTCTCCGCGCCGCCCCAGGCGTAGTACCAGGCCAGCAGATAGTGCTCGGAGTCCCGCCCGGAACCGGCGGCGCAGCTCTTCGGATCGGTGCAGTTGCCGATCTTCTTGAAGTACTTGTCGAACAAGGAGTAGCGCAGATAGTCGCCCATCTTGGCGGCCTTCGCCACGGACGCGGAGATCGCGGACGCGTTGCCCTGGGCGGCGGCCCACCGGTACGCCCAGTACGCCGCCTGCACCGCGCGGGCGTCGGCGTCGGGGGCGTTGGTGTACTTCCACTGCTGGGAGTAGCTGCTGTCCTTGACGAACAGATCGAGGTAGCCGTTGGTGCCGCCGTACTTGAACAGATCGGTGGTCGGCTGCGGGATCGTCTCCCACACCGATTCCTGGGCGCCGCGCTGGTAGCTGTTGATGTACGACGGTCCGGACGCGGTGGGCCCGTTCTCAGCGCCGGTGCCCGGCGTGTTGCCGTACCCGTAGATGTTGTCCACGTCCATCAGCCAGTGCATCCCGTAGATGTCCGGGGTGCCGTAGGCCGAGTTCAGCTCGCTCGCGATCGGGTCCTGGCCGGAGGAGACCGAACTGTCCAGTGCGGAGGGGTACTTGTTGACGTCGGGCCACTCGGGGATGTAGGTCGCCGGGCTGCTCGCGTTGTAGGAGCTGTTGCTCGGCTGGTCGGTGTGGTTGGGGATGATGTACTTCTCGGCGGTGGCCCACGCGCTGTTGAACGGCGTCCAGTTGCCGGTCACCCGGCCGTAGGTGGCCTCCAGCCAGAACCAGAAGCTGAACGCCTCCGAGGTGGTCTGGTGGCCGTGGTCGGGGGCCTCGACGATCAGCGTCTCCACGCAGTGGTAGGGGATGCCCTCGTCGCTGAAGTAGCCGTTCGCCGAGTCCTTGATCTTGTTGTACTGGGTGAGGAAGGCCGTGGTGTACGGGTCGTCGGCGGTCGCCGCGGGGGACGTCGCGGGCTTCTTGGCCGTGGGGGCCGCGCTGGCGAGCGTGGGCGTGACGGCCGCCGCGAACAGGGCTCCGCCGACCGCGGCGGCGAAGCGTCTGCGGGAAAAACCGGGGGCGGACATGGCTTCTCCTGGGGGAAATGGGGG
>NZ_MUNF01001073.1 GCF_002154555.1 Streptomyces murinus
ACCTGGGACTCGGCGTCCCCGCCTGGGACCTCGCCCGCCCCGCCGCCTGGTACGCCTGCGGACTCCTCCCGCCCGACGACTGGAGCCGCTTCCTGACCGCCTACCAGGAGGCGAACGGTCCCGCCGTGCCCGCGACCGGTGACCCCTGGCCCGCCCTGGACGTCCCGGCCCGCGCCCTCACCGTCCAGACGGCCGCCCTGGCGATCACCAAGGCGCGCGCGGCGGACCGCCCCCTGGACGAGATCGAACAGGCCGTCGTCGACGCCTGTGCCCGTATGCCCGCAGGGTGAAAGCGCGGGCCGGGGTCTTCCGCGAAGACCTTGCAACCACGGGCGGTGAAACGGAGTCTGTGCTGGAGAACCACCAAGCAGTACCGACCGGCGAGGAGTTGAGCCGACGATGCAGTGTCCGAAGTGCCACGCACCCATGCAGACGTACAACCGCAGCGGCGTCCAGATCGAGCAGTGCAGCGGGTGCCGCGGCATCTTCCTCGACTACGGCGAGCTGGAAGCGCTGACCCAGGTGGAGTCCCAGTGGGCCAAGCCCGTCCCGCCGGCCCCGCCCGCCGCCCCCGGGGGG
>NZ_MUNF01001074.1 GCF_002154555.1 Streptomyces murinus
GTCGTCGGCGGGGGGCGGCGGCGCGTCGGGGCCGCGGCGGCGCAGCACCCGGTGCCCGCCGATCACCACCGTCTCCGCGCCGTCCAGGGACCGCAGCACCGCCCGGACCGCCTCCGGCAGCCGGGACTCGGGCAGCAGGGCGAGCTGGCTGTCGAGGACGACACCGGCGGCGCCACCCGCCATGGCGGCGGCCGCCGTCCGCGGCCCGACACCGCCGCAGGCCCAGATGGGCGAGTCGGCCAACTCCGCGTCGGCGAGCAGCTGTTGGAGCAGCACGAAGGTGCTCAGCTCGCCGGTTCGGCCACCGCTCTCGGCGCCCCGGGCGATCAGCCCATGAGCCCCGGCCCGGACCGCGGCCCGCGCCTGCGTCAGGTCGGTGACCTCGGCCAACACCCTTGATCCGGAGGCCAGTTCGGCGATGCCCCAGGGGGTGTCCGCGGCCGTCAGGTCCGCGGCGAGGACGACGAGGCCGGGGCCGTCCGGCAGGTCGGCCGGGGTGAGGGCACACCGGGCGGTCACCCGGACGCCGTACGGGCCCGGGGCCGTTCTTCTCAGCCGGGACAGCTCCTGTCGGCATATTCGGTCGCCGTCGCCGAGATCGAGGACGCCGAGCGCGCCGGCGCCGGTGGCGGCCGCGGCGA
>NZ_MUNF01001075.1 GCF_002154555.1 Streptomyces murinus
CGAGGTAGCGGGCCTCGCGCCGGACGACGAGATCGCCGCCCGTGTTGGTGATCAGGGCGAGCGCGCACACCGTGGAGGGGGCCGTGCACTCGTCCAGCGCGAAGTCGACGGGGGCGCCGTACTGCGGCTGGAGGGTGACGGTGGCGTGCAGTCCGGCGAAGGAGGACGCGCCCTCGTAGACGGTGACGAAGACGAGGACGCGGCGCAGGTCCGCCAGGTGGTCGAGGCTGACGGTGAGGTTCTCGCCGCTCGCCGCGGCGCCGGTGCGGTCGTCGCCGTCGAGATGGATGTACGGCGGCCGGTGCAGCGATCCGAAGGAGTTGCCGAGCGCCTGGACGACGCCCTTGCGGCCGTCGGTGAGCTCGTACAGGGCGCACAGGTCGAGGTCGAGGTCCCCGGAACCGGCGCCGCCCCAGCGCGCGCCCCAGCCCGAAAGCTGTTTGCGCATCTGCCAGTTGAGGTTCACCCGCAGGACGCCCGAGGTACCGCCCTGCTTCGCCAGCGAGACGGAGGGGGCGGCCTTGGTGAGGGTGACTTTCGCGAGGCGGACC
>NZ_MUNF01001076.1 GCF_002154555.1 Streptomyces murinus
AGGACCGAGGCGGAGGGCGAAGCCGCGAGGACCGAGGCGGAGGGTCCGGCGGCGTCCGGGCCCGCCCCGGCACCGGCCCGTCCCCGTCGTGCCCGCAGCGCGTCGGGGGGTTCCGCCTCCCAGCGGGCTCCGGAGCCCCCGGCCTCGGCGACCGAGTCGGGGCCCGCGCCCGCGAGTTCCGGCGAAGCCGACCGCCCGGCCGGCCGTACGGCCCCGCGCAGCTCGGACGCCCCGTGGCACCACGCCCGCCCGGCGTTCGACGAGCCCGGGCAGCCCCACGAGCCCGGCCGGTCCGACGAGCCGGGGCAGTCCGCCGAACCCGGCCGGTCCGCCGAGACGGAGCCCGTCGAGGCGGAGCCCGGGAAGGGGGACGCGCGAGGAGCCGTACGACCGCACGAGTCGGCCGGACCGCAGGCCGCCGGCCCCACCGAGCCGCAGCCCGCGCCCGAGCCGCCACGACCTGCCGAGTCTCCGAAGCCGACCGAGCCTCTGGAGCCGACCGAGTCTCCGGAGCCGACCGAGCCTCCGGGGCCAGCCGATTCTTCAGAGCCGACCGAGTCTCCGGAG
>NZ_MUNF01001077.1 GCF_002154555.1 Streptomyces murinus
CGGTGGGCCTGTGCCGGTTGGGACGGGGTCGGGGCGCGGTGGGTTTGTGCCGGTTGGGACGCGCCGTGCGGACGCCGACCGGGCCGGGCCCTGTACACGCCGACCCGGCCGGGCCCCGTGCGCGCCGTCCGAACCGGACCCGTACATGCCGACCGGGCCGGGCCCTGCGCACGCCGACCGGGCCGGGCGGCGGCCGTTCCGACGGCCCGCCCGCAGGGGATCGGGGCATCCGACCCGGCCATTCGGGCCGGGCGAGCCCCGCATCTGCTCGGCGAGCCGCGCCCCGTCCATCCCGGCCGGGGGGAACCCTGCTCACCCCGGCCGAGTGGAGACCCGCTGACACCGATCAGCCGGTGCCGGTCCGCGCCGACCGGCTGACGCCCTTCTGAACCGATCAGCTGGGCCCAGCCCGTCCCGGACGGATCGGGCCCGGCCCATCCGGCCCAGGTCTGGATCTTCTCCGTCCGGACCGGCCCCGTCCGAAGCGGGGTGTGCTCGGCCCAACCCGGCAGGGCCGAGCCCACCCACCCCGGCAAGTATCCGCGCCCAAGGGGCGCGGGGCCGCCCTCGATATGCGGCTCCGCCGCGGGGCGC
>NZ_MUNF01001078.1 GCF_002154555.1 Streptomyces murinus
GCAGAAAGCCCTTCAGAACCATGTCTCAGCAGCTCACCACGTCACCCGTCGCCCCCGCGGCGACCCCCCTCCCCGTCGGCAGGTCGGGCAGGACCCACTCGCCCCGCTACAAGTGGGGGATCCTCGGCATCGGCGTCGTCGCGCAGGCGGCCTTCAGCGCGGCCTTCCAGGGCATCCCCATGGCCAGCGCGGTCCTCCAGAGCGACTACCGCTACTCCACCGGCCAACTCGGCCTCGTCCTCGCCGCGTTGACCTGCGGAGCGGCCGTCACCGAGATCATCTGGGGGCTGCTCACCGACCGCTTCGGCGAACGGATGGTGCTGATCACCGGGCTGGCCGGCACCACCGCGTGCCTCGCGGCGGCCACCGCCTTCCTCGTGCCCACCGGCGGCTACACCCCGCCCTCCTGGCTGCTGTCCGCCGTCCTGCTGCTGGCCGGCGCCCTCGGCGGCTGTGTGAACAGCGCCTCAGGGCGGGCGGTCCTCGGCTGGTTCCCGCCCGGCAACCACGGCTTCGCCATCAGCCTGCGGGTGGCGGCCGTCCCCCTCGGCGGTGCCATCGGCGCGCTCGCGCTGCCCGCCCTCGCCATGAGCGTCGGCTTCCGGGGCGTGTTCGGCTTCCTGACCGCCTTCGCGC
>NZ_MUNF01001079.1 GCF_002154555.1 Streptomyces murinus
GTCGGGGTGCGGGTGGTGCGGAGGGTGTCGGCCAGTCGGGGGTTCGCCCGGGTCGCCCCCTACGTGATCCCGGCGCTCGACCGGGGCGTGCACCGGCTCACCCGGGGGCGCAGGCTGCTCAGTACGGCGATGCTGCCCGGCCTGGTCCTCACCTCCACGGGCGCCCGGAGCGGGCTGCCGCGCAGGACGCCGCTGGCGTGCATGCCGGAGGACGGGGCCGGGGGCGGGGCCGGTGCCGGACGGAGCTGGATCCTCGTCGGGTCCAACTTCGGGCGGCCCGGACATCCCGCCTGGACCCACAATCTGCTCGCCCAGCCGCGGGTGTCGATCAGCTGGCGGGGCGCGGACGTGACCGTCACCGCCGTACTTCTGGAGGGGGAGGAGCGGGCGGCGGTGTGGGCGGCGGCCCTCGCGTTCTGGCCGCCGTACGCCGCCTACCAGAAGCGGATCAGCCGGGAGATCAGGCTCTTCCGGCTGACCGAGCGGCCGTCCGGCCGCTGAGCACCC
>NZ_MUNF01001080.1 GCF_002154555.1 Streptomyces murinus
CGCCCATCGCCACGTTCAGGATGACGAAGAAGCCGTGGTTCGTGGCGTTGGTCCAGGTGGCCGCGTCCATCTGATTCGCCGTGACCGTCTGGTAGTTGACGCCGTCGACGAAGAAGCGGATCGCCTCGGGGCTGACCGAGCGGTCCCACTCCATGGTGTAGGTGTGGAAGCCCGACTGGCAGGTGGTGTTCGGACAGGCGGTCGAGTTGCCGATGCCGCTGGTCTCGTTGCAGGGCCCGCCGGGGCTGGTCCCGCAGTGCATGGTGGCCCAGGTCTTGTTCAGGCCCTGGACGTTCTCCATGATGTCCAGCTCGCCTACGCCGGGCCAGTTCTGGTAGTTGCCGCGGAAGGGCGCGCCCAGCATCCAGAACGCGGGCCAGTACCCGGCGGCCGCGTCCCCGGTCACGTTCGGCATCTGGAGGCGCGTCTCGACGCGCAGCTTGCCGCCGACCGGGGGCTGGAAGTCGGTGCGGGTGGTCTCGATCCGGCCGGAGGTCCAGTTGCCGGACGCGTCACGGCGCGGGGTGATGAGCAGATCGCCGCTGCCGTCCAGGGAGACATTACTGGTGCTCGACGTCATCGACTCGACCTCGCCGGTGCCCCAGTTGCCTGCCCCGCCGGGATACGAAGTGCCGGTGTCGAACTGCCAGTTGGAGGCGTTGACGCTGCTTCCGGCCGCGCCG
>NZ_MUNF01000109.1 GCF_002154555.1 Streptomyces murinus
GCGTCGCGCAGCCCGCCGCGGTGATCTGCTGACCCGCCTGGTCGCGGACGTGGACGAGCTCCAGGACTACTGGCTGCGCTGGCTGCTGCCCGCCTCCGTCGCCCTGCTCGTCTCCGGTGCGACCGTCGGCTTCACGGCCTGGCTGCTTCCCGAGGCGGGCGCCGCCCTCGCGGTGGGCCTGCTCGCGGCCGGGGCCGGGGTGCCCCTGGTGACCGCGGCCGCGGCCCGGCACACCGAGCGCCGGCTGGCACCCGCCCGCGGCGAACTGGCGACCCGCGTCACCGATCTGCTCACCGGCACCGCCGAGCTGACCGTGGCCGGCGCGCTGCCCGCCCGTACCGGCGAGGCCAAGCGGGCGGACGGCACCCTGACCCGGATTGCCTCCCGCGCCGCCGCCGCCACCGCGCTCGGCGACGGACTCACCGCGCTGGTCTGCGGCCTGACCGTCACGGCCATGGCGCTGTTCGGCGTCCAGGCGGTGGCGGCCGGACGGCTCGGCGGTGTCGCACTGGCCGTCGTCGTCCTCACCCCGCTGGCCGCGTTCGAGGCCGTACTCGGGATGCCGCTCGCCGTCCGCCACCGGCAGCGGGTGCGGCGCAGCGCGGAGCGGGTGCGGGAGGTGCTGGACACGCCGGAGCCCGTGCGTGAGCCCGAGCGGCCCCGCCCGGCGCCCGCGACGCCGTTCCCGCTGGTCCTCAAGGGGCTGACCGCGCGGCACGAGGGCCAGCACGGGGAGGCACTGACCGGACTCGACCTGACGCTGGAGCGGGGCCGCCGGATCGCCGTGGTGGGGGCCTCCGGCTCCGGCAAGACGACCCTCGCCCAGGTGCTGCTGCGCTTCCTCGACCCGCGCTCCGGCTCCTACACCCTCGCCGGGGTGAACGCCCCCGAGCTGTCCGGCGACGAGGTGCGGCGGCTGGTCGGGTTGTGCGCCCAGGACGCGCATCTCTTCGACAGCTCGGTGCGCGAGAACCTGCTGCTGGCCAGGAAGGGCGCCACCGAGGCCGAGCTGCGCGGGGCGTTGGCGCGGGCCCGGCTGCTCGACTGGGTGGACGGGTTGCCCGACGGTCTGGACACCCTGGTCGGCGAGTACGGGGCGCGGCTGTCCGGCGGCCAGCGGCAGCGCCTCGCGCTGGCCCGCGCGCTGCTCGCCGACTTCCCCGTGCTGGTCCTGGACGAGCCGGCCGAGCACCTGGACCTGCCGACGGCCGACGCGCTCACCGCCGATCTGCTGGCCGCCACCGAGGGCCGTACGACCCTGCTGATTACCCACCGGCTCGCCGGTCTCGACGAGGTGGACGAGGTCCTGGTGCTCGACGCGGGCCGCGTCGTACAGCGGGGCCCCTACGCGGAACTCGCCGCGGTGGACGGTCCGCTGCGCGAGATGGTGCGCCGCGAGGCGGAGGCGGAGTCGCTGGTGGGAGCGCGGTGAGACCCCGGGGCACCGGCCGCGGACGATGCGTCGGCGGACGGTGACATGGGGCCCCGGCCGCCCTGTCTAGCCGTGCTGGTCGAGCAGACGCTCGATCACGATGGCCACGCCGTCCTCCGTGTTGGCGGCGGTGCGGCCGGAGGCGGCGGCGACGGCGTCGGGGTGGGCGTTGCCCATGGCGTAGGACTGCCCGGCCCAGGTCAGCATCTCGATGTCGTTGGGCATGTCCCCGAAGGCGACGACCTCCTCGTGCGAGATGCCGCGCTCGGCACAGCACAGGGCGAGCGTGCTGGCCTTGGAGACGCCCGGGCCGCTGAGTTCCAGCAGGGCGCTGGGGCTGGAGCGGGTGACCGTGGCGCGCTCGCCGACGGCCAGCCGGGCCAGGGTGAGGAAGGCGTCCGGGTCGAGGGTGGCGTGGTGGGCGAGGATCTTGAGCACGGGCTGCGCGGCGGTCGGGCCGTCCGGCGCGAGCAGCTCCTCGGCGGGCAGCCGGTGGCCCGGCACCTCCATGTGCAGCCGCGGATAGGTGGGCTCCTGGTGGAAGCCGTAGGTCTGCTCGACCGCGAACACCGTGCCGGGCGCTGCCTGGCGCAGCAGCCGGACGGCGTCCAGGGCGTTGCCGCGCGCCAGCTCGCGCACCTTGGTGAACCGGTGGGCGCCGGGGCCGGCGCCCAGGTCGACCACGGCGGCGCCGTTGCCGCAGATGGCCAGGCCGTGGCCGTGGACATGGTCACTGACGACGTCCATCCAGCGGGCCGGGCGGCCGGTGACGAAGAAGACCTCGATGCCCGCCTGCTCGGCGGCGGCCAGGGCGGCGACGGTCCGCGGGGAGACCGACTTGTCGTCGTGCAGCAGGGTGCCGTCGAGGTCGGTGGCGATCAGCCGCGGGCGGATCGCGGCGGCGGGGGTCCCGGGTTGCCTGGTCGCTGAGGTCATCCGGTCATTCTCGCGCATATGCCCGCACGGGCGTGCGGAACTGTGCACAGATGAGACACAGATGACGCTCCGGGCGCCCCCGGGACCCCACGAGGTCTCCCGGGACCCGCATCAGCGTGCCGCAGGACACATCAGCCCAGCTGGGCGAGGCCCTCCATGGCGATCCGCTCGAAGATCTTCTCGTCCGCGGCGAAGTCGGAGTCCGGGATGGGCCAGTGCAGGACGATCTCGGTGAAGCCGAGGTCCCGGTGCCGCCCGGCGAAGTCCACGAACGCGTCCAGCGAGGTGAGCGGGTGGCCGCGGTCCGGGGTGAAGCCGGTGAGCAGGATCTTGTCCAGGCCGGCGACGTCCCGGCCGGCCTCCGCGCAGGCATCGGTCAGCCGGGCCAGCTGTCCGCGCAGCGCCTCCACCGACTGCTCCGGGGTGCCCGTCTCGTACAGCTTCGGGTCGCCCGTGGTCACCCATGCCTGGCCGTGGCGCGCGGCGAGCCGCAGCCCGCGCGGGCCGGTGGCGGCGACGGCGAACGGCAGCCGGGGGCGCTGGACGCAGCCCGGGATGTTGCGCGCCTCGTCCGCCGAGTAGTAGCGGCCCTCGTACGTCACCGCGTCCTCGCTGAGCAGCCGGTCGAGCAGCGGTACGAACTCGGCGAAGCGGTCGGCGCGCTCGCGCGGGGTCCATGGGTCCTGGCCGAGGGCGGTGGCGTCGAAGCCGGTGCCGCCGGCGCCGATGCCCAGGGTGATCCGGCCGCCCGAGATGTCGTCCAGGGAGATCAGTTCCTTGGCGAGGGTGACCGGGTGGCGGAAGTTCGGGGAGGTGACCAGGGTGCCGAGGCGGAGCCGCTCGGTGGCGGCCGCGGCGGCGGTCAGGGTGGGGACGGCACCGAACCAGGGGCCGTCACGGAAGCTGCGCCAGGACAGGTGGTCGTAGGTGTACGCCGTGTGGAAACCCAGCTGCTCGGCGCGCACCCAGGTGGCGCGGCCGCCCTCGTGCCAGCGGCGGTACGGCAGGATCACGGTGCTCAGACGCAGACTCATGCGTTCGAGGGTAAGCGGTGGGCCGAGGCGGTGCGGGCGGGATCAGCGCGGTCCTGGGAAGCGCAGATGGCGCGGGGGCACGGCGGCGGTCAGCCAGACGCCGTTGGCGCTGACGTGGAAGACATGGCCGTCACGGTGCATGGCACCGGCGTCGACCACCAGGACGACCGGGCGGCCCCGGCGGGCACCGACCCGGGTGGCGGTGTCGCGGTCGGGGGAGAGGTGCACGGCATGTCTGTCCATGGGCTTGAGACCGGTGGCCCGGATGGACTCCAGGGCACGGGGATGGGTGCCGTGGTAGAGGTACGGCGGCGGGGTGGCCGGCGGCAGGCCCAGGTCCACGGCGACGGTGTGCCCCTGGTTGGCGCGGATCCGGGCGCCGTCGATCGTGAAGCGCCGTTTGTCGTTGGTGGCGACGACCCGGTCGAGTTCCTCGCGGGTGAAGCGGAAGCCGTGTTCGGCCGCCGCGCCGATCAGGGCGTCGATGTCGACCCAGCCGGCGGGGTCGAGAGTGAGGCCGATGCGGTCCGGTTGGTGGCGGAGGTGCCGGGAGAGGTACTTCGAGACCTTGACCGTGCGTCTTTCGTCCATGGGTTCTTCGTCCATGGGATCAGGGTGGTCGAGAGACGCGGATCACGCAGCTTGTTTTCGCGGGGAGGTTTGATCCACAGACAACCCCGGTTATCCACAGGGGAATTGACGAAGTTGTGGACAACTGGCCCGCACGGTGGGGGTGTTGAGGACCGTTGTCCCCGACACCCCCACGCGGATCACACCTTCGGCTCCACCCGCGCCAGCCGGCGCAGCGCCCCCGGCAGCACCCGGGACAGGAGGTGCGTGCCCCGCGCCTCCGGGGTCACCGGGACCACCGGACGGTTGTGGACCACCGCGTCCAGGATCGCCGAAGCCACCTTCTCCGGCGGGTAGTTGCGCAGTCCGTACAGGCGCGCGGAGCTCTTCTGCAGGCGGCGCTCCTCGGTCTCGTCGGCCCCGGCGAAGCGCGCCGTGGACGTGATGTTGGTGTTGACGATGCCGGGGCAGATCGCCGTGACCCCGATCGACTGCGACGCCAGCTCCGCGCGCAGGCACTCGGAGAGCATGAGGACCGCCGCCTTGGAGGTGCTGTAGGCGGGCAGCATCCGGGAGGGCTGGAACGCGGCGGCGGACGCGATGTTGACGATATGGCCGCCCTGGCCCCGCTCGGCCATCCGCGCCCCGAAGAGCCGGCAGCCGTGGATCACGCCCCAGAGGTTGACGTCGAGGACCTTGCGCCAGTCCTCGGTGGTCGTGGCGAAGAAGGACCCGGACAGGCCGATGCCCGCGTTGTTGACCAGCACGTCCAGCACGCCGTACGCGCGGTGGACCCGCTCGGCCAGCTTCTCCATGGCCTGTTCGTCCGAGACGTCCGCCGTCTCGGCCCACGCCTCGGGCGCGCCGATCAGCCGGGCCAGTTCCGCGGTGCGGGCCGCCGCCTCGGCGTCCCGGTCGACGGCCACCAGCCGTGCGCCCGCCTCCGCGAACGCGAACGCCGTCGCCCGGCCGATCCCGCTGCCCGCGCCGGTGATCAGTACCAGCTGCCCGCCGAACCGCGCCGAGTGGAGCCCGGTCGCCTTCGGCTCGGGGCGGCCGCCCTCCACCGACAGGACGAACTCCTCGATCCAGGCGGTCAGCTGGTCCGGCCGGGTGCGCGGCGCCCAGTGCTTGGCCGGGAGCGTGCGCCGGGTCAGCTGGGGCACCCAGCGGTCCAGGTCGTCGTAGAGCCGCTCGGAGAGGAAGGCGTCGCCCTGGGGCGTGATCAGCTGCACCGGGGCGTGCGCGAACGCGTCCGGGCGGGGGTGGGCCAGCCGCGGGCGCACGTTGTCCCGGTACAGCCAGGCGCCGTGAGCCGCGTCCTGGGGCAGGGAGGAGGTCGGGTAGTCGCCGGCCGGGATGCCCTCGGCCCGCTCCAGGAGCTTCGGCCAGTGCTTGCCGAGCGGGCCGCGCCAGGCCAGCTCCGGCAGGGCCGGGGTGTGCAGCATGCCCACGTACCAGGACTTGGCGCCCTGGCCCAGGAGCTGGGCCACCCGGCGGGGCGTCGGACGCTTCAGACGGTCGTTGATCCAGTGCCCGAAGTGGTCGAGGGACGGCCCGGAGATGGTGGTGAAGGAGGCGATACGGCCCTCCGTGCGGCCGACCGTGACGAACTCCCAGGACTGCACCGAGCCCCAGTCGTGGCCCACGAGATGCACCGGGCGATCCGGGCTCACCGCGTCCACCACGGCCAGGAAGTCGTCCGTGAGCTTGGCCAGCGTGAAGCCGCCGCGCAACGGCCGCGGCGCCGTGGAGCGGCCGTGGCCCCGGACGTCGTACAGCACCACATGGAAGCGCTCCGCGAGGCGCGGGGCCATCTCGGACCACACCTCCTTGCTGTCCGGATAGCCGTGCACCAGGACCACCGTCGGCTGCTGCGCGTCGCCCAGTTCGGCCACGCACAGGTCGATTCCGCCGGTCCGTACCGTGCGCTCGCGCGCACCCTTCAGGGTCGTCACTTCTCCTCCGCCCAGCGCCGCACATGCGGCAGCTCGTCGTCCAGCCAGAACGCGCTCTGCTCGGGGTCCTTCGAGTCGGTGACCACGAGCAGCTCCTCGAACTTCGCCCCCGTGCCCCGGAAGCCCAGATGCGGTTCGACCGCCCACAGGCCCGGCTTCGGCGGATGGTCCGAGAAGCGGTACGGCGACCACAGCGGCGACCAGCCCTCGCGGTGGCCGTGCAGCGCGTCCGAGGCGAGGCCCTTGAGGGACTGGGTGCCGAAACCGAAGACATGGGGCGCGAAGCGGCGCTCCCGCACCCGGTCCACCTTGTGGGCGATCACGCCGAAGGGGTAGGCCCGATGCCGGTTGGCGTAGCCCTGGCGGACCATCAGCCGCTCCACGTCCTCGTAGATCTCGCGCAGCGAACGCCGTTCACGCACCTCGCGCAGGATCAGCTCCCGGTGCGCCTCCAGGTCGGCCATCAGCCGGTCCTGTACGGGGTTCACCCCGAGGGACCCCGAGTAGCCGATGTCAGCCGTGTATCCCTCGAACACCGGGGCCATGTCCAGGATGAACGGCCTCCCGGGCTCGAGCTCGCGGTCGGTCGGGAAGAACTGGAGCGGGATCCGGAAGTTCACGAACGCCGTGCGGTCCCCGAACCAGGCGAAGGGCAGATGGAACCAGTCCCGCACCCCGCGCTCGCGCAGCCACTCCCGCTGCATCCGCGCGGCCTCACGCTCGGTCACACCCGGCTCCAGGCGCGCCGCGACCGCCTCCGCGCACTCATAGGCGAGGCGCTGCACCTTTCCGAATCCCCGCAGCTCCGTGGGGAGTTCACTGCTCACTGCCGTCGTCATGCCGCCTCGTCCCGTGGTCCGGCCGATTCACGTCGGCTGCGGTACGCGTCCGTAACTTGACAGAGGTGAATCTCGCAGTTGTTAGAGGCGGCGTCAATAGGCGGGAGCGCGGGCCCGGGACAAGTCCGGGTGACCCTTAGGGAGGGGCGGCCCCTAGGGTCCTGTAATACCTGGGGCGGACCCGAAGACGGCTCTGTGGTCTGACGACCGGCGTGGCCGGGATCACTACCGTTCGGTGGGTGACTGTGATCGCGACCGAAAGCCTGAGCAAGCGGTTCCCCCGGGTGACCGCGCTCGACCGGCTGTCCGTGGACATCGGGCCCGGGGTGACCGGACTCGTCGGAGCCAACGGCGCCGGCAAGTCCACCCTGATCAAAATCCTGCTGGGGCTGTCCCCCGCCACCGAGGGCAGCGCCCGGGTGCTGGGCCTGGACATCGCCAGTGAGGGCGCCGCCATCCGCGAACAGGTCGGCTACATGCCGGAGCACGACTGCCTGCCGCCGGACGTCTCGGCGACCGAGTTCGTCGTGCACATGGCGCGCATGTCGGGGCTGCCGCCCACGGCCGCGCGCGAGCGCACCGCGGACACCCTGCGCCATGTCGGCCTGTACGAGGAGCGCTATCGCCCCATCGGCGGCTACTCGACCGGCATGAAGCAGCGCGTGAAGCTCGCGCAGGCCCTGGTGCACGACCCCAAGCTGGTCTTCCTGGACGAGCCGACCAACGGCCTCGACCCGGTCGGCCGCGACGAGATGCTCGGCCTGATCCGCCGCGTCCACTCCGACTTCGGCATCTCCGTCCTGGTCACCTCGCACCTGCTGGGCGAGCTGGAGCGGACCTGCGACCACGTGGTCGTCATCGACGGCGGCAAGCTGCTGCGCTCCAGCTCCACCACCGACTTCACCCAGACCACGACCACCCTCGCGATCGAGGTCACCGACAGCGACACCCACCCCGACGGCACCGCCGCGGTCCGCGACGCGCTGCGCGAGCGCGGGGTGGAGACCCACCACGAGGGCGCGGGCCTGCCCGGCGCCGGCCACATCCTGCTGCTGACCGCCGCGGGCGAGGAGACGTACGACCTGGTGCGCGACGTGGTCGCCGACCTCGGCCTCGGCCTGGTCCGCATGGAGCAGCGCCGGCACCACATCTCCGAGGTTTTCACCACCGACACCACCGACACCGCCGAAGGCAGCGGCGACGAGCAGCGGAAGGAGGCCGTCGGCCATGGCGGTTGAGCAGCCCCTGACCTCGCCCCCGGGCGGGACGACCCGGATCCACGACATCGGCTACCGCGGCTACGACGGCCCGCGCCTCGGCCGTGCCTACGCCCGCCGCTCCCTTTACTCGCAGTCCCTGCGCGGCGCCTACGGCCTCGGCCGCTCGGTGAAGTCCAAGGTGCTGCCCATGCTGCTGTTCGCGGTCATGTGCGTGCCCGCCGCCATCATGGTCGCCGTCGCCGTCGTCACCAAGGCGCACGAACTGCCGGTCGCCTACACGCGGTACGCGATCATGCTCCAGGCCGTCATCAGCCTGTACGTCGCCTCCCAGGCGCCCCAGGCCGTCTCCCGCGACCTGCGCTTCAAGACGGTCCCGCTGTACTTCTCGCGGCCGATCGAGACCGCCGACTACGTGCGCGCCAAGTTCGCCGCGCTCGCCTCGGCGATCTTCATCCTCACCGCCGCTCCCCTGCTGGTGATGTACGTGGGGGCGCTGCTGTCCAAGCTGGGCTTCGCCCACCAGACGAAGGAATTCGCCGAGGGACTGGTCTCCGTGGCCCTGCTCTCCCTGCTCTTCGCCGGCATCGGCCTGGTCATCGCCGCCGTCACCCCGCGCCGCGGCTTCGGCATCGCCGCCGTGATCGCCGTACTGGTCATCACCTACGGGGCGGTCTCCACCCTCCAGGCCATCGCGGAGGTCCAGGGGCACTCCGGCGCCATCGCGTGGATCGGCCTGTTCTCGCCGGTCACCCTGATCGACGGCGTGCAGTCCGCCTTCCTGGGCGCCACCGCCCGAAACCCCGGCGGAGTCGCTCCCTCGACCGGAGAGGGCATCGTCTACGTCCTCGTCACCCTCGCACTGATCGCCGGCTGCTACGGCCTTCTGGTGCGCCGCTACAAGAAGGTGGGACTGTGACGACCCTCAGCATCGACCATGTCTCCCGCTGGTTCGGCAACGTGGTCGCCGTCAACGACATCACGATGACCATCGGACCCGGTGTGACCGGTCTGCTCGGTCCCAACGGTGCCGGAAAGTCCACCCTGATCAACATGATGGGCGGCTTCCTCGCTCCCTCCACTGGCACGGTCACCCTCGACGGACAGCCGGTGTGGCGCAACGAGGGGATCTACCGGCACATCGGCATCGTCCCCGAGCGCGAGGCGATGTACGACTTCCTCACCGGGCGCGAGTTCGTCGTGGCCAACGCGGAACTGCACGGCCTCGGCGACAAGGCCGCCCAGCGGGCCCTGGCCACCGTCGAGATGGAGTACGCCCAGGACCGCAGGATCGCCACGTACTCCAAGGGCATGCGCCAGCGCGTGAAGATGGCCAGCGCCCTGGTGCACGACCCCTCGCTGCTCCTGCTGGACGAGCCGTTCAACGGCATGGACCCGCGCCAGCGGATGCAGCTGATGGACCTGCTGCGGAGGATGGGCGACGAGGGCCGCACGGTGCTGTTCTCCTCGCACATCCTGGAGGAGGTCGAGCAGCTCGCCCGGCACATCGAGGTCGTCGTCGCCGGGCGGCACGCGGCCAGCGGCGACTACCGCAAGATCCGCCGTCTGATGACCGACCGCCCGCACCGCTATCTGGTGCGCTCCAGCGACGACCGGGCCCTCGCGGCGGCACTGATCGCCGACCCGTCCACCGCCGGCATCGAGGTCGACCACACCGAGGGCGCGCTGCGCGTCCAGGCCGTCGACTTCGGCCGTTTCACCACTCTGCTGCCGAAGGTCGCCAGGGACCACGGCATCCGGCTGCTCACGGTCTCGCCGTCGGACGAGTCCCTGGAATCCGTGTTCTCTTACCTGGTCGCGGCGTAGGAGGCCGAAGATGTACGACCCCACAGTCGCCCGGCTCACCTACCGGGCCCTGCTCGGCCGTCGCCGGGCCCTCATCCTCGGCGCGCTGCCGCTGCTGCTCATCGTGATCGCCGTGGCCGTACGCGCCCTCAGCGGGGCCGACGACCAGACGGCCGCCGATGTGCTCGGCGGGTTCGCGATCGCCACCATGGTGCCGATCATCGGCGTCATCGCGGGCACGGGCGCGATCGGTCCGGAGATCGATGACGGCTCTGTCGTCTATCTGCTCGCCAAACCCCTGAAGCGGCCGACGATCATCTTCACCAAGCTGATCGTGGCCATCGCGGTGACCATGGTGTTCTCCGCGGTGCCCACGCTGATCGCGGGCCTGATCCTCAACGGCAACGGCCAGCAGATCGCCGTCGCCTACACGGTGGCCGCGCTGGTGGCCTCCATCGCCTACTCCGCGCTGTTCCTGCTGCTCGGCACGGTCTCCCGGCACGCGGTCGTCTTCGGCCTGGTGTACGCGCTGGTCTGGGAGGCGCTGTTCGGCTCCTTGGTGCCGGGCGCGCGCACGCTGAGCGTGCAGCAGTGGGCGCTCGCGGTCGCGCACAAGGTGGCCGGGGGCGACCTGGTCACCTCCGACGTCGGGCTGACGACGGCGGTGGTGCTGCTGGTCGTGGTGACCGTGCTGGCCACCTGGTACGCGGGGCAGAAGCTGCGCTCGCTGAAGCTGGCGGGGGAGGAGTAAGCGGCTCCGGGGTCCCCGGTCGTCGACGGGGGACCCCGGAG
>NZ_MUNF01001081.1 GCF_002154555.1 Streptomyces murinus
ACCCCCACGCCTGCACCCGCGAATCCCGCTCCGCAGCGGCCCCACTGGCGCTGCTGACGGCGGTGGGGGGAGCGTAGGGGGGGGCATCGAGGAGGTGCCGGGCACCGCGCGGGGCACTGGGGTTCGAAGCGTCATCAGGCCCCGCATGAGTACCCTGCCGATGCCCGGCGCCGGATACCCTGAGGGCGCACCCTGGAGGACACCATGAGCACTCAGCCCGGCCACGGGCACGAGCTGATCCCCCGTCCCGAGCCGACTCCCGACGCCCTCCGTGCCGCGCTCGCCGTCGTCGCGCCCGGCCGTCTGACCGAGATGCAGGCCGGCAAGGACGAGGCCTTCGCCAAGGCGGTCCAGTGGCAGTCCCTCAGCCCCGTGCAGAGCTGGGTCCTGCTGTGGGCCCGGGACATCGAGATCGCCCGCCGCCCCGACCTCTCCACCCGCTACGTCCGCGCCCAGGCCGACCTGGAACACAAGGACCCACTCATCGCGGAGTCGGCCCTGCGCGATCTCGGAGCGGTGCTGGACGAGGCCATGAACGTCTGAACCGAACTCCCGGAGCCGGACCCGCGCCTCCCGGCCGACTGTTTCGGGGCCGGCTCCGGGAGTTCGGTTC
>NZ_MUNF01001082.1 GCF_002154555.1 Streptomyces murinus
GGCTTCACCGGGTGGGGGGCTCCGCGCGGAGCAGGTGGGTGCGGGTCGGAAGCCGGGTGCTGATCGGCGTCGCCGTGTTCGGCACGGTGTGGGGGGCGGTGGATGACCTGGTCTCGGATGCGAGGTACTACGTGCTGCGGCCCGTGGGGCCGGGAGGGTGTACGGCTGTGGTGCGGGAGACGTCGTTTCTTGTGATCGGGAACGGCGAGGCGTACGCCGTGGGGCGTACGGGCCTGGCGCTGGGTGAGGCGGGGTCCTGGACGGTCGATGACGGGTACCGTCCCGTCGCCGGCGGCACGTACACGTTGGACTGGGGGCCGGGCGGGGGGCTTTTGCAGGTCAGAGGTACGAGTACCGATCCCGTCGTGCAAGGGGGATCGACGGACGTCGACTGCGGGTGACGGAAACGGGCGGGGCGCTCCCCGCAAGGAGGAGCGCCCCGCCCGTCGTCGCTGTCAGAAGCGCGGGATCTGGCAGCTGGCCCAGACGCGGACCTGGGCGTCGTTGGGGCCCGGGTTGCTGAAGAGCACTTCC
>NZ_MUNF01001083.1 GCF_002154555.1 Streptomyces murinus
GCGTCAAGGACGCGGACCGGCTGGAGAGCGAGCTGTACGACCGCCGGTTCCTCGTCGCCCGGCCGTTGCTCCAGGCCCTCCAGAGGCAGCCGTCGGTGCTGCTGGTGGACGAGATCGACCGCGCCGACGACGAGTTCGAGGCGTTCCTGCTGGAGCTGCTGTCCGAGTACGCGGTGACGATCCCGGAACTGGGCACGCTGCGGGCCGAGGTGCCGCCGGTGGTCGTCCTCACCTCCAACCGGACCCGGGAGGTGCACGACGCGCTGAAGCGGCGGTGTCTGTACCACTGGTTCGACCATCCCGGCTTCGCCCGTGAACTGGCCATCGTGCGCCGCCGGTTGCCCGAGGTGTCGGCGCGCCTGGCCGAGCAGGTCACGGCTCTCGTCCAGGCGTTGCGCGGCGCGGACCTGGTGAAGCCCCCAGGGGTCGCGGAGACCATCGACTGGGCGGAGGCGCTGGACGCCCTGGGGGCCACGGAGGTGGACGCGGAACTCGCCGTCTCCACGCTGGGTTCGGTCCTGAAGTACCGGGAGGACATGGACCGGGCCAGGGGTCTCGACCTGGCCGCGGTGCTGGCCGCGCGGGGGGTGTGAGCGCCATGGCCGGTGGCGGGCGGGCGGAGTCCGGGCGGGCCCGGGTGCCGACGGCGGGGCCCGCCGGGG
>NZ_MUNF01001084.1:0-295 GCF_002154555.1 Streptomyces murinus
CCCTCGGGCGGCCGGGGGCCGTGGGCGGAACCGGGTGGTGGGCCCGGCTCCGTGGCCCTGCCGTCACCGGAGTTCTCGGAGCTCTCGGGGTCCTCGGGGCCCTTGGGGGTCTTCGGGTTCTCGGTGCCACCGGGGCCCCCGCTCTCCCCGGCTGTGTCCCCGGTGTTCCCGTCGTCCCCGCTGTCCCCGGTGTCCGTCGCGCTCCCGGCGCCCATGTGCCCGGCCAGCCACAGCAGTTCGGCCAGTTCACGCGGTGTCGGGGGCACGCCCTGGGCCGCCTCGGCCAGTACGGCGG
>NZ_MUNF01001084.1:387-558 GCF_002154555.1 Streptomyces murinus
GGGTTCGCCCAGATGGGCGCGGACGATGTCGGCGAGATGCCTGTCGTCCGGCCGGCGCAGACGCAGCGTGACACAGCGGCGCAGGAAGGCGGGCGGGAACTCGCGCTCGCCGTTGCTGGTGAGGACGACGAACGGGAAGGCACGGCAGCGGACCTGGCCGCGCACCACCGG
>NZ_MUNF01001085.1 GCF_002154555.1 Streptomyces murinus
GCGGTGCGCACCGCGCGGGAGCGGGGGGCCGGGGTGTGCGGGCCGGTGACCGGTGAAGGGCCCAATCCCTGGGCGGGGTTGAGTCCCGCGCTGGAGTTCTCGGACGGTGTGCGAGGCTGAGCCCGATCAGCACGCTCACACCGGGGAGACCACCACCGTCATGGCCGTCATCCACCACACGACCCTCACCCCCTCCAAGGTCGAACTGCTCACCGAGTGGCTGCCCACCCGCCCGTGGTACCGCGGCGGTTCCGGCACCCCCGTCCTGGAGAAGACCGGCGGCTTCCGGCTGGACGACCCCGAGGGCGAGGTCGGCATCGAGATCATGATCGCCACCGACCTCACAAGCCCCGAGCGGACCGCGTACCTGGTGCCGCTGAGCTACCGGGGCGCGCCGCTGGAGGGCGCCGAGCACGCGCTCGTGGGCACCATGGAGCACGGTGTGCTGGGCAAGCGCTGGGCGTACGACGGGATGCGCGACCCGGTGCTGGTCACCGAGCTGCTGCGG
>NZ_MUNF01001086.1 GCF_002154555.1 Streptomyces murinus
GGCCTTCGCCTCCCGCGCCAGGCGGGCGGACCGTACCGGCGCCAGACCTCGCCCCAGCGGCCGAGGCGGCCGACGACGATCAGGAGGAGGACGACGATGAGGACGGAGTAGCCGTCCCACAGGAGGGCCTGCGCGACCGCGCTGTCGCTGTTCTGCCAGGAGTCCGGAGCGAGCAGCCGGACCGGCAGCACCCACCAGCTGCCGAGGTAGCCGTGCGACAGCAAGGACCACATCAGCCAGGCCACGAGGAACGCGATCAGCGCGCCGCCGATCAGCTGGTGACCGGGGGTCCGCTCGGGCTCCTGCTGCGGGCGGCTCCGGTGCCCGAAGCGCCACACGCCGGGCGCGGCCTCGGGACGGGGGGTGCGCAGCCAGGTCAGGAAGCCCGAACCGTCGGGCAGCGGTGGCATGCCCGGAGGCGCGGAGGGCCGTGGGGGCACCGGAGGCCGCTCCTGCGGGGTGCCCTCGGGAGGTGGGGTCGGGCGGGGTACCGGGCCCGGCTGGGTTTTGCGAGTGTTGTGGGTTTCGTCGTTGTGCATCCGCCCTGCCCCCTGACCAGCCGATCCGTCCACCGTCAGCGAGCAATCTAGTGCCTGGGGAGGGG
>NZ_MUNF01001087.1 GCF_002154555.1 Streptomyces murinus
CCGTCCACCCTCGGCGCCGGCCCCCGGTCGCCCTGCCCGCTCATGAACCGCTGACGCCCGCTTTCGAGCGTCGGCCGCCCCGTCTCACAGCTCCGCCTGTCCGCCGCCCTTCAGCGTCCGCAGGTCGAAGACCTTGGCCATCGTGGCGAAGCCGAGGTCGCTGGGGTGGAGATGGTCGCCCGAGTCGTAGTCGGGGCGCAGGCGGCGGGGGTCGTAGGGGTCGCGGAGGGCCTTGTCGAAGTCGGCGACCGCGTCGTACACCCGGCCCGCGCGGATCTCCGCGTTGATCTGCTGGCGTACGGCCTCCCGGGCGGGGGTCCAGCCCCGGTGGCCCTTGAACGGCATCAGGGTCGCCCCCACGACCTTCAGACCGCGCGCGTGGGCCTCGCGGACCAGGGTGCGCAGGCCGGCGAGGATGCGGTCGGGGCCGTCGAGGCGCGGGTCGCGCAGGATGTCGTTGATGCCGAGGTCGATGACGACGACCTTGACGTCGGTGCGGGAGAGCGCGTCCCGCCCGAAGCGGCCCAGCCCGCTCTGGTTCTCCGCGGGGCGGCCGAGCCCGTCGGCGAG
>NZ_MUNF01001088.1 GCF_002154555.1 Streptomyces murinus
GGGGTGGGGATGTCGGACGGGGAGGCCAGGCCCAGGAGGCCGGCCAGGTGGCCGTCGTCGTCCGCGACGAGCAGGGTTCCGTGCTCAGCCATCGAGCGCAGTGACTCCGTGTCGAAAGCGCCCTGTACGAAGCCCTGTTCCGCGCGTTCCCGTTCCGTGAGGGCGTCGTAGTGGTTGGCCGCGAAGAGTTCCGCCATGGCGGGGGCATCGGTCGCGACGGCAGTTCGGTAGTCCATGACGCTGATCCTGTCGGGTGCGCGGGCGTTTCGATGGTTCTGCCCCCAGGTGGCAGACCCTCCAGGGGCCGTGGGCTTCCGGCCGGTGCGACGAGCGGGCCCCGACCGCAACCGTCGGCGCCTGAGGGGAGTCGTACCCGCCATGGACGAACCGCGCGCGATGCGCAGGGAGAGAGTGGCGCCGACTGTCCGCACGGCGGTGGGTGTCGGGGGGATCTGCCTTGCCGCGGTGGCGAGTTGGAGCAGCACGTTGCTGGTGGTGCGGGGGCAGGTGGTTCCCGGGTGGGGGGTCAGTGCGGTTCTGCTCGGGCTGGCGGTTGTTCTTCGGTGGGGGCTTCAC
>NZ_MUNF01000011.1 GCF_002154555.1 Streptomyces murinus
CCCCCGCCGAAGCCGCCGCCACCGGCGCGCCCGCCACCGAAGCCGCCCCCGCTCGCGCCCAGTTGGGCCTGGAGGGTGGGGCTGATCGCGGTGACGACGTAGGCACCGGCCAGGCCCAGGGCGATGCCGAGGACCCCGCCGACCAGGCCGTTGACGATGGCCTCGCCGACCACCTGCCGGGTGACCCGGCCCGACTTCCAGCCCAGCGCCTTCAGGGTGCCGAACTCACGCACCCGGCGGGAGACCGCGGAGGAGGTGAGCAGACCGGCGACCAGGAACGCGGCCACGAGCACCGCGATCGACAGCCACTTGCCGACATTGGTGGCGAGCGAGGAGGCGGTGGACAGGGAGCCCGAGACCGTCTTGGCGAGGTCGGAGGAGGTGGTGACCGTCGTACCGGAGACGTTCTTCTGGATGGTGCTCTTGACGGAGTCGATCTTCTGGGAGTCGGTGGCCCGCACGTAGATCGTGGTGACCTTGTTCTTCTGGTCCGCGAGGGTCTGCGCCTGCTGCAGCGGGATGTACAGGTTGGCCGCCGAGTCGCCGCTGTCCGCGGTGGCGATGCCGATCACCGAGTACTTGGTGCCCTTGATGGTGACGGTGGAGCCGACCTTGTACTTCTTCGTCTTGGCGTACGCCGAGTCGACCACGGCCACCTTGGCGTTCGTCTCGGTGGTCTTGAAGTCACGGCCGCTGGTGATCTTCGAGGAGGTCAGCGGGCCGAGCCCGGTCTGGGTGACATCGGTGCCGTAGACGGTGTACTGGTCGATGTTGAAGTCGGCGCCGCCGCCCTTGACCTCGCCCTGCGCCTCGCCGCCACCGCCGCGCCGACCGAAGCCGCCACCGCCACCGTTCTGCTGGAACTGACCCCGGGTGAAACTGCCGTTGACCTTGACGACGGACAGGTTCAGCCCGCCGGCGGCCGCCGCCACGCCCTGCTGGCCGGAGACCTTGGCGACGGTGGAGGAGGCGAGGGTGGTGAAGCCCTGCACCTGGACGCGGTCGCTGCTCTGCGTCGACTTGTCGCCGTCGCCCTTCGCGCCGAACTGGAAGTGGGGCCGCTGGGAGCCGTCGGCGGAGGGCGTGGCCGCCTTGCTGACGGTCATGTCGGTGCCAAGGCCGTAGAGCGACTGAAGGACCTTGTCCTGGGCCTTGCCCATGCCGCTGGCCACGGAGTTGACCACGATGACCAGCGCGATGCCGAGCGCGAGGCCGGAGGCCACGACGAGCGCCGCCTTGCGGCGGCGGCGCAGTTCGCGCCTCAGGTAGGTGAAGAACATGGGCGGAACGATAGGAACGGCCCCTGACTGCTTCCTGAGGCTGACCTAAGAGCGAGTTAAGAATCCCCGCGGGCCCTGAACGCAGTGAGTGCCGCCCCCGAAGGGGCGGCACTCACGGGGCTGTAGGGGGCAGGCTCAGACGGCCGAACCGGCCTTCCACTGGGCCCAGTCCATGTTCCAGCCGTTGAGGCCGTTGTCCGGGGAGACGGTCTTGTCGCCGGTGTGCTGGATCACCACGACGTCACCGATCAGCGAGTGGTCGTAGAACCAGGCGGCCGGGGTGTTCGGGTCGCCGGCGCCCTTGACGTCCTGGAGGCCGACGCAGCCGTGGCTGGTGTTGACGCTGCCGAACACCGAGGGGGCGCCCCAGTAGTTGCCGTGGATGAAGGTGCCCGAGGTGGTCAGGCGCATGGCGTGCGGCACGTCCTTGATGTCGTACTCGCCCTTGCCGTCGTCATCGGTGAAGCCGACGGTCGCGCCGTTCATGCGGGTCTGCTTGAACTTCTCGGAGATCACCATCTGGCCCTCGTACGTGGTGTGCTCGGGGGCGCCGGCGGAGATCGGGATGGTCTTGACGACCTTGCCGTCCTGCGTGACCTTCATCTGGTGGGTCTTCGCGTCGACGTAGGAGACCTGGTTGCGGCCGATGTGGAAGGTGACCGTCTTCTGCTGGACGCCGTAGACGCCGTTGGCCCCCTGGACGCCGTCGAGGGCGAGCTTCAGGGTGACGGTGGAGCCTTCCTTCCAGTAGTCCTGGGGGCGGCAGTCCATGCGGTTGGCGTTGAACCAGTGACAGGCGACCTCCTGGCCGCCGCTGGTGCTGACGGTGATGCCCTTCTGGACGGCCGCCTTGTTGGTGATCGCCTTGTCGAAGTTGATCGAGACTGGCATGCCCACGCCGACGGTCGTGCCGTTGTCGGGGGTGAAGCTGCCGATGAAGCTGTTCGACGGCGAGACGGTGGTGAAGGACGCGTTCTCGTGGGCTATGCGGCCCTGGGAGTCCTTGGCCGTCGCGGCGATCTTGTAGGTGGTGGAGCGCTCCAGCTGGACGGTCGGCTTCCAGCTGAGCTTGTCCGCGGACAGCTGGCCGGCGACGGCCTTGCCGTCCTCGGTGGTCATGGTGACGCCGGTGAGCGTGCCCTTGCCGACCGTGACGGTACCGGAGTTGTTGATCGACGCGTTGTCCGAGCCGTCCTTCGGGGTGACCGCGATCTGTGCCTCGGACGACTTCTTGGCGGCCGCCGCGTCGGCCTGGGCCTGCGATGATTCACCGCTGCCGTGGGCCGCGGCCTTGTCCCCTCCGGAACAGGCCGAGAGCATCAGCACACCGCCGAGCAGAGCGGACGCGGCCACCAGGCCGTTGCGCCGCTTACCGTCCGTCATCACAAGCTTCTCCATCGTTGCCGAGTCGCAGATAACCCCGAGAGTCCCCGAGTCCCCGTAGGAACCTTCAACGCTACGGCCGGTTCGTCCCGTTCCGGATCCATCGGATCTGTGGGGCACACCACGTCCGCCGGCCCGTGCTGCGGTACGTCGCCGGGCGGGTGGTGTGTGATCGGTCCGTGCGCCCCCTCGTACGACAAAACCCCGGACGGCAGGTGGCCGTCCGGGGTTTCAGGTGCCCCGGGACGCTCAGCCGATGCCGTCCTCTTCGTCGTCGTCCTGCCCATCATCCCCGTCGATGTCCCATTCGGGCGAGTCCGGGTCGTAGTCGATCCGCTCACTCGACCAGGAGGCCTGCTGGAGCTCCACCCCGGGCACCCCGCTGACCAGGTCGAACGGGTCCACGAGATAGGCGAGGGCCTCCGCGGTGTCTTCCGTCACAGCGCCCTCGGCCTGGTCCCGCTCGGAGTCCGGCAGCTCGGGATCGGCCGCGAGCCGGCCCAACGCGGCCTTGGTCACCTCACCGTCGTCCAGGACCTCGACCACCAGCTCCACCCGAAGCCGTACATAACGTGATGTCTCTTCATCGCTCATGGCGCGAGCGTACGGCCGAAACCTCCCGTGACTTTCCCGTGACCCGCGACTTTCACTAACATCTGCTCACACGGCCAATTCGCCAGCGCCACAAGGGGATCGATATTTCGTGTCATCCGCTCGCCGTCCGCTGCTGACCGCCACCGCCGCGGGCACTCTGCTGTGCGCCCTGTGGTTCGTCCCGTCCGCGAACGCGTCCCAGGAGGGACCGGCGCAGGACACGGCGGTCGGCTCCGTCACGACCTTCTCCGCGCCCGTCACCGAGCAGGCAAGTGTGGTGACGGCGGCGGCCACCAGAGCCGGTTCGGGGCCCGCGGACGACGCCCGGCTCGCCGACACCGGCAGCCCGGACACCACGCCGTACGTCGTCGGCGGCTCCCTGTTCCTCGCCCTCGGCGCCGGGTTCGTGGTCTATTCGGTGCGCCGCGAACGCCTGGGTTTTTAATCTCCCTTGACTGATCTTTCACAGGGCTTACATAGTTCGCCTCATGAAGAGATCATCGGGCGTGCGGCTGTGCGCCACCGTCGCCGTGAGCGCGCTGTCGTTCGCCCTTGTCACGGGGTGTTCTGACGGAGGGTCGAAGGATTCCGCGGACCAGGGTTCCGCGCGAAAGGCGCTGAGCGCCGCCGAGTTGAAGAAGCTGATCGTCACTCAGGACGACCTGCCCGGCTACGCGGTCGGGGCGGTGACCGAGGCCCGCGCCAGGCGGATCACCACCGACAAGGCGGCCTGCGAGCCCCTGACCCGGGTGATGAGCGGGCTCGCGCCCACCGAGGCCCCGGCGAGCACCGACCGCATGGTCACCGAGAACGCGAAGAAGCGGCCCTCGGCCAAGCCGACGTCCCTGGACGACCTGGACGAGGGCGAGTTCGAGAAGACGATGCGCAAGTCCCTCGACCGGGATGTCACCACGGTGGCGCTCGCCTCGTACGACGGGGACGGCGCCGAGCGGGCCCTGACGTCGCTGTCCGCCGCCGTGAGGGCCTGCGCGGGCGGCTTCACCGGCCGGCAGGCGGGCACCTCGGTGAAGTTCACCGGGATCGCCGCGGAGAAGCCCGCGGGCGGCGGGGACGGGTCGGTGGCGTTCGCCGCGACCATGAAGGAGGACGAGGGCGACGGCGGGGGCACGGCCCTGGTGCACGCCGAGGTGGACCGGCACGGCTCCACCGTCTCCGTCTACTTCACGTCGAACCTGGGCGCGATGATGGCCGAGCAGGCGTACACGGTGACACCCGCGGTCGTGAAGGCCCAGGAGACCAGGCTGAAGTGACGGCGAAGGGGCCCGGTCGGCGACCGGGCCCCTTCATCCGTCATCCGCCGGTCACTGGAGCGGGCCGGTGACCTTCTCCACGGCCTCGACCAGGTGCCCGCCGCGCACGAAGGCGTCGGCCGCGGCCAGATCGGGCGCCAGGAAGCGGTCCGGGCCGGGGCCCTGGACACCGGCGGCGCGGGCGGCCTCGATCACGGCCCGGGAGGCGGGCGCCGGGCTCAGGCCCTCGCGCAGCTCGATCGCGCGGGTGGCCGCGTACAGCTCCACGGCGATGATCCGGGTGAGGTTGTCCACGGCGGTGCGCAGCTTGCGCGCGGCCGACCAGCCCATGGAGACGTGGTCCTCCTGCATGGCGGAGGACGGGATGGAGTCCGCGGAGGCCGGTACGGCGAGCCGCTTCATCTCGCTGACCAGGGCGGCCTGCGTGTACTGGGCGATCATCAGACCGGAGTCCACACCGGCGTCGTCGGCGAGGAACGGCGGCAGGCCGTGGCTGCGGTTCTTGTCGAGGAGGCGGTCGGTGCGGCGCTCGGCGATGGAGCCGAGGTCGGCGGCGGCGATGGCCAGGAAGTCCAGCACATAGGCCACGGGCGCGCCGTGGAAGTTGCCGTTGGACTCCACCCGACCGTCGGGCAGCACCACCGGATTGTCGACGGCCGAGGCCAGCTCGCGCTCGGCGACCAGGCGGGCGTGCGCCATGGTGTCGCGGCCGGCGCCCGCGACCTGGGGGGCGCAGCGCACCGAGTAGGCGTCCTGGACGCGCGGGGCGTCGTCCTGGTGGTGCCCGGTGAGCTGGGACCCCTCCAGCACGGCGAGCATGTTGGCGGCCGCGGCGCCCTGGCCCGGGTGCGGGCGGATGGCGTGCAGCTCGGGTGCGAGCACCTTGTCGGTGCCGAGCAGCGCCTCCAGGCTCAGCGCGGCGGTGATGTCGGCGGACTTGTAGAGGGTGTCGAGGTCGGCGAGGGCCATGACCAGCATGCCGAGCATGCCGTCGGTGCCGTTGAGCAGGGCGAGGCCCTCCTTCTCGCGCAGCTCGACGGGCTGGATCCCGTGCTCGGCGAGCAGTTCGCCTGCGGGCCGTACGACGCCGTCGGGGCCCTCGGCGTCGCCCTCGCCCATCAGGGTCAGGGCGCAGTGCGACAACGGGGCGAGGTCGCCGGAGCAGCCGAGGGAGCCGTACTCGTGCACGACCGGGGTGATCCCGGCGTTGAGCACATCGGCCATGGTCTGCGCGACCTCGGGGCGTACGCCGGTGTGTCCGGAGCAGACGGTCTTCAGGCGCAGGAACATCAGGGCCCGTACGACTTCCCGCTCCACCCGCGGGCCCATGCCGGCGGCGTGCGAGCGGACGATGTTGCGCTGCAACTGGGCGCGGAGTTCCGGGCTGATGTGCCGGGTCGCCAGGGCGCCGAAGCCGGTGGAGACGCCGTAGACCGGGTCCGGCTTGGCCGCCAGCGCGTCCACGATCTCGCGGGCCGCGGCCAGCGCCGCCACGGCCTCCTCCGACAGCTCGATCCGGGCAGCGCCGCGCGCCACGGCGAGAACGTCGGACGCCGAGACACCGGACGTCCCCACCACCACAGTGTGCATATCCATATTCAGGAGCGTACGCATTGAATGCAGCGCTGTCACTAGTGGGGACGGGGTGCGCCCCTTACCCGGTGGTGTGGGCTTCGTCGCAGCCTTCAGGGGTTGCGGCCGCGGAAACGACGGCGCTCGGCGCGGGTCGGGGGCGGTTCGTCGGCGAGCCGGACGACGGGATCGTCGGGGCCCTCGCGGCCGGCGACCACGGGCCGGTCGGCGCGCATGGCCTTGGCACGGTACTGGGCGGCGTCCGCGAGCCGGAACAGCCGCCGGGCGTCGGCCACCGGTCCGATCGGGTCCTCGGTCGAGGCGACCCCGCAGGCGACCCCCTCCCCCAGCTCCAACTCGCCCGCGCGGCGGCACAGTTCGTCGGCCGCCTTGACCACGTCGTCGGCGACCGGGCCGACCGCGAGAAGGCAGAACTCGTCCCCGCCGAGCCGCGCGGCCAGCGCACCGGGCACCATCGCGCCGCACAGCGAGAGCACCGAGCCGAAGCGCTCCAGGAGCCGGTCGCCGACGGCGTGGCCCTTGGTGTCGTTGACCCGCTTGAGCCCGTTGAGGTCGCAGACCACGAGGCTGACGACGGCGCCGTCGACGCGGTGCCGTTCGAGCGCCTCGTCGAGGTGGGTGTCGACGGCGCGGCGGTTGGCGAGGCCGGTCAGGGCGTCGGTGTAGGCGAGCCGGCGGGCCTCCTCCAGGCGCTCGGTCTGCGCGAGCCCCGCGGCGACGACGGCGGCGAGCACGGTCGCGAAGTCGGCGTCGGCGCGGCCGAACACCGGGGCTCCGACGGCCCGCGCGACGTACACCTCGCCCCAGGCCCTGCCGTGCAGCACGACCGGGGCGACGACACAGCAGCCGCGGCCCCGGCGGCGCAGGGCGGCGACACGCTGGTGGAAGTAGCCGGGGACACCGGCGGCGGCGCCCTCGGCGGTCTCCACCCAGGCGTTGGGACCGCCGCCACCGGCCCAGCGTTCGTGCAGGAACTCGGTGATCTCCGGGAACTGGTGCACCGGGTAGGACTCGGCCGCCGGGAACTCCTCCTCGTCCAGGCGCCGGTCCCCGACATTCACCAGGACCCGCAGCCGGCCCAGCTCCCGCTCCCAGACCGACAGCGCGGCGAAGCTGCCGTCCAGCGCACGGCAGGCGCCGAGCGCGGCGGCCTGCCACGAGTCCTCAGGGGTGTGCGCCGCGGCCATCCCCTGCGCCAACGCCACCACTGCGGCAAGCCGCTCGTCGTCGCCCATTACTCCAGATTAGGGAGGGTTTGGCTGGAGGGATATGTTGATGCGGCGAATAGGGGGTTTGGCCGGAGCGGACCCGGTCAGGCTTCGCGACCATCCGCGCACGGTCGGTACCCGGCTCTACGGGATGTCATCCGGTCCGGCGCGCGTAGACGGCGTGTCCGGCCGCCGCAACCGCCGCGGTGAAGGCCACGAGGACGACACCGCCCAGGAAGGCGTCCTGCACGGTGTCGGCGGACAGCATCCGCCGGCCGGCGGCGAAGGGCAGCCAGTCGGCCACCATGTCGAGATGGACGCCGGGGATCTGCCCGGACAGGGCGCTCAGGATCCGTTCCCCCAGCGGCGGCACCAGCAGCAGCACCAGGACCGGGCCGACCCGGTTGCGCAGCAGCGCCGCCACCGCCGGGCACAGCACCATCCAACAGGCCATCCAGAGCCCGAGTCGCGCGGTGGCGCCGATCAGCTGTCCCCAGAGCGGGGGGTGGACGCCCTTGGCCGCGGCCACCACCGCGAGGCCGGCGATCTCCAGCAGTCCGGTCACCGCGGATACCGTCACGCCGATCGTGGCGCCGACCGCGCACTTGGCCCAGAAGGCGTGACTGCGGGACGCCGTCGTGAGCCAGGTGGTCCGGCTCGCGCCGCGCAGCAGTTCTGTCGCCACCGGGCCGGTTCCCAGCACGAGGAGGAAGACGGCAAGGCTGGGGACCTGCAAGAGGGCCGGCGTCCACTGCACGGAATTCACCAGCTCCGGATCGGTCATGTCCTTGGAGGACTCGATGAGGAACGGGGCCGCCAGGGGCACCCACAGCGCCAGGAGAGCGACGATGGAGGCAAGAAGCCAGGTGGAGCGCAGCGCAGCCAGGTGGCGCAGCTCGTAGTGGCAAGCCCGCCACCACTCTGCCGCTCTGGAGGGCTCGGTATCGGTGGTGTGGCCCGTGTGCACCGTGCCGCTCATGCGATCTTGAATTCCTCGTGCGCGATGGTCAGGTAGAAGTCTTCGAGGCTGGACCGGTCTTCCGACAGCTGGAACAAAGGGACGCGGAGGTCGAGGCAGAGACGGGCCAGCTTCTCCCGGTTGACGCCGGTGATGTCGGCGGTGTCCGGGCCGGTGCGGCGTAGTTCGAATCCGTGCCGGCGGGCCAGTCCGGTGAGCGCGGGGGCGTCGTCGGGCGCGAACTGGATCTGCACGACGGACTGTCGGTCGGCGTATGCGAGGAGGTCGCTCATGGCGGCCTCGGCGACGACCCTGCCCTGTGAGAGCACGGCGACCCGATCTGCCATCTGCTGCATCTCGGCCAGGAGGTGGCTTGAGAGGAGCACCGCGGTTCCCGTGTCGGCGATCGTTCGCAGGAAGTCGCGGAGCCAGCGGATGGCGTGGGGGTCGAGACCGTTCGCGGGTTCGTCCAGGATGAGCACGCGGGGCGCGGCGACGAGGGCTTGTGCGATGCCGATCCGCTGGGACATGCCCAGCGACAGGGCCGACAGCCGCATGTCGGCGGCTTCCCGCATGCCGACCTGTTCCAGCAGCTCGTCCGCGCGCCGGGTGGGCACTCCGGCCCCCGCCGCGACCATGTGCAGGTGATGGCGTACCCGGTGTTTCGGATGCCCCGCCACTCCGGTGAACGCCGCCCCGACGATGCGGGAGGGGGCCCGCCAGGCGGCGAGGGGGCGGCCGAAGAACAGGGTGTGCCCCTCGGCCGGGAGGAGGCCGAGCATGGCGCGCAGTGTCGTTGTCTTGCCGGAGCCGTTGGAGCCGACGAAGCCGGTCACGCATCCGGCACGCAGGTCCATCGATACGCCGTCAAGTACTTGTTTCCCTCCGAAAGCACGCCGTAGCTCGCGCACCTGGACCGCCACGTCGGTCACCGACGCCTCACTCCTTGCCTGGTCGACATCAATTCCTGGGCGACTTCGAAACGGTGCCCGCGAGCGAGGCGGACGGTGGCGGTGGCGGTGGCCCGAATCATCCGTGCAGAAGCCAGTACAGCAGCCCGAACAGCGGAAGGATGGTGAAAGCGAAGGCCCCTCCGACACCGGGCGACCTACGCCGGACCGCACACCACGCCGCCATACAGATCGGGGGCACCCAGCCGGCGAAGTACAGAATCCACCCGACTCGTACTGCGGACTCGCCACCGACGATGACGAAAGCAGCAAAGGCGGCCACGCAGAAGAGCGCCGACGAGCCCCACATGTTGTCAGAAACGATCTGCTCGGGAGTCTTTTTCATCTCCACCTCCACATCAATGAGCTCCTCCCGGAGTTTCCGGGAGGAGCTATCTTTGGACTGCCACCCCAAACACAGATTTCGCCTGCGGAGCAAGCAGTCCATCAGTAGCGGTATCCCGAAAAGGGAAGCCAAGGGTTTTGGAACATCCCGCAGATCACTGGTTGGCGAGATACTTGATGACTTCCCAGATGATGGCGTCGGGAGCGGACTTGATGGCCCACTTGACCGGGTTCCAGTTGGACAGACTGTTGACCCAGCTCTCGAAGGCGCGAGCGCCCTTCTTCGCCGCCTTCACCGCCGCCTTGAACAGCCCCGGCGACTTCTTCAGCAGGGCGATGACGGCACCTGCCTTGCCCTTCACCGCGACCAGGCCCGACTGCGCCTCACCCTCGGCCGTGAGCTCGGCGAACTCCTGCGCGGTCATCTCGGCTTCGCCGTTGGTGGCAGACGCCGGGTTCGCCGTCTTCAGAGCCTCGAAGTCCGCCGCGCTGACGGAGGCGGCGACGGCGGCGCGGTTCGCCTCGACAGCGTTGGCGGCGGGAGCGGCAATGCCGAAGGTGACACCGGCCATAGCTGTAGCGGCAGCCATGCGGATGTAGTTGTGCTTCACGTACACTTTCCCTGTGGTCGGGGGGAGAGGGCATACGGATGCGCCGCTTGGCGTGGAAACTGAACGGCCCCCGTTCCTTCTCCCCCTGGTTATTTCAGTCGTCCGGCTGGTCAAGCCGGGCGAACCGACACAGACGTTAATACATTCTCAAAGAAAGATCCAAAAATCCCCCTCGTGACCATGATCACAACAGGGGGATATTCGGTGACGTGCCCGGCGCACAACACTGGGGAACTCAGGGCCCGACGGCGGCCACCGTCGCGGTGACGCAGTAGTTCGGAGTCGGCTCCGAGAACCGGCGATCGACAGCGGCCGTCTGCTGATCCAGAAACCGTCTAGGGGCGGGCCTTGGAGAGCGCGCCTCGGGGCTGCTCGTCCCTACTCCCCCGGCCACTCCGGCTTTCGCTTTTCGTTGAATGCGGCGACGCCCTCCGCGCGGTCTCCGGAGAAGGCCACGGAGCGCCATGCGGCGTCCTCGACCTCCAGGCCGGCCCGCAGATCCAGGCCCTGTCCCAGTCGCAGCGCGCGCTTGGCCGCGCGCAGGCCCACCGGGGAGTTCCCGGCGATGCGCGCCGCCAGCTCCAGCGCCTCCTCCCGGTCCCGGCCCTCCTCGACCACGTGGTCCACGAGTCCCATCTCGCCGGCCTCCGCGGCCTCCAGGCGCCGCGCCGAGAAGACCAGCTCGGCCGCCCGCGCCGCGCCGACCCGCCGGGGCAGCAGCTGGGTGCCGCCGCCGCCCGGGATCACGCCCACGGACACCTCGGGCAGGCCCACCACGGCCGTACGGTCGGCCACGATCACATCGCAGGACAGCGCCAGCTCGAAGCCGCCGCCCAGCGCGAAGCCGTGCACCGCCGCGATCGTCGGCATCGGCAGCTCCAGCACGCCGGTGTACGCCCCCCGTGCCACCGGCCGCTGCCGCATCAGGTCCGCGTCGCTGAAGGAGTTGCGCTCCTTGAGGTCCGCGCCGACGCAGAACGCCCGCTCGTGCGACGAGGTCAGGACGACCACCCGGGCGTCCCGGTCCGCCCCCAGCGCCGTACAGGCGGCCGCGATCGACCGGGCCATCTCCGTGGAGACGGCGTTCATCGCCTTGGGCCGGTCCAGGACCAGCTCCGCGACGTACCCGTGCCGCCGTACCAGCACGAACTCCCCGAACCGCGCCTCGCTCATCGCATCCTCCGGTACACGTGTTAACGCGGGTTAACCCCTGTCGGCCCGATCATCGCAGCCGCACCCGACCACAGGAAACCCCGTACCGCTACGCCCGTTCGAGTGACATCACGGCCGTCTCGCCCCACATCACCCACACGAGCGCATAGCGTGCGCTGCGCGGTGGGGGCGCGAAGGGGAGCGCGCGGGGAAAGGGAGCGCGCGGAGTCGCGGGGAGCTGTGGGAAGTCGTGGGGAGTTGTGGGGGAGAGCAGGCATGGCGGAAACACGTATACGTAGTAGAGGCCCGGCAGGGGCGGCGGAACCAGGTGGCTGGTTCTCCGGCCTACGTCGCGGACGGCACCGTAAACCCCGCCCCCGCAGGGCGTTGCTCGCCGCGGGCGGGCTCGTCCTCGCAGCCGGGGTGCTCAGCCTGGTCCGCATGACCCCGGAGTCCGGCGTGGGCGCCCCCGGCACTGCGGCGGCCGAGCCCCGGCTCGACCCGGGCGGCGGGCTCGCGAGCGGCGGCTCGAGGACCGGCGCGTCCGGGATCGGCGGCCGTACGGCCCCGACCACCACCGGCACCCTGACCACCGGCCCGCTCGCACCGCCCTCGACGGCCGCCGACCTGGCCGGGCGGACTCCCGCGCCCACGCCCACCGGCGCTGCGGCGACGCCTGGGAACCCGGGCGACTCGGAGGGCTCGGACGGCGGGGTGCCGCCCGCGCCCGGGAAGAGCGGCGCGCCGAGTGTCCCGACCGGGCCCGCGGCCCCGGAACCGGCCCCTCCCGCGCCGACCCCGCGCCCGGCACCGCCCACGACCCCGGCGCCCGCGCCGACCCACGGCTCCCCCGCGCCCGCTCCGGGCGGGCTGTGCCTGCCGATCATCGCCCTCTGCGTGGACGTGGACGTGCTCGGCGGCCACGGGGGCTAGAACTACGGGACCCAGGGCCGGCGGCTACTGCTCGCCGTTCCTCCGGGTGAGCAGCCACGGCTCGACCACGCCGAGGCCGCGCACCGGGCGCTGCCACATCGGCTGGAGCGCGAAGCGGTACGACGGCGGCTCCTCGCCCTCCTTCTCGGCGGCCGCCGCGGCCTCGGCGGCCTCCGCCTCCGAGGAGGGCGCCTCACCGGTGCGGATCAGCTCCTTGGCGAACGCGCTGTCCATGAGGACGGCGTCGCGCGGGGCTATGGAGGTCAGCCGGGAGGCCAGGTTCACCGTCGTGCCGAACACATCGCCCATCCGGGTGGTCACGGTGCCGAAGGCCATGCCGACGCGCAGTTCGGGCATCGTCTCGTCGTTCGCCAGCGTCTCCACCAGGCGCAGCGCGATGTCCGCGGCCGTGCCCGCGTCGTCCGCGGCGAACAGGACCTCGTCGCCGAGGGTCTTGATGAGCCGGCCGCCGCGCGCGGCCACCAGGTCGGCGGCGGTGGTCTCGAAGGCCTCGACGAGTTCGCCGAGTTCCTCCTCCTCCATACGGCGGGTCAGACGGGTGAACCCGACGAGGTCGGCGAAGCCGACGGCCAGGCGCCGGTCCACCATCTCCTCGTCGTCCGCGGCCTGGACGACCCGCCCGGTCGCGGCGGCGAGCTGGCGGCGCCAGACGTAGACCAGGAACTCCTCCAGCTCCGGCAGCAGCAGCTCGACCAGGGGGTACGTCACCTCGGTGCGGGTCATGCCGGGTTCGGGGGGCTCGGTCAGGCCCTCCAGGAAGGAATCGATCTGCCACTCGGCCAGCCGGGCGGTGGTCTGCCCGGTGGAGCGGGCGACCTGTACGGCCATGGCCTCGCTGAGCAGCCCCGCCTCAACGAGACCGGCGAGGCGGCGCAGAGCGAGGACATCAGCCTCGGTGAGGGCCTTGGCCTGCCCTATGTCCGCGAAGCCCATCGCCCGCCAGAAGCGGGACGCCAGCTCCATGGAGACACCGGCGCTGCGGGCGGCCTGGAAAGGGGTGTAGCGGCGCTCGGCGCCCAGGATGAGCTGTTCGAGACGGAGCGCGAGCGGGTCCTCGCCGGAGTCGGCGGCGCTTGGGTCCGTCCGGTCCTGCTCGCCGGGGCCCGTGTCGTCGACGGTCACGCCTGCTGCCCTTCCGATCTGCCGCGGTCAGGTACGACCGGCCTCAACTCTACGGCAGGTGTGCGCCAGCTCACTCCGTTGGGTTCGGCCGGGGTCTGGTTGTCCGGTGCCGGGTCGTGTGCGGGGGTTGTCGCCGACTCCCTTTCTGGTGGCCTGCGGCCCCCAGGCCCCCGCCATCAGCTTGGGGGGCGAAGTCGTTGTGCGCACCTGCGGGCCGGTGGTGGTTGATCGCGCAGTTCCCCGCGCCCCCTTCGGGGCGGTGCAGGTGCCCGGAGATTAAACGGATAGGTAATCCGATTGTGTGCTAGCGTCCGGCGTCATCAAGCGGATGATCTATCCGGTTCTTATCTCGGGGTGGAGGCGCGCTCATGTCGGAGACAGCTGTGGTGACGGGTGGGACGGGAGGGATCGGGCTGGAGACGGCGCTCGGGCTGGCGGCGGCCGGGTTCGCGGTGACCGTGGTCGGGCGCGATCATGTGCGGGGGGCCGGGGCGGTCGAGCGGATCAGCGCGGTGAACCCGGCGCGGCCCGCGCGGTTCCTGTGCGCCGACCTCTCCTCGCTCGACCAGGTGCGCTCGCTCGCGGCCCAGATCGCCGACGATCACGCCGCCTCCGGGGAACCCCTGGCGCTGCTGGTCAACAACATCGGAGCGATGTTCGCCGAGCGGCGGATCCTGGACGGCGTCGAGGCGTCGTTCGTCGTCAACCACCTCTCGCCCTACCTGCTGACGGAACTGCTGCTGCCCACGCTGCGGGCCGGCGCGCCGAGCAGGATCGTGAACGTCACCTCGGGCGCGGTCGGCGTCGCCAAGCGGGACTTCGACGCGGTCGAACCGCCCGGCGGCTACTACGGCTTCCACCACTACGGACGCGCCAAGCTCGCCCACCTCGCGTACACCCTGGACCTGGCCGCCCGGCTGGACGGCACGGGTGTCTCGGTGTTCGCCGCCGATCCCGGGGGCGCGGCGACCGACATGACCGACGGCACCCTGACCGACCCCAGGATCGTCTCCCCCGCCCTACGGCTGCTGTGGCCGCTGGTACGGCGCAGGTTCGCGCGTTCCACCTCAGGACCGGCGTCCGTGGCGGCCAGGCCCTCGATCACCGCCGCCACCGACGGCGCCCTGTCCGGCAGGACCGGCGTCGTCATAGGCCCCGAGGCGCTCCCGGTCGCCCCGTTCCGCCCCGCGACCGACCCCCGTCTCGCCGCGGCCGTACGCCGGCTCAGCGAGACCCACGCACCGGTGGGGGCACGTCCGTGACCACCTGCCCGACCGACACCTCGACCTCCAAGGACATCACCGTGACCGACGCAGCCCCGACCGCTTATGCCCGTACCGTCCGCGGCTCCGGGCCCGGTCTCCTGCTCGCGCACGGCGCGGGCGGCGGCATCGAGGCCAACTACGGGCCGCTCCTGGAAGGGCTCGCCGCCCGGCACACCGTCGTCGGGGTCGACTACCCCGGCTCGGGCCGGACGCCCGCCGCGCCGGCGGCCCTCGAACTCGACGAACTGGCGGACCAGCTCGTCGCCGCGGCGGACGCGGCGGGCCTCGACACGTTCGCGCTCTGCGGGTACTCGCTCGGCGGGCCGGTCGCGATCAGGGCCGCGGTGCGGCATCCCGGCCGGGTCACCGCGCTCGTGCTGAGCGCGGCCTTCGCCCGGCTGGACACGCGCACCGACCTGGCCGCCGCCATCTGGCAGCAGCTGTACGAGTCCGGGCAGCACGTCCTGCTCGCCCAGTACCTGACCCATCTGGCCGTGAGCACGCCGGTGCTGAACACCCTCACTCCGGCCCAGGTGCGCGGGGGCGCCGAGCAGACCGCGGCGGCGCTGCCGACCGGTACCGGCGCCCAGGTCGACCTGGTCCGCCGCGTCGATGTCCGGGCCGACCTCGGGGCGCTCGACGTGCCCACGCTGGTCGTCGTCACCACCGCCGACCCCCTGATACCGGCCGCCCTCCAGCGGGAGTTGGCCGCGGCCGTACCCGGCGCGCGGACCGCCGAGCTGGCGACCGGGCATCTGCCCTTCCTGGAGCAGCCGCAGCGGTGGCTGGAGCTGGTCACCGGGTTCCTCGGGGAGGAGGGGCGCCGGAGCTGACGGCCGGGGGCGTGGGCGGGCCAGGCATGGGTAGCCCGTGCGGGGCCCGCCCGCGGCCGCGCCGATCCGAACGCTCCACGTACGATCGAACGCCGAACCGATGCCGCGAGACGAGCGATCTGGACTGCCCCTATGACGAGCACGCCGCTGCGCAAGGACGCCGCCCGCAACTGGGACCGGATCGTCGCCATAGCCCGCGAACTGGTGGACGAGGGCACCGCGCTCCAGCTCAACGATGTCGCGCGGCGGGCGGGGCTCGGGGTCGGGACCGTCTACCGGCACTTCGCCACGCCCGAGGCGCTGCTGGAGACCGTGGCCGCGCCCTGTCTGGAAGGTCTCGCGGAGCACGGGCGCCGGGCGCTGGCCGAGGCGGATCCGCTGCGCGCGCTGGAGGGGTTCTTGTCGCGTGTCGTGGAGGCGCAGGTCACGGATGCGGCGCTGGCGCCGGTCGCGGCGGCGACGGCGGACGCGTTGCCGCGGACGGCCGAGCTCAAGCGGTCCCTCGCGACGGCCGGCACGGAGCTGCTCGACCGGGCGCACGCGGCGGCGGCGATCCGCCCCGACCTCATCGCGGGCGACCTCGTCCCGCTGATGTGCGGCATCGCGCACGCGGTGAACCTCCACGGCGGCGACACGGCGTCCCGCCTCCGCACCGCCCACCGCTACCTGACCACGTTCTTCGAGGGCGCACGCGTTCCGCCCGGGACGACGCCCTAGCCGTCGGCCGCCGCAACTCAGCCCCCGCGAGCGCGGGCGAGCGACCCAACCCCCGGCCCGCTGTCCCAAGTGCGGCGCCATCGTGGCTGATCGCGCCCACGCGGCGGAGCCGCACATCAACACAGCCCCGCGCCCCTA
>NZ_MUNF01000110.1 GCF_002154555.1 Streptomyces murinus
GCGCAGCCCGGCGCGGGCGGCGGCTACCTGTCCCCGTCCCTGGTCGCCCAGTCCTGGGGGCACTACGGCACATCGCTCAAGGGCCTGATGGACTGGTCCCTCAACTGGGACGGCTCGAAGAACTGGACCTTCGGCGACAACGTCAAGGCGCTGCAAGGGCGTTGAACAAAGCGCCCCGAAGGGGCGCGGGGAACCGCGCGACAAGCCAGGGGGGCGCCGCGGACGGACGACCATCCGTCAGCGGCGCCCCCCGGCGGAGCACCTACGCGCCGATGAGGCGCTGCGCCAGGTACCCCTCGATCTGGTCGAGGGACACCCGCTCCTGCTTCATCGTGTCGCGCTCGCGCACGGTGACCGCGTTGTCCTCAAGCGTGTCGAAGTCGACCGTCACACAGAACGGCGTACCGATCTCGTCCTGACGGCGGTAGCGGCGGCCGATGGCGCCCGCGTCGTCGAAGTCGATGTTCCAGTTCTGCCGCAGCGCCTGCGCGAGGCCCTTGGCCTTCGGCGACAGCTCCGGGTTGCGGGACAGCGGCAGCACGGCCACCTTCACCGGGGCGAGCCGGTGGTCGAGGCGCAGCACTGTGCGCTTCTCCATCTTGCCCTTGGCGTTGGGCGCCTCGTCCTCGACGTACGCGTCGAGCAGGAAGGCCAGCATGGTGCGGCCGACACCCGCCGCCGGCTCGATGACGTACGGCGTCCAGCGCTCCCCGGCCTCCTGGTCGAAGTAGGAGAGGTCCTGGCCGGAGGCCTTGGCGTGCGCGCCGAGGTCGTAGTCCGTGCGGTTGGCGACACCCTCGAGCTCGCCCCACTCACTGCCACCGAACTGGAAGCGGTACTCGATGTCCGCGGTCCGCTTCGAGTAGTGGGAGAGCTTCTCCTTCGGGTGCTCGTACCAGCGCATGTTCTCGGTGCGCAGGCCGAGGCCCGTGTACCAGTTCCAGCGCTGCTCCATCCAGTATTCCTGCCACTGCTCGTCCTCGCCGGGCTTGACGAAGAACTCCATCTCCATCTGCTCGAACTCGCGGGTGCGGAAGATGAAGTTGCCCGGCGTGATCTCGTTGCGGAACGACTTGCCCATCTGGGCGATGCCGAACGGCGGCTTGCGGCGCGAGGTGGTCTGCACCTGGGCGAAGTTGGTGAAGATGCCCTGGGCGGTCTCGGGGCGCAGATAGGCGACCGAACCGGAGTCCTGGGTCGGGCCGAGGTGCGTGGAGAGCAGGCCGGAGAACTGCTTGGGCTCGGTGAACTGGCCCTTGTTGCCGCAGTTCGGGCAGTTGATGTCGGCCAGGCCGTTCGCCGGGGCGTGGCCCTTCTTCTCCTCGTAGGACTCTTCGAGGTGGTCGGCACGGAACCGCTTGTGGCACGCGGTGCACTCGGTCAGCGGGTCCGTGAAGGTGGCGACGTGGCCGGACGCGACCCAGACCTCGGGGGCCAGGATGACGGACGAGTCGATACCGACCACGTCCTCGCGGGACGTCACCATGTAGCGCCACCACTGGCGCTTGATGTTCTCCTTGAGCTCGACACCCAGCGGTCCGTAGTCCCAGGCGGCACGCTGACCGCCGTAGATCTCACTGCACGGGAAAACGAAGCCACGGCGCTTGCTCAGGCTGACGATGGTGTCGATCTTGTCGGCGGCCACGGTGCTCTCTTCATTACGACGACGGGCGTTGAAGCGAGATGCTTCCAGCGAATGCTTCAGGTTACCGGCGCAGGCTCCCCCACGGCCAAATCGGCCCCTGTCCTAACGGGCATCCCGGGGCATCCCGAGTGGTATCCCGGGGTATCCCGACCGGCTTGTTGACAACGGTTTCCATTTTTGTTGAAAATGACTGTCATGAACATACGTGGACGCCTCATACCCGCCGCCGCCCTGACCGCCGTCACCGCCCTCGGCCTCGGCACCCTCTCCGGCTGCTCCGGGAGCAGCACCGCGGCGGCCGGTGACGGCAGGCTCGACGTCATCGCGTCCTTCTATCCGATGTCCTTCCTCGCCGAGCGGATCGGCGGCGACCACGTCCATGTCACCAGTCTCACCACACCCGGCCAGGAGCCGCACGACCTGGAGATCAGCCCCAAGCAGATCGCCGCGATCGACGACGCCGACGCCGTCCTCTACCTCAAGAACCTCCAGCCCTCCGTGGACGCCGCGGTCGCGCAGTCCTCGGTGAAGACGAAGGTCGACGCCGCGTCCCTGGTCGCCATGGAGGCGCACGGCAACGAGGTCGGCGGGCACGCGGCCGAGCACGACACCAGCAAGGGCGAGGACTCCGCGGGCGAGGACCCGCACATCTGGCTGGACCCGGTGCGCTACGCCCAGGTCGCCAAGGGCGTCGGCACGGCCCTGGAGAAGGCCGACCCGAAGCACGCGGCCGACTACAAGAAGAACACCGCGGCCCTGGTCAAGCAGCTCGGCGACCTGGACCAGCGCTTCCGCGCCGGCCTCGCGCAGACCGAGTCCAAGGTCTTCATCACCACGCACGCCGCCTTCGGCTACCTCGCCGAGCGCTACGGGCTCACCGAGGAGGCGATCAACGGCCTCGACCCCGACTCGGAGCCGAGCGCCGCGCGCGTGCGGGACCTGGAGCGGATGGCGAAGGCCGACCATGTCTCGACGGTCTTCTACGAGACGCTCGTCAGCGACAAGACCGCGAAGACCATCGCGCACGACGCGAACCTGAAGACCGACGTCCTCGACCCGATCGAGGGGATCACGGGCAAGTCCCGCGGCAAGGACTACTTCTCCGTCCAGGACGCCAACCTCAAGGCGCTCCAGAAGGCACTGGGCACCAAGTGACAGGAGTCAGCATGGAGACCCACGGCGAACCCGTCATATCCCTGCGCGGCGTACGGGCCGACCTCGGCGGCCGCCCGGTGCTGCGCGGCATCGACCTCACCGTCGCGCGCGGCGAGGTCGTCGCCCTCCTCGGCGCCAACGGCTCCGGCAAGTCCACCGCGATCCGTACGATCATCGGCCAGGTCCCGGTCACCGACGGCATCATCGAGCTGTTCGGCACCCCCCGGCGCGCCTTCCGCGACTGGTCCCGCGTGGGCTACGTACCGCAGCGCACCACCGCCGCGGGCGGCGTCCCGGCGACGGTCACCGAGATCGTCTCCTCCGGCCGCCTCGCCCGCACCCGCTTCGGCCTCTTCGGCAAGGGCGACCGGGACGCCGTGCGCGAGGCCCTGGAACTGGTCGGCATGGCGGACCGCGCCAAGGACTCGGTGAACGCCCTGTCCGGGGGCCAGCACCAGCGGGTGCTGATCGCCCGCGCGCTCGTCGCCCGCCCCGAACTGCTGATCATGGACGAGCCGATGGCCGGCGTCGATCTGGCCAGCCAGGAGATCCTGGCCCGGACGCTGAGGACCCAGGTGGAGGCCGGTACGACGGTCCTGCTCGTGCTGCACGAACTGGGCCCCCTGGAACCGCTGATCGACCGCGCGGTCGTCCTGCGCGACGGCTGCGTCCTGCACGACGGCCCGCCCCCGAGAGCCGTCGGCCAGCATGCGCTGCCGGGTCACGACCACGTACACCCGCACGCACCCGCGGGCGCCGAACCGATCCGGACGGGACTGCTGAGCTGATGGACTTCCTGAACTACGCCTTCATGCAGCGGGCCCTGCTCGCCGCCGTCCTGGTCGGCATCACCGCCCCCGCCATCGGCATCTACCTGGTCCAGCGCCGCCAGGCCCTGATGGGCGACGGCATCGGACATGTCGCCATGACCGGCGTCGGCCTCGGCTTCCTGCTGTCCACCTCCCCGGTCTGGATGGCGACGGCGGTCTCCGTGCTCGGCGCCCTCCTGATGGAGCTGATCCGCTGGTACGGCAAGACGCGCGGCGACATCGCGCTGGCCATGCTCTTCTACGGCGGCATGGCGGGCGGCGTGATGTTCATCAACATGGCGCCGACGGGCTCCAACGCCAACCTGACGACCTACCTCTTCGGCTCCCTGTCCACGGTCTCCCCCTCCGACGTCAACGCGATCTGTCTGCTGGCCGCGTTCGTGGTGCTGGTCACCCTCGGCCTGCGCCGCCAGCTGTTCGCGGTCAGCCAGGACGAGGAGTTCGCGCGGGTCACCGGGCTGCCGGTGCGCGCCCTGAACCTGCTGACGGCGGTCACGGCGGCGGTGACGGTGACGGTCGCCATGCGCGTCGTCGGACTGCTGCTGGTCTCCGCGCTGATGGTGGTGCCGGTGGCGGCGGCCCAGCAGCTCACCCGGAGCTTCGCGATGACGTTCGCGATCGCGGTGGCGCTCGGCATCACGGTGACCGTCAGCGGCACGATCGCGTCGTTCTACCAGGACGTCCCGCCCGGCGCGACGATCGTCCTGCTCACCATCGCCGCGTTCGTCGTACTGACCGCGCTGGCCGCCCCGCTGGCCCGCCGACGCGCCCGCGCGGCCACGGCCGCGGGGCCCGGCGGGGATCCTGCGGAGTGTGTGATTCCGGCCGCGCGCGGCACGGGAGAGGAGATCAACGCCTGACCTCCGGGGCGCCGGGCTGGCACAATGGCCCGGGTCAGGGGTGAGACGTGAGGAGGCAGCAGTGACGACCGCTGGACCGCCCGTGAAGGGCCGCGCGACCCGTCAGCGGGCAGCAGTGGCCGCCGCGCTGGACGAGGTCGACGAGTTCCGCAGCGCGCAGGAGCTCCACGACATGCTCAAGCACAAGGGCGACTCCGTCGGGCTCACCACCGTCTACCGCACGCTCCAGTCCCTCGCCGACGCCGGCGAGGTGGACGTGCTGCGCACGTCCGAGGGCGAGTCCGTCTACCGCCGCTGCTCCACCGGCGAGCACCACCACCATCTCGTCTGCCGCGGCTGCGGCAAGGCGGTCGAGGTGGAGGGCCCGGCGGTGGAGAAATGGGCGGAGGCGATCGCCTCGGAGCACGGATATGTGAACGTGGCGCACACCGTGGAGATCTTCGGCACCTGCGCGGAGTGCGCCACGCGGAACAACTGAGGGGGGAGGCGGCTCAGCCGTCGCCCTCCATCGCCAGCAGCTCCTCGTTCGGGATCGCGCCGCCGAACCGCCGGTCGCGGGAGGCGAATTCCAGACACGCCCGCCACAGATCGCGCCGGTCGAAGTCCGGCCACAGCACGTCCTGGAAGACCAGCTCGGCGTAAGCGCTCTGCCAGAGCAGGTAGTTGGACGTCCGCTGCTCCCCGCTGGGCCGCAGGAACATGTCGACGTCCGGCATGTCCGGGTAGTACAGGTACTTCTGGATCGTCTTCTCGGACACCTTCGACGGATCCAGCCGCCCGGCCCGCACATCCTCCGCCAACGCCTTGGCCGCGTCGGCGAGTTCGGCCCGGCCGCCGTAGTTCATGCAGAAGTACAGCGTGAGCTTGTCGTTGTCCTTGGTCTGCTCCTGCGCGACCTGGAGCTCCTTGGCGACCGACTTCCACAGCCGGGGCATCCGCCCGGCCCAGCGCACCCGCACACCCAGCGCGTCCAGCTGGTCGCGGCTCTTGCGGATGAAGTCGCGGTTGAAGTTCATGAGGAAGCGCACCTCCTCGGGCGAGCGCTTCCAGTTCTCGGTGGAGAAGGCGTACAGCGAGATGTTGCCCACGCCCATCTCGATCGCGCCCTGGAGCACGTCGAGCACCTGCTCGGCGCCGACCTTGTGCCCCTCGGTCCGCGGCAGCCCCCGCTCCTTGGCCCACCGCCCGTTGCCGTCCATGACGATCGCCACGTGGTTCGGGACCAGCTCGCCGGGAAGCTTCGGCGGACGGGCGCCGGACGGGTGCGGCTCCGGCGCCGTGTACTCGCGCCGCTGGCGCCCCAGGATCCCGCGTACCACCATGTGCTCCGACTCCCTCTACGACTTCTCCGGGCCGGCTTCTCAGGGCCCGGCTAGGACTTTTCCACGTACCGCAGCGACCGCAGCCCGCGTTCCAGATGCCAGTGCAGATAGGCGGAGACCAGCCCACTGCCCTCCCGGACGAACCGCGCCTCGCAGGCGTCCGCCGTCTCCCAGTCTCCCGTAAGCAGCGCGCCCAGCAGTACCAGGGTCCCCGGGGACGGTACGACGCTGCCGGGCACCCGGCAGTCGACGCACACGGAGCCGCCGGAGGCGACGGAGAAGAACCGGTTGGGCCCGGGCATCCCGCATCTGGCGCAGTCGCCGAAGCTGGGCGCGTACCCGTTGACGGCGAGCGAGCGCAGCAGGAACGCGTCCAGCACCAGATTCGGGGCGTGCTCCCCCCGGGCCAGCGTCCGCAGGGCGCCGACCAGCAGCAGGTACTGCTGTACGGCCGGCTCGCCCTCATGGTCGGTGAACCGCTCGGCGGTCTCCAGCATGGCCGTACCGGCGGTGTAGCGCCCGTAGTCGGTCACGATGCCGCCACCGTACGGCGCGATGGTCTCACTCTGGGTGCACAGCGGCAGCCCGCGGCCGATCAGTTCGCTGCCGCGCGCGAAGAACTGCACATCCACATGGGAGAAGGGCTCAAGACGGGCCCCGAACTTCGACTTGGTGCGCCGCACACCGCGCGCCACGGCCCGGACCCGGCCGTGGCCCCGGGTGAGCAGGGTGATGATCCGGTCCGCCTCGCCCAGCTTCTGGGTGCGCAGCACGATGCCGTCGTCGCGGAACAGACTCATGCCCCCCATTCTCCCCCATGGGGCCGGCGGCCCTTCGCTACCGGTCCGGTACGGCGGGCTCGGCGGCGAGCCGCCCGGCCAGTTCGGTGCGCCGGCGCACCCCGAGCTTGCGGAAGCTGTTCGTCAGATGGGTCTCCACGGTGCGCAGCGCCAGATGCAGCAGGGCCGCGATCTCCGGGTTGGAGTGCCCTTGCGCGGCCAGTGCGCAGATCCGCCGTTCGCTGCCGGTGAGGGCGTGCGCGCCGGTCTGGGAGGCGGTGGCCCGGCGGGCTCCGGCGGCGGCGAGCAGTGCGGCGACCACCGCGCACCAGCGTCCGGCGCCGATCCGCTCGGCGTGCCGGGCGGCCTCCCGCAGGGCGCCGCGGGCGGCGGTGCGGTGTCCGGCGGCGGCGAGCAGCCGGCCGTGGGCGGCGAGCGCGGCGATCAGCTCGGGGTCGGTGCCGGCGGTGCGCAGCAGGGCGACGGCCCGCTCGACGGTGGCGAGCCCGGCCCGGCCGCCGGTGGCGGTGCCAAGGGCCCGCAGGGCCCGGCCGACGCACCGGGGGGTGCCCCAGCGGCGGGCCGCCGCCAGTTCCTCGGTGGCGAGCGCGACGGCCGCCGCGGGCCGGCCGAGCAGCAGCTGGCAGTCGGCGGCGGCTGAGCGCCAGGGGGTGACGACCGGGCTGGTCACCTGGCGGGCGCTCTGGCCCCGGCCGCACTCCGAGAGATCGTCCAGGGCACCGGCCGGGTCACCCTCGGCGAGGCTCAACAGCCCTCGGGCGTACAGGAATTCGTTCCATTCCCAGGATCCGTGGGAACCGTCGACGGCGATCGAGTCGGCCAGCCGGCGGGCCTCGGCGGCGCGGCCCGTCTCGGTGAGCGCGATGACGGCCTGGGCCACGAGATGCGCGTTGCCGACGCCGGAGGGCGCGGGGCGGGCGGGCGGTCCGATCAGCACGCCCCAGCCGTGGCACGCCTCCAGCAGCTCCCGGTAGCGGCCGCGCATCACCAGGCTCTCGGCGTGCACGCTGAGCAGACTCTGGTAGCCGGGGTCGACCAGCGGGCCGCGGTGTCCGGTCAGGCCCTCGGTGACCAGGCGGTCGGCGAGGGCGAGTTCGTCGGCCCACTGGGCGAGGGTGGCGGCGGAGGCCAGGACGTACGTCCGGGAGAAGGGGTCCAGTGGCTCCACGGTCACCTCGCGGGCGACGGCGGCGGCCTCGGCGGCGGACAACCGGCCGCTGGTGGAGTCGAATTCGGCGAGCAACACCCGTACGGCCGGTGCCGGGCGCGCGGGTGTGGTGGCGGCGAGTCGGCGCAGCCGGTCCACCGTCTCCAGCCAGCTGTGCCCGTCGTGCGAGGCGATCAGGGCGGCGGCGACCTGGACGGCCCAGGCGAGTTCGGGATGGCCGGTGAACCGTTCGGCCAGCTCCTCCATCACCTCCAGCGCGACCGAGGTCTGGCCGCGGGCCGCGAGGGCGGTGCCCAGGGCGTTGGCGGCCTTGAACACGCTCACATCGGACTGTTCCAGGCGCACCGACTCGGCCAGGTGCCGTACTCCGAGGGCGCGGTCCGCGGGGCCCAAGGTGACTTCCAGGCTGCCGAGTTCGGTCAGTACACCGCCGCGCCGGGCGGGCGGCAGCGGTTCGGCGAGCGCCCGGCGCAGGAAGTCCACGGCCTGTTCCGGCCGTCCTTCGCGGCGTGCGGTGCGGGCGGCGCACAGCAGTGTCTCGACGGCCCAGCCGGGTCCGTTGCCGCCCGCCGCGACCAGGTGTGCGGCGACCACCTCGTCGGACGCACCGTGGTGGTGCAGCAGTTCGGCGCTCGCCCGGTGCGGCTCGTCCGACGCGGGAGCAGCGGGAGCAGCGGGCGGTGCTTGCCCGTCCTCGGTCCGCCAGCGTGCGAGCGGGGCCCACGCGATCTCCCAGCGGTTGCCCTCGGGGTCGGCGACGCACGCCGACCGGCCGCCCTCGGGGTGGTCCGCCGGCTCGGCCAGTACGGTGGCACCGGCGGCCACCGCGGCCACGCACGCGCTGTCCACCTGCCGGGGCCCGGTCACGGTGCAGGTCAGCATGGCGCCCCCGGTGGCGCCGTCCGTCCCGGCCGCGGGGCGCAGCACGAGCAGCACCCCCGCGAGCAGGAAGCCCACCCGGCCGTCGTCACTGCCGGGTAACTCCGCCCAGCCCAGGGCCCGGTAGAACCGGCGCAGCCCCGGTACGTCCCGCGCCCCGAGCGTCACCATACAAAGACGAGAAGGCATGTCAGACATGGACATGATCTTGCAGTCAAGGCCGACAACCTGACAACAAAGGGACACACATCAGTCGGTTATGGACACTGCGGCCGGGCTTAGGTTCGTGGACTTCCACGATGCACCAACGGCATCGCCCACGTGCAGAGTTGCCCTCGTGGACGACTACCTTCGGTACTGTCAGCCCGGCTCGGACTTCTACGACCGCCCGGCCACCGACGCGCAGGAGCGCTTCGGCCTGACCGGGCGCCCGGCCCCCGAGGGCTGGACCCTGTCCCACGACGACGTCTGGAGCCACTTCGCCCCCGAGGGTCATGAACTCCCGGAGCAGGGCTGGAAGGTGCACGTCTCGGTCGTCCCCCGGGAGGCCGCCGAGGTCATCGAGATCGCGGCCGCGTACTGCTTCGAGCGCCGGATCGCCTTCAAGGTGCTGCTCGGCCCCGCGGCCCACCGGAGGCTGAACAGCAAGTACGCGCCCCGTGGCGGCAGCGGCAAGCTGATCACCGTCTACCCCTTGGACGACACCGAGCTCAAGGGCGTCCTGGACGAGTTGTCGGTGCTGCTGGAGGGTCGCGAGGGCCCGTACGTCCTCAGCGACCTGCGCTGGCGCCGGGGCCCGCTGTATGTGCGCTTCGGCGGATTCCGGCGGATGCACACGACGGACGGCAAGGGGCGGCGGGTCCTCGCGGTGCGAACGCCGGACGGCACCCTGGTACCGGATCCCCGGGGCCCCGGCTTCCGGCCGCCCGAGTGGGTGGAGATCCCCGCCTTCCTGCGCGGCCAGATGACGGCGGCGGCCGTCGCGGGACAGGCCGGGCCCCCGATGCCGTACACGGTGTGCAAGGCGCTCCACTTCTCCAACGGCGGCGGCATCTACCTCGCCGAGGACCCCGCGACGGGCGGCCGGGTGGTGCTGCGCGAGGCGCGGCCGCACGCCGGGATCGACGGCAGGGGCGACGACGCGGTCACCCGCCTGTACCGCGAGGCGCGGACCCTGGAGGCGCTCGGCGACCTCGACTTCGTGCCGGACTTCAAGGGGACGTTCACCGTCTGGGAGCACCACTATCTCGCCCAGGAGCACATCGAGGGCACGACCCTGTGGGAGTTCCTGGCCGCCCGCAACCCGGCGGCCCGGGGCGCCGCCGACCGCGCCGCCTTCGCCGACTACACACGCACCGCGCTCGGCATCCTCGACCGGCTGGAGTCGGCGCTGGCCGCGCTGCACGCACGGGGATACGTGTTCGGCGACCTCCATCCGCGCAATGTGATGGTGCGGCCCGACGGCCGTATCGCCCTGGTGGACTTCGAGATCGCCCACCGCCCCGGCCTCGACCCGGCCCCGGCCATCGCCTGCCCCGGCTATGTCGCCGAGCACGCCCGGTCGGGCATCGACCGGGACACGTACGCCCTCGACTGTGTGCGCATGGCGCTGTTCCTGCCGCTCACGCTGATGCTCGACCTCGATCCGGGCAAGACGGGCGAGTTGGCCGACGCGGTCAGCGAACTCTTCCCCGCACCGGTCGAGTTGACCCGGCGGATCCGTACGGGTCTGACCCGGCCCGGCGCCCTCGAACGCACCGGTCCCGAACGCATCGGCCCCGAGCGGTACTTCACGGCGGCGGCCGGGGATCTCGGCGGACCGGCGATGCGGGCGCTGACGGCCTCGCTGGCGCGGGCGATCCACGCCAGCGCGACCCCGGAGCGCACCGACCGGCTCTTCCCCGGCGACCCCAAGGGCCTGGAGGACGGCGGCTACAACCTCGCGTACGGCGCCGCCGGTGTCCTGTACGCCCTGCGCGGCGCGGGCCTGGCGACCGACCCGGGGCACGCCCGCTGGCTGGCGGACGCGCTCCGCCGGGCCCCCGCCCGACCCGGACTGCACACCGGGTTCCACGGCGCCGCCCTCGTCCTGCACGGCCTCGGCCATGAGCAGGAGGCGTACGACGCCCTGGACCGCGCGGCACCCAAGACCGCCGCGACCCGGTCACCCGGTCTGGAGTCCGGCCTCGCCGGGATCGCCCTGGTGCTGCGCCACCTTGCCCGGGCCACCGGCGAGACGCACTGGCGGGACGAACTGGACGGCGTCACCACCAGACTCGCCGATCTCATCGGCGACGCGGCCGACGACCTGCGGCCGGGGCTGCTGCACGGCTTCACCGGTGCCGCCCTGTTCTTCCTGCGGCGCTACGCGGACACGGGCGACGCGGCCTGCCTGGACCACGCCGGGCGCGCCCTCGACCTCGATCTGGCGCACTGCCGTACCGACGACGCGGGCGAGGTCCAACTCGCCGACGGCGCCCGCCTGTTGCCGTACCTGGGACTCGGCGGCGCCGGTCTTGCGGAGGCCGTGGCCCTGTACCACCGTCACCGGCCCGACGAACGGCTCGCGGCGCTGCACCGGGGCATCCTGCGCGCCTGCCACGCCCCGTTCACCGTGGAGCCCGGCCTGTTCATGGGGCGGGCCGGGCTGATCACGGCGCTGGCCGGGGCGGAGACCCGACCGGTACCGCTCGCCCAACTCGCCCGGCACGTCCGCCGGCTGTCCTGGCACGCGGTGACCCGCGACGGCGGCCCGGACGGACCGCCCGGCATCGCCTTCCCCGGACACCAACTCCTGCGCCTGTCCATGGACTTGAGCAATGGCACGGCGGGCGTGCTGCTCGCCCTGCACGCCTGCGCACGCGCGGCCGGAGCGCCACCCGCGCCCATACGGCCGACGGTGACGGAGTCGGCATGGGCCGAGGCCGCCGGACTGCCGTACCGCACATCCCGCCCGCCCGAGGGCGCCCAAGGTTTCCGGGGCCGTCCGGCTCCGGATCGTCACACCCACGAGGAGGACAGCAGATGAACACGATTCTCGAGCTCCAGGAACTGCCCGTCGACCAGATCGACGGCGAGGGCGAAGTGGCCCTCATGAGCACCGCCAGCAACCACTGTCTGACGATCGACTAAGGCGGGCCCCGTGGCCCCGGGCGGCACGGCGAGCGGTGCCGCCCGGGGCCCGGCACCTCGCGGCAGAGGGACGACGATGACGGCGCCCGCGCTGTACCGCAACCAGACCTATGTGCGGCTGTGGATCGCGTACACGCTGTCCTCGCTCGGCACCTTCGCCTCGCTGGTCTCCCTCCCCCTGGTCGTCATGGCGTCCTCGGGCGGCCCGCTCGGCGTCGGTCTGATCGGCTTCGCCGGCGCGTCCTGCATGCTGCTCGCGCTGCCCTGGGCGGGTCTGCTGGTCGACCGCGTGGGCTGGCGCCCGGTGATGGTGCGGGCCGACCTGGTCCGGGGCATCGCCTTCGGCGTCCTGACGTACACGGTAGCCACCCACCAGGTCTCCGTCGGGGTCGTCCTCGCCGTCACGGCCGTCAGCGGCGCACTCGGTGTGCCCTTCGCCTCGGCCACGGCCACCGCGCTGCGGTCGGCGGTCCCCGCCGCGAGGCGGCCCGCGGCCCTGTCGGCCAACCAGAGCCGCACCGCGCTCCTCACCCTGCTCGGCCCACTGGCCGGCGGCGCGCTCTACGGCGTCTCGCCCGCCCTGCCGTTCGCCGTGGACGCGGTGTCCTTCCTCGCCTCCGCCGCACTCGTGGCGACCCTGCCGGCCACCACCACCGCCGCCCCCGCGGACCGGCCGGCCGCGCGCTGGACGGACATCACGGCCGGCTGGCGCTTTCTGCGCCGCCATCCCTTCCTGCGGAACATGACGCTCACCGTGCTCGTCGCCGACTTCGGGATCCAGGGGGTCATCGTGGTCCTCGTCGTCACCGCGGCCGCCTCGAACGACGCCCTGGGCACCGGTCTGATCACCGCCTGCACCGGCGCCGGGAACCTGCTGGGCGCCGCGATCACCCTGCCCGCCGTACGGCGCGCCCGCCCCCGCACCCTGGTCCTCGCCACCACCTGGACCGGGGCGCTCGCCGTGTCCGCGATCGCGGGCACGGACCGGGTGCTGTGGGGCGCCCTGCTCGCCGGCTGCTTCTGCGTGGCCACCCCGGTCATCGGGGTGCTCACCAACAGGACGCTCCTGGACGACGTGCCGCAGGAGATCCTCGGCCGGGTGCAGAGCGTCTTCCAGACCGTCCCCCGGCTCGTCGCCTCCACCGGACCGGTGCTCGCCGGCCTGCTCCTCGGGGTGCTGCCCACCCGCGCCGTGCTGCTGCTGTTCGCGCTGCCCCTGGCGGCCCTCGCCCTGTACGGCACCCTGTCCGCCACTCTCGATCGGAACGACCGTTGAAGACAAGCGAGTTGACGACCCGCGAGGTGGAACGCGCCGGGCTCCGGGCCGCGTTCGACCTCTTCCGTGGCTCCCTGCACCAGCCGCCCGTCTCCGACCGGGACTGGTCCCCGTTGTCCGCGTCCTTCGAACCGGGCGCCGTGCGGGGCGCGTTCGACGGCGACCGGCTGATCGCCATGCACCAGTCCATGCCCACGGACGTCGTCGTACCGGGCGGTGAACGGGCGCCGCTCAGCGTCCAGTTCCGGTTCGGGGTCGGCGCCGGGCACACCCGCAGGGGCGTGGGTACGGCTCTGATGGCGGCCGCGCTGCGGGCCACGCCGGAGCCGCTCGCCATGGTCCGGCCCAGCGAGGGCGGTATCTACGGCCGGTTCGGCTTCGGCGTCGCGACCCGCTGCCGGGACCTGGTGATCGACCGCCGCCGGGCCGTCCTGACCGCCGACGTCCCCTCGGGCGGGGACACCCGCCTGGCGGACCCGGCCGACAGCGCCGGGCTGTGCCGCGACGTGTACGACCGTACCCGCGCCCGCCCCGGCGCGATCGGCCGCTGGCCCTGGTACGAACAGCTGCTGAACCACGAGCTGGCGGGCGCCGGGCTGTTCTCCCGGGTCGCGGTGCACACCGGTGCGGACGGTCCCGACGGCGCCGGAGTCCCCGACGGCTTCGCCCGCTACAGCGTCCGCGGTACGACCCTCGACGTGGACGAACTGCACTGCCGCACCCCGGAGTCCTGGGCGGGGCTGTGGCGGTTCCTGCTCAGCGTCGAACTGGTCGACGAGATACGGCTGCGGGGGCGCCCGCTGGACGAGCCGGTCGAGTGGCTGTTCACCGACCCCCGGGTCTGCCGGGTCACCGCCGTCCGCGACGAGCTGTGGCTGCGCCCGGTCGACACCCTCGCAGCCCTGCGCGCCCGCGCGTACGGCGACGGCGACCCGGTGGTGCTCGGCGTCCACGACCCCCTGCTGCCCGCCAATTCCGGCCACTACCTGGTCGGCCCCACCGAGGTCCGCCGCACCCGCAGACCCGCCCAACTCACCCTGTCCGCCGCATCGTTGGCATCCCTCTATCTGGGCGGCGTACGCCCCTTGGCACTGGCGGTCGCCGGCGCCGCGACCGTCCACGACCCCAAGGCCCTCCCCACCGCCGACCGACTGTTCCACACGGACGGCGAACCCTGGTGCGGCACGGCCGTGTGACGTCCTGATGTGCGGGCAGCCGTTTCGAAACTTTCGAGCAGTCGTCCATCTGTCGATGCGTCAGGTTCGCAACTTTCGATCCGACTCGATGGACCGCACCGGATCGATCTCCAGAACTGAGCTTTGACCAGGGGCTATGATCTCGCCGACAAAATCAGCCGTCCAGAAAGTTTTCGAAACTTCCACCGAAACTGTTGACTCTCGTCGGCCGCCGTCCAGACTGTTCGCCATCGCCGGTGCCCGTCGCCGACGTGTCATGCCCCTGTCATTACGGGCAGGCCCTCCACACCCGCACAAGGAGGAAACACCCATGAGTACGCTGACCCGCGAGCTGCGCCGCAGACGCGGCCTCGTGGCCGCGGTACAAGGGCTCGTCGCCGCCGCGGTGGCGGTCGTGGTCGCCTTCGTGCTGACCGGCCCGGTCCAGGCCGCCACGACCATCACCTCGAACAGCACCGGCACCAACAACGGCTACTTCTACTCGTTCTGGGAGCAGTCCAGCGGCGCCACCATGACCCTGGGTTCGGGCAGCAACTACAGCCTGACCTGGAACACGGCCTCACAGAACGTCGTCGCCGGCACCGGCTGGAACCCGGGCACGACCAACACCGTCTCGTACTCGGGCACGTGGAACTGCAACGGCAACTGCTACCTGTCGCTGTACGGCTGGACCACCAACCCGCTGATCGAGTGGTACATCGTCGACAACTACGGCAACTACAACCCGAGTTCGGGCGCGACCAAGCTGGGCTCGGTCAGCAGTGACGGCAGCACGTACGATCTGTACAAGACGACCCGCGTCGACGCGCCGTCCATCGAGGGCACCGCCACGTTCGACCAGTACTGGGCGGTCCGCCAGTCGAAGCGCACCGGCGGCACCATCACCGTGTCGAACATCTTCAACGCCTGGAAGAGCCTCGGCCTGAACCTCGGCACCCCGAACTACGAGATCCTGGCCACCGAGGGCTACCAGAGCAGCGGCAGCTCCAACATCACCGTCACCAGTGGTGGCGGCGGCACCACGCCGCCTCCCACCACCCCGCCCCCCACCACTCCCCCGCCGAGCGGCAGCGGGTGTTCCGCGACCTTCACCAACTCCTCCGACTGGGGCTCCGGCTTCACCGGCTCGGTGGCGGTCAAGAACAACGGCTCCGCCGCCATCAACGGCTGGACCGTCAAGCTGACCTTCCCCGGCAACCAGACGGTCAGCAGCCTCTGGAACGGCAGCTACACCCAGTCCGGCAACACGGTCACGGTGAAGAACGCGAGCAACAACG
>NZ_MUNF01000111.1 GCF_002154555.1 Streptomyces murinus
CATCCTGCTGACCGACGGGCGCGGGGCCGGCGGACATCCGCTCGTGCCGCACGTGTCGTGGAATTTGGGCGGCGTTCGGGTTCCCTGGTCGGCGGTGGCGCTGTCGCCGGTGGGGGCTCCGGGTGCCCCGGCCGAGCGCCAAAGCCACCCGGCCGGGCCCCGGGCGGCCAGCAGGCCAGAAGAACACGCACCCCGCACCCCGCCCACACAGGTTGAATCAAGCCAGAAGCCCAGAGCCCAGACACGGGTCCGGTGTGTCAGCCGTTCGGATATGCCTGTGCGATCAGCTTGGTCCGCAGAACCGTCAACTGGGCCACCATGTCGTGGACCAGGTAGAGGTCACGCCTGCGGGTCCAGGCCTGGCCGGACTCGGGGTCGTAGGTGCCGGGCACGGTGATCCCCGCGGGCGCGTACGCCGNNGGGCGGCGACCCCGTCGGTGCTCAGGTACGTGATCGTGCCGTCCGCCGCGATCACCGGCTCGATCGACGTGACGTCACGCATGCCGTACTTGGAGTCCAGGAAGCGGGCGATCTCCCACTGCGCGTACACGGGTACGTCGATACGGGACCGGACGCGGGCGACGGTGTCGGCGAGCGCCTCGTTCACCGGGCCGGGCTCGAAGAGCACCTTGGCGGGATCGCCGCCGCCCGCCGGAGGCCGGTTGCCGAAGCCGTAGGCGACGACGAAGTCGAACTTCTTCAGGGGGGGCGGTCTCCGGGTGCCAGTCGAAGCCGACGTCCTGGAGGAGCGGGACGAGAGCCTTGGCCGTGTGCCGGTCGCCGCCGAGTTCGGCGGTGAGGGCGGCAAGCATGTCACGCGAGAGGTCTCCTTCGCCTCTCCTCTCGTCGGCCTGGGCGGGCGCCGCGCCGAGGACGGCGGGGGCGGCCAGGGCCGCGGTCAG
>NZ_MUNF01000112.1 GCF_002154555.1 Streptomyces murinus
CTTCTGCCTGCGCGCCGCCGCGCGCACGCCCTTCACCTTGTTCGCGGCGATCTGCTCCCCGTTGCCGGAGCCGCCGATCACGATGCCGAGGGCGTCGGCGTCGGCGGCCGTGCGCTCGGCGGCGCGCAGGCAGAAGGGCGGGTAGTCGTCCTGGGCGTCGTAGATGTGCGGCCCGCAGTCGACGGGCTCGTGCCCCGCCGCCTTGAGCCACTCGACGAGGTGGTTCTTGAGTTCAAAGCCCGCATGGTCGGAGCCGAGGTACACGCGCATGGGACGAGTGTGACACGCCGGAATCGGGGCAGCAGCCCGGGGTCCACGGCATTCGAGGGGCGTCCGTCAAGGCATCCGGAGGTGACTCATACGACACCCGGAGACCTACGGATTTCGTCGTCAAATGTGAGCGGGGCCATAGAACCTCAAGGGAACCTCAAGTAACAATCCGGATTCAGAGGTTCCCGAATTCGTTCGCCTCGGATTCACTGGACCGACTCGTACACCGCTCGTACGAATCCCGTACCGGACCCCACAACGGCAACCCCCGTTTCCGTACGAGAACCCCCGCTCAACAGGCGCAAAGGAATCCGTCCATGACCCCTCCTGGTTCCGGACTTCAAGCAGGCCTCAAGAACCGGCACCTGACGATGATCGCCATCGGCGGTGTGATCGGCGCCGGACTGTTCGTCGGCTCCAGCTCCGGCATCGCCGCGGCCGGACCGGGCATTCTGCTGTCCTACGCCCTCGTCGGCACCCTCGTCGTCCTCGTGATGCGCATGCTGGGCGAGATGTCCGCCGCCAACCCGACCTCCGGCTCCTTCTCCGAGCACGCCGACCGGGCGCTCGGCCGCTGGGCCGGTTTCTCCATCGGCTGGCTGTACTGGTTCTTCTGGGTCGTGGTGCTCGCGGTCGAGGGAACGGCCGGCGCCAAGATCCTGTCGGGCTGGGTGCCTGCGGTACCGCAGTGGGGCTGGGCCCTCATCGTGATGCTGGTGCTGACCGCGTCGAACCTCGTATCGGTCGGCTCCTACGGCGAGTTCGAGTTCTGGTTCGCCGGTATCAAGGTCGTGGCGATCGGCGCGTTCATCGTCGTCGGCCTGCTCGCGATCTTCGGCGTGCTGCCGGGCGCGCACACCGACAAGGCGTCCTTCGCCAACCTCACCGATCACGGCGGATTCCTGCCACACGGTCCGGGCGCGATCCTCACCGGTGTGCTGCTGGTCGTCTTCTCCTTCATGGGCAGTGAGATCGCCACCCTGGCCGCCGGTGAGTCCGAGGACCCGCAGCGCGCGGTCACCAAGGCCACCAACAGCATCATCTGGCGTATCGGTGTCTTCTACCTGGGCTCGATCCTCGTCGTGGTCACGCTGCTGCCGTGGAACGACGCGTCGCTGGAGAAGCAGGGCTCGTACGTCGCCGCGCTGAACTCCCTCGGGATCGCGCACGCCGGTCAGATCATGAACGTCATCGTGCTGACCGCGGTGCTGTCCTGTCTCAACTCCGGTCTGTACACGGCCTCCCGGATGGCCTTCTCGCTCGGCCAGCGCGGTGACGCGCCGAAGGCGTTCGCCCGCACCACCTCCCGCGGTGTGCCGATGGCGGCGATCCTCGCCTCGGTCGTCTTCGGCTTCGTGGCGGTCTTCTTCAACTACGAGTTCCCGGACACCGTCTTCCTCTTCCTGGTCAACTCCAGTGGTGCGGTGGCCCTGTTCGTGTGGCTGGTCATCTGCTTCTCGCAGCTGCGGATGCGCCGGATCATCCAGCGCGAGGCGCCGGAGAAGCTCGTCGTGCGGATGTGGCTGTACCCGTACCTGACCTGGGCGGCGGCCGCGGTGATCGTGGCGGTCCTGGTGTACATGCTCTTCGACACCGAACACGACGGCCGGGAGACCGTGCTGCTGTCGCTGCTGGTCGCGGCGATCGTGGTGGCCATCGCGTTTATCAAGCAGAAGGTCACGGGCGAGCGTCCGGCCCCGGCCGCGGAGGCCCCGGCGGACAAGGTCTCCATCGGCTGACCCGCTCTTCGCACGTACGACGGCCGCGGGGCCTGACGAACTTCGTCAGGCCCCGCGGCCGTTGCCGTGTCCTGGTGGGCGGCTAGCGCTTGCCGGCGAGCTTCCACGTGGTCGGCAGCAGACCCATCGCGAGGGCGGCCTTGAGGGCGTCGCCGATCAGGAACGGGACGAGACCGGCGGCGACCGCCTGACCGAGGGAGAGGTGGGCGGCCAGGGCCAGGTAGGGGACGCCGACGGCGTAGATGACGGCCGAGCCGAGGATCATCGTGCCCGCCATGCGCAGCGGGGAGCGGTCGGCACCCCGGCGGGCGAGGGCGCCCACGACGGCGGAGGCGAGCAGCATGCCGAGGACATAGCCGAAGGAGACCGCGCCGGTGCCGGAGTCGCCCTCCGCGAACCACGGCACGCCGATCATGCCGGCCACCGTGTACAGGGCGAGGGAGAGGAAGCCGCGGCGGGCGCCGAGCGCGGTGCCGACCAGCAGCGCGGCGAAGGTCTGGCCGGTCACCGGCACCGGGGAGCCGGGCACGGGCACCGACAGCTGGGCGGCGAGCCCGGTGAGCGCGGCACCGCCGAGCATGAGGACGGCGTCACGGGCGCGGGACGCGGGCAGCAGATCGGCGAGGACGGCACCCGGACGGGCGCTGACGGTGGCGGTGCTCATGGGGACTCCGCGGGGTGAAGGAGACAGGGGACAGGTGGGACATCGCGACGCTATACCGGCGCCCTGAGGCCGATCACCGTCAGCGCTCGACAAAGGGTTGATCGACAGCTTGGTGGGCTCCGCACAAAAGCACGACTCACACCGGGTTCGGCGTGACGGTGGTCACTGAGGTGGAGTGCTTCAGCAGACCTCATGAGGTGCCGACGTGACTGTAGAGATCCCCCAAAGCGGGGGCGGCCCCCGGTGCGACGGTCCCCGGTCGTCTCGGTCGGTGGGCGTGGGGTGGGCAGTGGTCGGGGGGTTTGCTAGCTTCGGGGCATGGTTGCGCAGGCCCGGTACTTCACGTCGCGTCGCTATGTCGACCTGCGGCGCCAGGGCGCGGCCACCTGTCGTCGTTCGGGATAGGGGCGGCCCGCCACCAGGGCCCGGCCGCCTCGTCCTTTCCGGTCTTCCGATGTACCGGCTCCGGTCCCGAGGACGGTTCTCCATGCCCCGCAGTGCGGCGTCCACCCTTGTCTCCCCCGTGCCCCGCGCCGCCGAGCGCGACCGGCGGCGCACCAGTGCCAGTTCCGTGCTGCGGTCCGTGCTGGAGCACGGTCCGGTGGCGCGCAGTACGGTGGCGCGGCTGACCGGCCTGTCCCCCGCGTCGGTGACCGAGCACTGTGCGCGGCTCGCCGGGCTCGGGCTGATCCGGGAGTCCCCGGCGCCGCGCCGCTCGCGCGGGGTGGGCCGGCCGCATGTGCCGGTCGAGCTGGACGACGCCCGGTTCGTGGTGGGCGGGGTGCATGTGGCGGTGCCGTACACCACCGTGGCGCTGCTGGATCTGCGCGGCCGGGTGCTGGCCCGGCGTGAGCTGAAGCATGAACGGACCGATCCCGGGCTGGTGTTGGCGCGGGCCGCCGAGGGGCTCGCCGCGCTGTTCGCCGAGGCGTCCGGGCGGCGTCCGCTGGGGGTCGGGGTCGCCGTCGGCGGCTGGGTGGACCGGGAGACGGGCACCGTGGTGGAGCACGAGCTGCTGGGCTGGCGCGAGGTGCCGGTGCGGGAGCTGCTCGCCGCCCGTACCGGTCTGCCGGTCGAAGTCGACGGGCACGCCCGGGCGCTGGTGAACGGTGAGCGGCTGTTCGGGCGGGCCCGGGGCAGCCGGAGCGTGCTGCATCTGTTCGTGGGCAATGTGGTCGACGCCGCGTTCGCCACCCATGACGAGGTGCACCACGGGCCCCGGTCCGCGGCCGGCGCCATCGCGCATCTGCCGGTGCCGGGCGGCACCGAGCCGTGCCCGTGCGGCCGTACCGGCTGCCTTCAAGTGGAGCTGGGGGAACGGACGTTGTGCCGTAGGGCGCGCGCGGCCGGGGTCACCGACTCGGCCAATCCGATGCATGTCGTGGCCGCGGCGGAGGGCGGGGACGCGGTGGCCCGGCGGCTGCTGGTGGAGCGGGCGCGGGCGACGGGACGGGCGGCCGCGCTGCTGCTCGATGTGCTCAACCCGGAGACGGTCGTGGTCACCGAGGTGGGGGTCATCCACTTCGAGGAGTGCCTGGACGCGCTGCGGGAGGCGGCCGGGAATTCCCGGTCCGCGGCGGTGCTGCCGACGAGTTTCCCGGATTCCGTACTCGCGGTCGCGGGCGGTTCGGTGCTGCTCGACGCGTTGTTCCGGGACCCGCTGGGCGCCTCACCTGAGGGTATTTAATTCAGAAACTCGGAATGTTGACATGGGTCGCCGGGGACCTGGAACATGCTGGTCATGCGCCCCTTCACGAGCTGTCGAACCGAGTGTCACGCCTTCTGTTGCTGACATCTTGCCGCGTGTGACACGCGTGTTGCCGTGAATTTCCCAGGGCTTCTTCGCATTTCCCTGAGTTTCTCTGTGTTTCCGTTGACCGGCTCTTTCCGGGAGACCCCCATGCACCGTCGTCTCTTTCTCACCTCCTTGCTGGGCGCGTCCGCCGCCGTCGCCGGACTCGACGGCTGCGCCAAGGGCGTGGCCACCGCCGACACCAGTGGCGCCGCCGCCACCCGGCCCCTCGCGGCCAAGGTCCCCGCCGGGACCAGCCTGAAGATCACCTCGTACCAAGGTGTGGAGCAACTCCAGTTCAGGCTGGGGAAGTTCCCGCCGCTGCCGTTCACCGTGTCCGACTGGGTGAACATCGGCGCCGGTCCCGATGTCATCAACGCCTTCCGCGCCAGGTCCCTGGATGTCGCCAACAACGCGGGCATCCCGCCGATCCAGGCGCAGTTCCAGGGCCTCGCGGCGAAGATCGTGGCGATCGAGCTGACCCGCAGGCCGAACTACCTGTTCGCGACCCGGCCCGGCAGCGACATCCGTACCGCGGCCGACTTCAAGGGCAAGCGGCTCGCCTTCTCACAGGGGCAGGCGCAGGGCGTGGTCCTGCTGCGGGCCCTGAAGAAGGCGGGCCTGGCGTACGACGACGCCGAGCTGGTGCCGCTGACCAGCAACCAGTTCCTGACCGCCCTCCAGTCCGGCCAGGTGGACGTGGCCCCGCTCGCCAACAGCCAGGCGCCCGCCTATCTCAAGCAGTACGCGGCGAAGGGGGCCCGCACCGTCACCACCGATGTGGTCGACCTGCTCAATCTGCTCTGGGCGCCGCAGGCCGCGCTGAACGATCCCGCCAAGGCCGCCGCGATCGCCGCCTACATCCCGCGGTGGGCCCAGGGCCAGGTGTGGCAGTACGAGCATCCGGACCGGTGGAACGAGGAGTTCTACGTCAAGACGCAGAACCTGACCCTCCCGCAGGCGAAGTCCATCACCGCGCTCGCCAACAAGCCGCTGTTCCCGCCGCGTTGGGACGAGGCGATCAAGTGGGAGCAGGAGACCGCGGATCTGCTCGCCGAGGGCGGCTTCGTGAGGAAGACGGATGTGTCCGGCCTGTTCGACCACCGCTTCGAGGCGATCGCCGCGCGGGCCGTGCCCGAGGAGTACCGGAGGTGACCGCCGTGACGACCACCACGACCACGGCGACCGTCGCGTCCGCCACCGCGTCCGGGGAGCTGCCCCCGGTCCGCCGGCGGCGCCGCCTCTCCCCCGGGCGCCGGCTGCCCGCCGCCCGGCTGGCCGGACCCCTGCTGGTGCTGGCCGCCTGGGCGATCGCCTCGGCCGCCGGGCAGCTCGACCCGGCCGCCATACCCGCGCCCTGGACGGTGCTGCGCACCCTCGGCCATCTGTGGACCGACGGCACGCTGCCCACCGATGTGCTGACCTCGCTGCGCCGGGCCGCGTACGGCTTCACGATCGGGCTGGCCGCCGGGGTGCTGCTGGCGCTGCTGTCCGGGCTCAGCCGCACCGGGGAGGCGCTGATCGACGGGACGGTGCAGCTCAACCGGGCGATCCCGACCCTCGGGCTGATTCCGCTGTTCATCCTCTGGCTGGGCATCGGGGAGACCTTCAAGGTCGCTATCATCGCGATCGTCGTCTACGTCCCGGTCTATCTGAACACGCATGCCGCGCTGGCCGGGATCGACAGCCGCTATGTCGAACTGGCCGAGGTCCAGGGCCTGTCGAGGCTCGGCTTCGTGCGGCAGGTGGTGATCCCGGGGGCGCTGCCCGGGTTCTTCGTGGGGCTGCGGCTCGGGGTGACCGGCTCCTGGCTGGGCCTGGTGGTCCTGGAGCAGATCAACGCCACCAGCGGGCTCGGCTACATGATGTTCCAGGCGCAGAACTACGGCCGTACCGACACCATCCTCGTCGGCCTGCTGATCTACGGCGTCTTCGGCCTGGTCTCCGACAGCGCGGTCCGTCTGATCGAACGGAGGGTGCTGTCATGGCGCCGCACACTGAGCAGCTGACCCGGCCCGCCACCGCCGTCCAACTGCGCTCCCTGCACCGGTCGTTCGGCGATCGTACGATCCTCGGCGGCATCGATCTCGAACTGCCCGCCGGACAGTTCACGGCGCTGCTCGGGCACTCGGGGTCCGGGAAGTCCACCCTGCTGCGGGCCGTCGCCGGGCTCGATCACGGGGTGGCCGGGTCCGGGCAGGTCGCGGCTCCGAGACAGGTCTCGGTGGTGTTCCAGGACTCCCGGCTGCTGCCCTGGCGCCGGGTGCTGGACAACGTGCTGCTGGGCCTGGACGGGAAGGACGCGGCACGGCGCGGCCGGGCCGCCCTCGCCGAGGTCGGCCTCGAAGGGCGGGAGCGGGCCTGGCCGGGCGAGCTGTCCGGCGGTGAGGCACAGCGGGCCGCGCTGGCCCGCGCCCTGGTGCGGGAGCCCGAACTCCTGCTGGCGGACGAGCCGTTCGGGGCGCTGGACGCGCTGACCCGGATCCGGATGCACCATCTGCTGCGCGAGCTGTGGGAGCGCCACCGGCCCTCCGTGCTGCTCGTCACCCATGACGTGGACGAGGCGATCGTGCTCGCCGACCGGGTCCTCGTCCTGGAGCGGGGCCGTATCGGCCTCGATCTGACCATCGACCGTCCCCACCCGCGCTCCTACCGGGAGCCGGTCCTGGGCGAGTACCGGGAGCGGCTGCTGGCCGCCCTCGGTGTCACGGAGGACCACCGATGACCACCCGCCGACTCCACCTGAACGCGTTCCTGATGAGCACCGGCCACCACGAGGCGTCCTGGCGGCTCCCGGAGAGCGATCCGTACGCGCATGTCGATCTGCGGCACTACACACGGCTCGCGCAGACCGCCGAACGCGGCACCTTCGACAGCCTGTTCCTCGCCGACAGCCCCCAGCTGTGGGGCGAGCTCGGCCAGCGTCCGGCCGGTGCCCTGGAGCCGCTGACCCTGCTGACCGCGCTGGCGACGGCCACCGAGCACATCGGGCTGATCGCCACCGCGTCCACCTCCTACAACTCCCCCTACAACCTGGCCCGCAGACTCGCCTCGCTGGACATCGTCAGCGGCGGCCGGGCGGGCTGGAACATCGTCACCACCGCCGGTGCGGAGGCAGCCCGCAACTTCGGTCTGGAGCAGGAGCCCGCGCACGCCGAACGGTACGCGCGGGCCGCCGAGTTCCTCGATGTGGCGCTGAAGCTGTGGGACAGCTGGGAGGACGACACGATCGTCGCCGACAAGGCGGCCGGTGTCTGGGGCGACGACGACAAGATCCATCCGGCCCGGCACGAGGGCCCGTACTTCCGGGTCGGTGGCGCCCTCAACGTGCCGCGTTCCCCGCAGGGTTACCCGCTGCTGGTGCAGGCGGGCTCCTCGGCGGACGGCAAGGCGTTCGCGGCGCGGTACGCGGAGGCGGTGTTCACCGCGCAGCAGACCCTCGCCGACGCGCAGTCCTTCTACGCGGACGTCAAGGACCGCACCGAGCGGGCCGGGCGGCACCCCGGGCATCTCAAGGTGCTGCCCGGGATCGTGCCCGTGCTCGGCTCGACGGAGGCCGAGGCGCGGGCGGCCGAGCAGGTCCTGGAGGACCACATCGTGCCCGAGCACGGGCTGCGGCGCCTGGAACGGCTGCTCCAACTCGCGCCCGGCGACCTTGAGTTGGACAGGCAGCTGCCCGCCGAGCTGCCGCCCGAGTCCGCCGTCGAGGGCGCCAAGAGCCGGTACACACTGGTGGTGGAGCTGGCCCGGCGCGAGCGGCTCACCGTGCGGCAGCTGATCGGCCGGCTCGGCGGCGGGCGCGGGCACCAGACCTTCGCCGGGACGCCCGAGCAGATCGCCGACCGCATCGAGACCTGGTTCACCCGGGGCGCGGCCGACGGCTTCAACATCATGCCGCCCGTGCTGCCCTCGGGCCTGGACGCCTTCGTGGACCACGTCGTACCGATCCTGCGCGCCCGGGGCCTGTTCCGCACGGAGTACGGCCCGAAGCGGACCCTGCGCGAGCGCTACGGCCTGCCGCGCCCCGCGAACCAGCACCTGTCCCCCGCCTTCGCCTGACACCCACCGCTCGGAAAGGAACTCCCATGTCCCTGGAGATCACCAAGGTCACCGCGCGCATCGGCGCCCGTGTCTCGGGCGTCGACCTCACCCGGCCGCTCACCGAGGCGGAGGTGACCGGCATCCGCGAGGCGCTGAACGTCCACAAGGCGCTGGTCTTCGCCGCCGAGGGCCTGGACGACGCCGGCCAGCAGGCGTTCGCCCGGCACTTCGGCGCGCTGACCACCGCCCATCCGACGGTCGGCGCCGTGGAGGGCGCCCCGAACGTGCTGCCCGTGGACAGCGAGCGGGGCCGCGCCAACCACTGGCACACGGACGTCACCTTCGTCCTCAACCCGCCCCAGGCCAGCACCCTGCGCTCGATCACGATCCCGCCGTACGGCGGTGAGACGCTGATCGCGAACGCGGCCGCCGCCTACCGCGATCTGCCCGAGCCGCTGCGCCGCTTCGCCGACACGCTGTGGGCCGAGCACACCAACGACTACGACTACGCCGTACCGGACGAGGAGGTCGACGCGGAGCAGGCCGCCCACCGCGCCGAGTTCACCTCGATCACCTTCCGCACCGCCCATCCGGTGGTGCGCGTCCATCCGCTGACCGGGGAGCGCGGGCTGTTCGTCGGCGGGTTCGCCCAGCGGATCGTGGGCCTGTCGGTCGGCGAGTCCCGCACGATCCTGGACCTGCTCCAGTCGTATGTGACCCGGCCCGAGAACATCCTGCGCCACCACTGGGCGGAGCGGGAACTGGTCCTGTTCGACAACCGGATCACCCAGCACTACGCCATCGACAACTACGACGACCTGCCGCGCCGGCTGCACCGGGTGACCGTCGCCGGTGATGTCCCGGTCGGCGTCGAGGGCAAGGAGAGCTACTCCATCGAGGGCGACGCCGCGCACTACACACCCGTACACACCCCGGCGGACACCCCCGCGCACGAGCCCGCGGCGGTGTAACCGGAGTCTCACTCTCCGAATGGCGGGTGTCCGGATACTGGGCGGTCTCTCCGCGTGAGCGGACGGGCCGCCCAGACTGGGTTAGTTTTTGCCCGCCTATTGCACGCCCGCCTATTGCATCGGGAGAGCCGCGCCCATGCCCAGCACCACCCGCTCGGACACACCACGCCTGGCGGAGAACCCCGCCCTCTCCCATGGGCTCAAGCAGCGCCATCTGTCGATGATCGCCCTCGGCGGTGTGATCGGCGCGGGGCTCTTCGTCGGGTCGGGCGCGGGCATCGCCGCCGCCGGACCGTCCATCGTGATCGCCTACGCCCTGTCCGGGCTGCTGGTGATGCTGGTCATGCGGATGCTCGGCGAGATGTCGGCCGCGTACCCGTCCTCCGGCTCCTTCTCCGCGCACGCCGAGCGGGCCATCGGGCCCTGGGCCGGGTTCGCCGCCGGCTGGGCGTTCTGGGTGCTGCTGTGCACCGCGGTCGGCCTGGAGGGCATCGGCGCGGCGAAGATCGCGCAGGGCTGGGTGCCCGGCAGCCCGCAGTGGCTGTGGGTCGCCCTGTTCATGGTGGTCTTCCTGGGCACGAACCTGGCCGCCGTGAAGAACTTCGGCGAGTTCGAGTTCTGGTTCGCCGCGCTCAAGGTCGGCGCGATCTCGCTGTTCCTGGTGCTCGGCGTGCTCGCGCTCACGGGCGTGCTGCCCGGCACGGACTCCCCCGGCACCGCCCATCTCACCCAGTTCCTGCCGCACGGCGGCCAGGGCCTGGTCATCGGCCTGCTCGCCTCGGTCTTCGCGTACGGCGGTCTGGAGACGGTCACCATCGCGGCGGCGGAGTCCGAGGACCCGGTGCGGGGCGTGGCGCGCGCGGTGAAGACGGCGATGTGGCGGATCGCCGTCTTCTACATCGGCTCCATGGCCGTCGTCGTCGCCCTGGTGCCCTGGAACGACCCGGAGGTCGTGGCGCGCGGCCCCTACGTGGCGACCCTGGACCACCTCGGCATCCCGGGCGCGGGCCAGCTCATGAACATCGTGGTGTTCGTGGCCCTGCTGTCCGCGATGAACGCCAACATCTACGGCTCCTCGCGCATCGCCTACTCCCTGGTCCAGCGCGGCCAGGGCCCGAAGGTGCTGGCGAAGGTGTCCGGCGGGGTGCCCCGGATCGGTGTGGCCACCTCCTGCCTGGTCGGCTTCGTCTGTGTGCTGCTGAGCTACTGGCGGCCCAATGACGTCTTCCCGTGGCTGCTGAACATGATCGGCGCGGTGATCCTGGTCGTCTGGATCTTCATCGCCGTCTCCCAGCTGCTGCTGCGCCGCCGCATCGAACGCGAGGCACCGGAGAAGCTGGTCGTGCGGATGTGGGCGTTCCCGTACCTCACCTGGGTGGCGCTCGCGGGCATGGCCGCGGTCTTCGTCCTGATGGCGCGGCAGCCCGACACCCGCGTCCAGCTGTACTCCTCGGGCGCGATGACGCTCGTGCTCGCGGCGGCGGGGTACGCCTGGCAGCGGGTGCGCGCCAGGCGCTGACCCCTCACACCGTGGCCAGCCGGGAGATCTCGGCGGCCACGGCCTCCGGGTCGGCGGCGACGGTGACGCGGGCGATGCCGTCCAGGGCCGGGTGGGTGCCGACCCGGACCGAGTGGTGGGCGTGGCGCAGCAGGTCGAGGTCGTTGATGTCGTTGCCGAAGGCGTTGTAGCGGTCGATGCCCAGTGAGGCCAGGGCCTCCCACTTGTTCGTGGTGCCGGGCGCGAAGTCGATGATCGCCTCGTCGAGATGGTGGTTGACGGTCATGCCGAGCACGCGGCCCGCCTCCGCGAGGGCGGCCATGTCGGTCGCGTCGACCACGAGGAACTTCACCACGGCGGGCAGGCCCGCGAGGTCGACCCGGCGGGCGAGCCGGCCCTGGTCGACGCGGCCGAGGATCGGGTGATCGGCCGGGCCGGTGTAGGCGTAGTCCCAGGGCCCGTCGGCGAGATAGCCCGCGCGGAAGCGGTCGGCCTCGATCAGCAGCTTGCCGAGGTCGCCCGCCTCGAACGCGGCCCGCGCCCGGACCTCGCCGCCGACGGAGACGAGGCTGCCGTTCCCGCCGATCAGCGTGGCGGTGGGGAAGGCCCCGCCGAGGACCGGCAGCAGGTCGCGGACCGGCCGGGCAGAGGCGAAGACCAGGTGGTGACCGGCGCGCTCGCAGGTCTCGATGGCGGTACGGATCCTGCCGTCGATCGTCCGGCCGTCGAAGCAGAGCGTGCCGTCGACGTCGAAGACCGTGGTGCGGGCGCTGGAAGTGATCACCGCGCGATCGTACCGACACTAAGGCAAGCCTTCCTGTCGCCCTGATGCAGTTGTTGCTAGCGTGTAGTTGCAAGCAGTTTGCAATAAGGTTCCGGAGGGGATCACCCATGCCCGTCTACACGCTGCCCGAGCTGCCCTACGACTACTCCGCGCTGGCCCCCGTGATCAGCCCCGAGATCATCGAGCTGCACCACGACAAGCACCACGCGGCCTATGTGAAGGGCGCCAACGACACGCTGGAGCAGCTGGCCGAGGCGCGCGACAAGGAGACCTGGGGCTCGATCAACGGCCTGGAGAAGAACCTGGCCTTCCACCTCTCCGGGCACATCCTGCACAGCATCTACTGGCAGAACATGACCGGCCCGAAGGACGGCGGCGGCGAGCCGCTGGCCGCCGACGGCGTGGGCGCGCTCGCCGACGCGATCAAGGAGTCCTTCGGCTCCTTCGCCGGCTTCAAGGCCCAGCTGACCAAGGCCGCGGCCACCACGCAGGGCTCCGGCTGGGGCGTGCTGGCGTACGAGCCGCTGAGCGGGCGGCTGATCGTGGAGCAGGTCTACGACCACCAGGGCAACGTCGGCCAGGGCGCCACCCCGATCCTGGTCTTCGACGCCTGGGAGCACGCCTTCTACCTCCAGTACAAGAACCAGAAGGTCGACTTCATCGACGCCATGTGGGCCGTCGTCAACTGGCAGGACGTGGCCCGCCGTTACGAGGCCGCCGCCTCGCGCGCGAACACGCTGCTGCTGGCTCCGTGAGCCCGGGCGCGCCCCGCGCGCCGCTGAAGCGCCCTGCCTCGTGATCGTCTTCTCACCCTTCACGGCGGCAGGCGGATGAGGGGAGGCCCTCCGTGAGGACATGACTCGCGGAGGGCCTTTCGCCGTACCCGCCGGGCGCGTTCGGAGTTTCCCCGCTTTCCCCACACACCAGGGATTGACGCCCCTCGGGCGATCATTACAACCTGTGTTCCTGTGATGACCTCCAGTGTGCGGGTACTGGCCGCCGGCGACCGCTTCGTGCTCCCCTCGCTGATCACGGCCGCGCTGGCCAGACAAGCCCACTGCGATGTGCGGGAGTTGACGCTCGACTGGCCGCAGAAACCGTTCGGCACCGTCGCCGAGGTGGAGGAGGCCAGCGACGCGGAGGACGAGCTGATCGCGGCCCTCGCCGGTGCGGACGTCCTTGTCACCCAGATGGCACCGGTCACCGAACGGGTCCTCGCCGCCCGCCCCGAGTTACGGCTGGTCGCGGTCTGCCGGGCGCGCCCGGTGAACGTCAATCTCGACGCGGCCCGCGCCCACGGGGTCCGGGTGTGCTGCGCGCCCGGCCGCAAGGCCGCGGCGACGGCCGAGTTCACCGTCGGACTGCTGCTCGCCGCGCTGCGGCGCATCCCGCAGGCCCATGACCGCCTGACCGCGCAAGGGAGTTGGGCGGGCTCCCGGTACTACACGTACGAGCACAGCGGCCTGGAGGTGGAGGACCTGCCCGTCGGACTCATCGGGTACGGCGCGGTCGGCAGCCGGGTGGCGCGGGTGCTGGGGGCGCTCGGGGCGCGGGTGATGGTGTACGACCCGTACGCGCGCGGGGAGATGTACGGGCTGCGGATGGCCTCGCTGGACGAGTTGCTGCGGCGCTCACGGGTGATCAGCCTGCATGCCCGGGTCACCGAGGAGACGCGGGGGCTGATCGGGGCGCGGGAGCTGGCGCTGCTGCCGCCGGGGGCGGTGGTGGTGAACGCGGCGCGGGGGGCGCTGCTGGACGAGGGGGCGCTGTGCGACGCGCTGGAGGACGGGCGGCTCGCGGTGGCGGCGCTGGACACGTACGCCGACGAGCCGCCCGTCCTCCAG
>NZ_MUNF01000113.1 GCF_002154555.1 Streptomyces murinus
ACCAAAGAGACAGAACCTAGTCGACCCCTTGCCCGTTGACCAGCGTCCCGGCGCGCTGGCCGAGGTGCTCCAGCTCCTCTGACGTGGCCCGACAGGGGTGACTTTCGGCGCCCAGGACGAAGTCGTCCCCTATCCGATCACGCCGCAAGATGCGATGCACAGCCTCTTCTGGCTCTGGCGTGAACTGCCTTGTCATACCGGTGGAGCCAGATCAACTTGGTATGTCAGCGGAGCCCCGGAACGCTGGTGCCCAAAGAAGTGCTTATAAACAGGCGCATCTGCTGTCTTGTCCGGAAGGGTTCCCGAGCCGCTTCTGGGGTAGAAGGTGGCCCTGTTCCCCCGCGGTCGCGACTGCGGGTAGTGGGCTGCTGTATCGCCGGAACGATGCCCGTGCCCGTACGGAGCCGAGGGGGTCGCTGGCCTTCCCGGTCGCGTAGCCGGCAAGGTGGGCTTGCCCAAGGGAGCAGGACCGGCAGGCGCACCCGTTCGTACTCTTCGGAAGGGGACGGCGGGTGCCACATCGGTTCTCGATACCGGCGGTGCCTTTCTGCTGCTACTTGGAAGAACCCGGGCGTGCTTGTCGGCGTCTTCCTCGCGCCCCGGAGGCGGTGGCCCGCGCGCGGCGGCGTTGGCGGGTCCTCGTGACCAGGCTCAGGTCAGACTTCGGGCGGATGAAAGCGATGGCTGTCTTGTCCACCGTCACGGGGTGCGAGGCGCTCCGTCGTCGAAGCTTCGACATCATCCGCCAGATCAGGCGGAACGCCCGAAGGGGCAAGGGCGCACCGCGTTGGCTGTGCAGGTCTGGAGGGGCCTCAGCGGAAACCAGGTCACGCGGATCACCTCGCCCTCCGCCCAAGCCTTCCTCCGCTCCGCTCGACCGCTGATCGACATAGCTGCGGTCACGGTCGAGTGCGTGGAGGCGTCATCGCGGTACCGGCATCGCTCGGGGTGTCGCTTGACACGAAAATCGAACATCCATTCTTATGAAGGCTCCGGCGGGGTTGTGGACCGGGGATTTGGTCATGGCTTGGGTGGATATGCACCCTGGTTATCCACAGGCCGGGCCGGCGTCGGGGCGCATTGTCAGTGGCAGGCGTTAGCGTCTTTGACGTGAAGCGATCGACTCAAGCAAACCGGGTGGAACCCATGGCAGGAACCGACCGCGAGAAGGCGCTCGACGCCGCGCTCGCACAGATTGAACGACAATTCGGCAAGGGCGCGGTCATGCGCATGGGCGAGCGGTCGAGGGAGCCCATCGAGGTCATCCCGACCGGCTCGACCGCGCTCGACGTGGCTCTCGGCGTCGGCGGCCTGCCGCGCGGCCGTGTCGTGGAGATCTATGGACCGGAGTCCTCCGGTAAGACGACCCTGACACTGCACGCCGTGGCGAACGCGCAGAAGGCCGGCGGCCAGGTTGCGTTCGTGGACGCCGAGCACGCCCTCGACCCCGAGTACGCGCGCAAGCTGGGCGTCGACATCGACAACCTGATCCTGTCGCAGCCGGACAACGGCGAGCAGGCGCTGGAGATCGTGGACATGCTGGTCCGCTCCGGCGCGCTCGACCTGATCGTCATCGACTCCGTCGCCGCGCTCGTGCCGCGCGCGGAGATCGAGGGCGAGATGGGTGACAGCCACGTCGGTCTCCAGGCCCGTCTGATGAGCCAGGCGCTGCGGAAGATCACCAGCGCGCTCAACCAGTCCAAGACCACCGCCATCTTCATCAACCAGCTCCGCGAGAAGATCGGCGTCATGTTCGGCTCCCCGGAGACCACGACCGGTGGCCGGGCGCTGAAGTTCTACGCCTCGGTGCGTATCGACATCCGCCGCATCGAGACCCTGAAGGACGGCACCGAGGCGGTCGGCAACCGCACCCGCTGCAAGGTCGTCAAGAACAAGGTCGCGCCCCCCTTCAAGCAGGCCGAGTTCGACATCCTCTACGGCCAGGGCATCAGCCGCGAGGGCGGTCTGATCGACATGGGCGTGGAGCACGGCTTCGTCCGCAAGGCCGGCGCCTGGTACACGTACGAGGGCGACCAGCTCGGCCAGGGCAAGGAGAACGCGCGCAACTTCCTCAAGGACAACCCCGACCTGGCCAACGAGATCGAGAAGAAGATCAAGGAGAAGCTGGGCGTGGGTGTCCGGCCGGAGGAGCCGTCGGCCGAGCCCGCTGCGGACGCCGCGGGTGCCGCGGGTGCCGCCCCGGCCGAGGACAGCGCCAAGACGGCCGCCGCCCCCGCCGCCAAGGCCACCAAGCCCAAGGCCGCCGCTGCCAAGAGCTGACCGTGACACGACGAACCGACTGGTCCGAGTACGAGTACGCCACCCCCGGTGCCTCACGGGGGAGGGGCACCGGGGAGCACCCGGCGTATGCCCCGGGAGGTGACGACGCGTACGCGGCCGGTGGAGACGACGCATACGGGGACGGTGCCCTGCCGGGCGACGGGAGCGGTGAGCCGTACGGGGGCGGCTCGATCAGTCCCGGCTCCCGGGACGGCCGGAGGCGGGGCCGTCGACGGCGCGGCTTCGGGGAGCAGCCGTCCGGCGCCGGTGAGGACGAAGGCGCTCCCTCCCCGTCGAGAGCCGAGCGGGGGGAGCCTTCGGGGGACCCGGCTGAGCGGGCACGGGCGATCTGCCTGCGCCTGCTCACCGGGACCCCACGCACCCGCAAGCAGCTCGCGGACGCCCTGCGCAAGCGGGAGATCCCCGAGGACGTGGCCGAGGAGGTGCTGTCGCGGTTCGAGGAGGTCGGACTGATCGACGACGGCGCGTTCGCGGACGCCTGGGTGGAGTCCCGGCACCATGGCCGGGGGCTGGCCCGGCGGGCCCTCGCCCGGGAGCTGCGTACCAAGGGGGTCGACTCGACGCTGATCGAGGAGGCCGTCGGACAACTCGACTCCGACCAGGAGGAGGAGACCGCCCGGGAACTCGTCGCCCGCAAGCTGCGCGCCACCCGGGGCCTCGACCGCGACAAACGCATCCGCCGCCTCGCCGGCATGCTCGCCCGCAAGAGCTATCCCGAGGGAATGTCCCTGCGCGTCGTCCGCCGGGCGCTGGAGGAGGAGGGCGAGGACGGGGCCGGGGACTTTCTTGGGGAGTCCGGCTTCTGACGGCTTCTGACGGTACATCGGGGGGATTGCCCCGGTTCAGGACAACGGGTCGCCGTAACGTGCCGGTACCCCCGGATCCGCGAGCGCGCGGTCAGGCTCCCGGCGGGGTCACCGGCAGGCCGGCCGAGCGCCAGGACTGGAAGCCGCCGACCAGGTCGGTGGCCCGGTGCAGGCCGAGTTGGTGGAGGGAGGCGGCGGCGAGGGAGGAGGCGTAGCCCTCGTTGCAGATCAGCACGATGCGCAGATCGTGCCCGGTGGCCTCGGGAAGGCGGTGGCTGCCCCGGGGGTCCAGGCGCCACTCCAGCTCGTTGCGCTCGACGACGACGGCACCAGGGATCAGCCCGTCCCGCTCACGCAGGGCCGCGTACCGGATGTCGACCAGCAGGGCCTCACCGGTGCGCGCCGTGTCGTACGCCTCCCGCGCTTCGACGCGCCGGTAGCCGGCGCGGACCCGCTCCAGCAACTCGTCGATGCCGACCGGGTTTTGGTGTGGGGCGGCGCTCACTGCCAGTCCTCCGGGCGTTCGACCTGCTCCAGGCGCAGCACCTGGCCCGAGCGACTGTAGCGACGGATGCGGGGGAGCGGCGGGTAGTAGGCGTGGACGGAGATCGCGTGTAGGTCGGGGGACTCGTTGAGGACCTCGTGCACATGGTGGCGGCCGAAGACGCGGCCCTGTCCTGCGGGCAGCAGGCGCTCGCGGTCCACGTCCTCGGTGAGTTCCAGGGTCTTCCAGCCGTCGGTGGGCAGCCGGGCGGCGAGCGAGTTCTCCTTCAGCTCGCCGGAGGCGGTGAGGAAGGCGCCGACGGACTCGGCGTGGTCGTGCCATCCGGTGCCGGTACCGGGCGGCCAGCCGATCAGCCAGGCCTCGCTGCCACCGGGGCCCTCCAGCCGTACCCAGGTGCGGCCTTCCGGATCCAGCGGGAGCGAGGCGAGCAGCCCGGCGTCGGCCGCCGTGCGCCGTACGAATGCGAGGAGGTCCGCCTGGGTCGGCGCGGAGCCGGTGGCGGGGGACGCCGAAGGAGACGTCGAGGGGGACGAGAGGGACACGTGCACCGTCCTGAAGAGGGTTCGCGGAACGGGCGCACGGCGGCGCCCGGAGAAAAAGGGGATGCGAATTCAGCAGGACGGCCGACACACACAGCCCGCATAGCGGACGAGGTCCATATGGACCCTCCGCCACAGGCGCACACAGGTGTCGGTCACGACGGGAGTACAGCACGCCGGCGAAAAGGCGGTCAACAGACGGTCACGATGTGGACGGAGGGTGACGGCGCGCGGGAGCGTGCGGGGGAGTGACAGGGGAGCGAGGGGGAGCGGAGCGAGTGGGGCTCAGGGGTGGTGCACGCCCCGAGTGCGCGTCCCCTGCGCGCTCCGGGCCGGTCCCCTTGTGCAATGGCAATGGCAATGGCAACGGCAACTGGCAACGGCAACGCGCCTCGGGCCGGCCGGCCCTGGTCAACGCCCCCCGAGCTGAGCCTCAACACCTCAACACCTCGAAACGCGCCCGCCCTCACGAGCCCCGCGCGCACGAACCGCACCCACCTCACGAGCTGCCCCTTATACACATCT
>NZ_MUNF01000114.1 GCF_002154555.1 Streptomyces murinus
GTTCCATCTCTTCGGCGACCGGGGCCTGTTCGGCAACTTCATGAAGTCCTTCGCGCTGCCCTTCGAGCCGGTGCGCCAGGAGGGATACCTCCACCTCCTGGACGATCTGGGGCTGCCGCACCCCAAGCCGGTCGGGCACGAGATGGACCCGGTGCCGGTCGGGCACGTCCCCGCGCGTCCCGTCGTCCGGGAGACGGAGGCCGTACGATGACCACCGCCGCGACCCCGGTGCGCCGGGCGGTGCGCCAGGACCCGGCCGAGCGCCGGCGGGCCCTGTACCACCTGGCCTCCGCGGTGTCCGTGCTCACCACGGGCCCCGAGGAACGGATGCACGGCACCACCGCGAGCACCGTCACCCTGGTCTCGCGCTCGCCCCTGCTGGTCGGGGTGGTGCTGCGGGCGGGCTCGTCCTTCGCCCGGCTCGCCGCCGCCGAGGGCCGGTTCGCGATCAATGTGCTCGGCGGCGAACAGGCCGACGTGGCACGGCGGTTCGCGGACAGCTCACGGCCCGACGGCAGCGCGTCCTTCGCCGGTCTCGCCTGGACCGCCGACCGCTACGCCCAGGCCCCGCTGATCGCGGGCGCCCTCGCCCACTATGTCTGCCGGTTCCACTCCGCGCACGCCGCGGGCGACAGCGAGCTGCTGCTCGGCCATGTCGTCCGGGCCACCGCGGACGAGGGCCTGCCGCTGCTGAGCTACACCGGCGGGCTGTTCGCCGGTTCCCTGCGTCCGGCGAAGGAGACCGCCGCATCATGACCGCACCCGTTGCCCCCGAGGCCGACTGGGAGAAGGCCCCCGGTCTGCTGGACGGCGCGAAGGAACTCACCCTCGGCCCCGAGGAGTGCGACCTCGCCTACTGGTTCACCTCCGTCGCGCAGGGCACCCTGCGCGACCGGGGTGCCACCGGCCACCACGCGAACGCCCTGACCCCCGACTTCCTGAAGGCCCCCGGCCCGCTGCGCGAGGCGCTGATCCTGGAGTTCGGCTTCCGGGCCCTCTCCGAGGAGCTGGCCACCCGGCTGCTCGGCCACTACGTGACCATCGCGCCCGCCATCCCCGAGATGGAGTTCTACGCCACCCAGCTGATCGACGAGGCACGGCACGCCCGGGTCTTCCGCCAGCACCTGGTGGACCTCGGCGTCCCGCAGAGCGCGCTGCTGCGGGAGATCGAGGAGATGACCCAGGACTACCGCAAGCGGGTCCTGAACCCGGTGGTGGACTTCACCCTGGACATCGTCCGCGACAAGGCCGACTTCCCCGGCGGCGTCGGCGTGTTCGCCATCATCATCGAGGGCGTCCTCGCCCCCGCCGCCGAACTCAGCGAGCGCAAGTGGACCCCGCTGTCCCCGGCGACCGGCGAGATCTCCCGCGGCACCGCCATCGACGAGATCCGCCACCTCACCGTGGCCAGCACCATCCTGCGCGACCACCTCGTCGAGCACCCCGAGTACACCCCCCGGCTCCTGGAGATCCTGCGCTCGGGCGTCAAGCTGTGGGACGAGCTGCCGGACCGGGAGTTCGTCATCCACCGCGAAGAGCTGTTCCAGGAAGGCATGTTCAAGCATGCCGACCTGATCGGCGACTACGAGGTGTGGCCGGGCGTCCGGCTCCTCGACACCACCGCCGACCAGCGCTACGACATGGCCGAGCAGTGGACCGACGAGATGGCCGACGTCCGTATGAAGTACATGGGCCTGCCCGTCGAGGTCCTCGCCTCGGAGGCCGGCGCATGAGTACCGGGCGGGCGGCGGTCGTCACCGGGATCGGCTCGTACGTCCCGCCCAACATCGTCACCAACGAGGACCTCTCGCAGCGCCTCGACACCTCCGACGAGTGGATCCGCACCCGTACCGGCATCGCCGAGCGGTTCTACATCACCCCCGGCACCTCCACCGGCGACCTCGCGGTGGAGGCGGGCCTGAGGGCCCTGAAGTCGGCGGGCGACGAGCAGGTCGGCGCGGTGGTGCTCGCCACCACCACCCCGGACCAGCCCTGCCCCGCGACCGCCCCCCAGGTGGCCGCGCGGCTCGGGCTCGGCCAGGTGCCCGCCTTCGACGTGGCCGCCGTCTGCTCCGGATTCCTGTACGGCCTCGCGTCCGCCGCCGGGCTGATCGCCTCCGGGGTCGCCGACAGCGTGCTCCTGATCGCCGCCGACGCCTTCACCACCATCATCAACCCGGAGGACCGCACCACCGCCGTGATCTTCGCGGACGGTGCGGGCGCGGTGGTGCTGCGGGCCGGCTCGCCGGACGAACCCGGCGCGCTCGGGCCGCTGGTGCTCGGCAGCGACGGTGAACTGAGCCATCTGATCGAGGTCCCGGCGGGCGGCTCCAAGCAGCGCTCCGCGGGCCGCCCGGCCGCCCCGGAGGACCACTACTTCCGGATGCTCGGGCGGGAGACCTACCGGCACGCGGTGGAGCGGATGACCAGCGCGTCCACCGAGGCCGTCGAGCGGGCCGGCTGGCGTCTGGACGACGTCGACCGGTTCGCGGCGCACCAGGCCAACGCCCGGATCCTGGAAGCCGTCTCGGACCGGCTCGACATCCCCGAGGAGCGGCGGCTCAGCAATATCGCCCGGGTCGGCAACACCGGTGCCGCCTCCATCCCGCTGCTGCTCGCGGAGGCCACCGCCGACGGGCGGCTGACCGCGGGGAACCGGGTGCTGCTCACCGCGTTCGGCGGCGGGCTGTCCTGGGGCGCGGCCACGGTCGTCTGGCCCGAACTCCAGACCATCTGACCGATCGTCAGAGAAGACCTTCGAAAGGAATCGTCATGCTGGAGCAGCTCAAGGAAATCCTGTCCAACAAGCTCAAGGTGTCGCCCGAGGCCATCACTCCCGAGGCCACCCGGGAGGACATCGAGCTGGACTCGCTGGCCGTCGTGGAGCTGTCGCTGCTGCTGAAGTCCGAGCTGGACCTGGACGTCAGCGACGACGACCTCCTGGAAGCCGAGACCGTGGCCGACATGGTCCGGCTGATGGAGGAGCGGAGCGCGAAGGTCTGATGGCCGCGATGGACATCGCCGTCACCGGGCTCGGTCTGATCACCCCCGGCGGGATCGGGGTCGGACCGAGCTGGGCGGCGGTCTGCGACGGCAGGCCGGCCGCGGCCCTCGATCCGGTGCTGGCCGACAATCCCGTACAACTCTCCTGCCGGGTGCCCGGCTTCGATCCCGAGAGTCTGCTGAGCGCGCGCCGGGCCCACCGCCTGGACCGGTTCGTGCAGTTCGCGCTTGTCGCCGCGCACGAGGCGGTGGCCGACGCGGGCCTGGACCCGCAGACCTGGGACGGCGCCCGGGTGGGCGTGGTCCTCGGCTGCGCCGACGGTGGCCCGGGCACGGTCGAGGAACAGCACCATGTGCTGCGCGAGCAGGGCGCGGACCGGGTGTCGCCGCTGCTGCTGCCGATGCAGCTGCCGAACATGCTGGCCGGTCAGACGGCCATCGAGTTCGGGGCGACCGGTCCCAATCTGGTGGTGGCCACCGCGTGCGCGTCCGGCGCGACGGCCATCGGCACCGCCCGGGACCTGCTGGCGCTCGGCCGCTGCGACATCGTGCTGGCCGGCGGCAGCGAGGCCATGATCACCCCCCTGGTCATGGCCGGGTTCGCCCAGATGGGCGCGCTGTCCAGGCGGCACGACGACCCGTCGTCCGCGTCCCGCCCCTTCGATGCCGACCGCGACGGGTTCGTGGCCGGCGAGGGGGCCGGGATCCTGGTGATGGAGCGCGTCGCCGACGCGCGGGCCCGTGGTGCGCACATCCACGGGCGGATCATCGGGTACGGCGCCACGGCCGACGCCCACCACATGACGTCGCCGCATCCCGACGGCGCCGGCATCGAGGCGGCGGTCCGCGCGGCGCTCGCCGACGCGGGGGCCGACCCCGACGACGTCCAGCACGTCAACGCGCACGGTACGTCGACGCCGCTGAACGACCTGTCCGAGGCACGGATGATCCAGCGGACGCTGCGCGGCGATCCGGTGGTGACGTCCACGAAGGGTGTCACCGGGCATCTGCTGGGCGCGGCGGGAGCGGTCGAGGCCGCGTTCACCGTGCTCAGCGTGGAGCATGAACTCATCCCGCCCACGGCCAACTTGGTGATGCCGGACGCCCGGATGGAGATCAAGCTGGCCCAGACCCTGACCGAGATGCCGATCGATCTGGCGCTGAGCAATTCCCTCGGGTTCGGCGGGCAGAACACCGCTCTGGCGATCGCGCCCGCCTGAGCGTCCGCCCCGAGTCACAACAGCCGTCCGCTGAGCACGTTCCGCGGGCGGCTGTTGGCCTTGACGTCACCCCCCACGTCCCCACCCCACTCCCCAATATCTGGAGCACCCATGTCCACCACCAGTGGTTCGCCGCCCGTCTCGGGGCGGCTCGGTACGGCGCACATCCTGTTTCTCATCGTCGCCGCCGCGGCCCCGCTCTCCGCGATGGTCGGCACCGTCCCGCTCGCGTTCGCGTTCGGCGACGGGGCCGGGGTACCGGCGGCGTTCCTGTTCGCCGGGGTGACGCTGCTCTGCTTCTCGGCCGGGTACGCGGTCAGCGCGCGGCGCACCGGCGGGTCCGGCGGGTTCTACGCCTCCGTCGCCGACGGGCTCGGCCGGCCCCCGGCGGTCGCGGCCGGATACATGGCGCTGCTGGCGTACAACTGCGCGACCATCGGCCTGGCCGGCGCCCTCGGCTACTTCACCCAACTGGTGCTGGCCGCACATGGGTTGACGGTGTCCTGGGAGTGGTGCGCGGCGGTCGGGCTGGTGCTGACCGCGGTGCTCGGCTACCGGGAGATCGCGCTGAGCGCCCGGGTGCTGGCCCTGCTGATGCTGGGCGAGATCGGGGTGCTGGCGGCGCTGGACGTGGCGATCCTCGTCCGGCACGGGGTGCACGCGCTGCCCGCCGCCTCCTTCTCCCCGCACACCGCCGCGGGCCCCGGCGTCGGTGTCTCGCTGATGTTCGCGTTCGTGTCCTTCATCGGGTTCGAGTCGGCGGCGCTGTACGGCAAGGAGGCGCGCGACCCGGCGCGCAGCGTGCCCCGGGCGACGTACGCGGCCGCCGCGCTGATCGCCGGCTTCTACGCGCTGACCAGCTGGCTGGCGGTGGGCGCGATCGGCCCGGACCAGGTGCGCGAGGTCGCGGGCAAGCAGATGGGCGATCTGTTCTTCGGGCTCGGCGACGACTTCCTCGGCACGGCGGGCAGCACCATCCTCCAAGTGCTGCTGTGCACCAGCCTGTTCGCGGCGACACTGGCCCTGCACAGCGCCGCCAACCGCTATGCCCAGGTGCTCGCCCAGGACGGGCTGCTCCCCCGCACGCTGGCCGCCGAGCACAAGCGGCACGGCTCCCCGCACCGGGCGAGCGTCTGGCAGAGCGTGCTGACCGCGCTGGTGCTGGCCGGGTTCGCGGTGGCGGGCCTTGACCCGTACGCCGACCTGACCACCAGCATGCTCGGCCTCGGCACCCTCGGCATCGTCACGCTCCAGGCGCTGGCCGCGCTGTCGGTGCTCGGGCTGCGGCTGCGCGCCGGGCACGGGCACTGGTGGAAGGAGACCCTCGCCCCGCTGCTGGGCTTCGCCGGGCTCGCCACCTCCGTGTGGCTGGTGGTCGGCAACTTCGACATGCTCACCGGCTCCCCCTCCAAGGTGATCGCCGCGCTGCCCTGGCTGCTGCCGCTGGTCGCGCTCGGCGGGCTCCTCTACGCGGCCCGGCTGCGCAGCGCCCACCCGCTGCGCTACCGGCAGCTCGGCGTCCGGCACACCGCCGCGCCCGTGACCCCCGACCTCTCCCCCACCCCGTCAGGAGACCGCCATGCACGATCCCAATGAGCTGATCGAGGCCGGCGAGGACGCCAAGCGCCGCCTGGCCCGCCGCCGTTACGACCTCGACCTGGAGGCCGTGGGCGGTGCGCTGCGCGCCCGTTCGGCCGCCAACGCCGAGGTGACCCGGCTGCGCACCGAGCTGAACAGGACGGCCAAGGCGCGCCGTTCGGGCCCGCCCAGCGAGGCCGAGAAGGAGGCCGCGCGGGCGCTGCGCGCCGAGGTGCAGCAGGCGGAGGGCCTCGCCCGGGTGGCCGCGGGGGACCTGACCGAGCTGCTGCTCGGCATCCCCAACCTGCCGCTGGACAGCGTCCCGGACGGCGACTCCGAGAAGGAGGCCGTGGAGGTACGGCGGGGCGGTCCCGCGCCGCGTCCGGCGGAGGGCGCCCGGCACCACGCGGAGATCGGCGAGACCCTCGGCATCCTCGACCCGCCGGCCGCGGCCAAGCTGTCCGGCGCCCGGTTCAGCGTGGCGCACGGCGCCGGGGCCCGCCTGGAGCGCGCCCTCGCCGACTTCTTCCTCGATCTGCACACCCGCGAGCACGGCTACACCGAGCAGTCGGTGCCGTTCCTGGTCTCCCGGGACACCATGACCGGTACCGGGCAGCTCCCCAAGTTCGAGGAGGACCTGTTCCGCACCCAGGTCGGCGAGCGGGAGCTGTTCCTGATCCCGACCGCGGAGGTGCCACTGACCAATCTGGTCTCCGGCGAGCTGCTGGACGCGCGGGCGCTGCCGTACGCCTTCACCGCCCGCACCCCCTGCTTCCGCGCGGAGGCGGGCGCGTACGGCCGTGACACCCGCGGGGTGCTGCGGCTGCACCAGTTCGAGAAGGTGGAGCTGGTGCGGATCTGCGCGCCGGAAGAGGCCCAGGAGCAGCTGGAGTTGATGGTCGGGCACGCCGAGGAGTGTCTGCGCCGGCTCGAACTGTCCTTCCGTACCGTGCTGTTGCCCGCGGGCGACATGGGCTTCTCGGCGCGGATGACGTACGACATCGAGGTGTGGCTGCCCGGTGGTGACGCCTTCCGGGAGATCTCCTCGGTGTCCGACTGCGGCACCTTCCAGGCGCGGCGCGCGGACATCCGGGTCAAGCGGGCCGACGGCCGCAAGACGCCGGCCGCCACCCTGAACGGCTCGGCGCTGCCGATCGGCCGGACGGTGGCCGCGCTGCTGGAGCAGGGGGTGCAGGACGACGGTTCGGTGCTGCTGCCGAAGGCGCTGCGGCCGTACACCGGGTTCCGGCGGATCCTGCCGGGCGGCACGACCGAGTGACACCACGGGAAGGGGGCGGGTGCCGGTTCCGGCACCCGCCCCCTTCCCGTGTGCGCGCCGTCAGGCGCCCATCATGTGCACCCCGCCGTCCACATGGACGATCTCGCCGGTGGTGCGCGGGAAGAAGTCCGAGAGCAGGGCGACGACGCCGCGGGCGGCCGGCTCCGGGTCGGTGAGGTCCCAGCCGGCCGGGGCCCGTCCGGTGGTCCAGACGTCGGCCAGTTCACCGAAGCCGGGGATGGACTTGGCGGCCATGGAGCGCAGCGGGCCCGCCGCGACCAGGTTGCTGCGGATGCCGAACTCGCCCAGGTCGCGGGCGAGATAGCGGCTGGTGGACTCCAGGGCGGCCTTGGCGACACCCATCCAGTCGTAGTGCGGCCAGGCCACGGCCGCGTCGAAGGTGAGCCCGACGACCGAGCCGCCGCGCTGCTTGAGCAGCGGAAGGCAGGCGGTGGTCAGGGACTTGAGGGAGTACGCCGAGACATGCACGGCGGTCGAGACGTCGTCCCAGGTGCCGTCGAGGAAGCTGAAGGCGCCCTGGGGGCCGAAGGCGATGGAGTGGACCACGCCGTCGAGGCCGTCGGTGTGCGCGCCGAGCCGCTCGGCCAGGGTGTCCAGGTGGTCCTGGTCGGTGACGTCCAGTTCGATGACGGGGGCGGGCTTCGGCAGCTTCGCCGCGAACCGCTCGATCAGGGAGAGCCGCCCGAACCCGGTGAGCAGCACCTCGGCGCCCTCCTCCTGGGCGATCCTGGCCACATGGAAGGCGATGGAGGCGTCCGTGACCACGCCGGTCACCAGGATGCGCTTGCCCGCGAGGATGCCGCTCATGCCGACACCTTCTTCGGCAGGGCGCTCACCAGCGGGGAGTCATGGTCCTGGGGGCCGACCGCGCTGCCGCCGCCGGGCGAGCCGAGGGCGGTGAAGAAGTCGGCGTTGGAGGCGGCGTGGTCGTCGCCCCACTCCTCGGGCAGGTCGTCCGCGAAGTAGATGGCGTCGACCGGGCACACCGGTTCGCAGGCTCCGCAGTCCACGCATTCCTCCGGATGGATGTACAGGGCGCGGCGGCCCTCGTAGATGCAGTCCACGGGGCATTCGTCGACGCAGGAGCGGTCCTTGATGTCGACGCAGGGCAGTCCTATGACGTAGGCCATGCTCAACTCCTTGATCAATAGGGGTTGTTCACTTCAGGGACACACCGGTGGTGCGCTCGCCGAGGGACAGCACGGTGACGCCGAGGACGGCCATGGCGGCGGCGATGACGGCGAACAGCGCGCCGGGACCGTGCGCGTCGAGGACCGGCAGCAGCGCGAACGGCAGTGCGCCGGCACTGAGTTTGGACAGCGAGTACGCGGCGCCCGCCGCGGTGGCCCGGATCTCGGTCGGGTACTGCTCGGAGAGATAGACGTGCGAGACGCTGGAGAAGACGTTGCTGAACAGGGTGTAGGCGAAGCCGCACAGCACGATGAGTTCCGCGGACCCGGCGTAGGCGAAGCCGAGTCCCGCGACCACCATCGCGGCGGCCGAGAGGGCGACCAGGGTACGGCGCTCCATGCGGTCCACGATCGGCAGGACGAGGGCAGAGCCCACCGGGTAGCCGAGGAAGGACAGCGCGGTGAAGCCGAGGCCGGCGACGACGCCGTAGCCCTTGGCGGCGACGATCTGCGGGGCGAGGGTGCCGAAGCCGTAGTAGCCGACGACGGACAGGATGCAGAACACCCACAGGACGAGGGTGCGGCGCAGCAGTCCGGGCCGGAAGATGTCGCGCAGCCGGGTGTCCCGCGCGGGGGTGTCGGTGTCCTGCTGCGGGGCGGGCGGCTCCAGGGGCAGGCCCGCTCCGGCCGCCTCGGCCTCCAGGCGGGCGACCAGCCGGTCGGCCTCCTCGGTGCGGCCGGCGGCGGCGAGCCAGCGCGGGGACTCGATCAGCTGCCTGCGCAGCACCCAGACGGCGGCGGAGCCGAGGGCGCCGAGCACGAACAGCCAGCGCCAGCCGGCCACCCCGAGCGGGGACAGCGGCACCAGCCACAGGGCGGCGAAGCCGACCGCGGGCACCCCGCAGAAGGCCAGGGTGTAGGCCCAGGCGATGAACCGGCCGCGCTTGGAGGCGGGCAGCACATCCGCCAGATAGCAGTCGGACAGGGCCTGTTCGGCGCCGATGCCGAGACCGGCGAGGAAGCGGGTGACGATCAGCCAGGCCGCGTTGGGCGCGAAGGCGCCGAGCAGTGAACAGGCCGAGTAGATCGCCAGGTTGATCAGGAAGGCCCGACGCCGGCCGAACCGGTCCGCGATCCGGCCGAGCGTCAGGGATCCGATGAACTGGCCGACGAACGCGGAGGCCAGAACGAGTTTGAGCGAGGTCGTGCCGAAGCCGAAGTCGCTCTGCAACACCTTGCCGATGGTGCCGGAGAGATTGTTCTCGAAGGTGTCGAAGAACAGGCCGACACCGATGACCGCGGTGAGTCTTCGATGCAGGGGAGTGATCGGCATGCGGTCCAGGCGGGCGCCGATCGGGACGGGAGCGGTGCGACCGCCGGCCGCGGCGGTGGTCTGGGACATGGGGCTGGCTCCTTGGAAACTGCTGTCGCACGCTTTCGCTGTGCTTCTGGGGAAGGAACCGCCCGGGTCACCGGCGGACCCGGGCGTGCGGCCCGGGGGCCAGGTGTGGGGGTAAGTCGGAGGTGGTCAAGGGGGGTTGGACGATCAGGCCGCTTCCATCGCCTGGCGGCGGATCTGCTCGTCGACGTCACCGCGCCGCACCGGCGCGCTGACCTTGTGGAGGAAGGAGGCGACCTCGCGGTACGAGCGCCAGAAGCCGACCTCGTGGTACGGCACACCGCGTTCGGCGCAGTACTCCATGGTCAGTTCACGGGCGCGCGGCAGGCTCTTCTGCGGCATGGCCGGGAACAGATGGTGCTCGACCTGGTAGTTGAGGCCGCCGTACAGGAAGTCGATGAACAGGCTGGGGCGGATGTTGCGGGAGGTGAGCACCTGGCGCTGCAACCAGTCCAGGGTCTCCTCCTCGCCGTCGCGGACCTGCATGCCCTTGTGGTTCGGGGCGAAGATCATGCCGAAGTACACGCCCAGGGCGGCGTGCTGGACGACGATGAAGGCGACCGCGAGGCCCGGGGACAGGAAGGTGAAGACGCAGGTGAGGTAGACGGCGGCGCGCAGCAGGATGAGAGAGGTCTCCAGCAGGGGGCGCTTGGTCTTGCCGCCGGTGATCGACACGACCGCGGTCTTCAGCATCTTGAAGCCCTCGAGGACCAGCAGCACGAAGAACATCACGCTCTGGTAGCGCACCACGAGCTTCTGGGTGCCCTTGCGGGTGGGGTACTGCTTGATGTCGAAGATGGCGGTACGCCGGCCGATGTCCGGGTCCATGTCGAGGTGGTTGGGGTTGGAGTGGTGCCGGTTGTGGTGGTTGACCCACCAGCCGTAGCTGACCCCGTTGACCAGGTTGGCGTGCACGTAACCGACGGCGGAGGCGGCCTTCTTGCTGCGGAACATGGCCTTGTGGCCGGCGTCGTGCCACATGAACGCCGACTGGCCGCCGCACAGGCCCATCCACACCGCGGTGAGCAACTGCCACCAGGTGTTGCCCAGTTCGAAGAACGCGACGAACCCGACGGCCAGCAGGGCGGTGTTGAGGGCGAGCTTGCCCACGTAGTAGCGCGGGTCCAGATCGAGGAGTCCCTCGGCCTTGACCCGTTTGAGCAGTTCGGCGAAGGTGGCCGACGCGCCGGTGCGTTCGCCGCCCGGCGCGGCCGCGGCCACGGCTTCCTGTATGTGCGGACGCTGCATGCGTTGCTCTCCTTGGGAGAAAGTGCCCGATAGCGGGCGGCGGCGCCGCTGCCCCGCGGACCTGCGGACCTGCGGGCGCCGCGAGTCGACTTCAGCTCCCGCGTGGCGTCACCGCCGCGGGCTGTGGCCCGCCCGGCGGACCCGGGCGACGGGAGTACAGTGCGGCACTCCCGGACCCGGACCACCGGGCGAACGTACGTCCAGCGTTCCGTGCACCACTGATGTGGCACTGATACCGGTCTGATCGGGCCAAGGTCGCCCCGGCGGCCGGTACCCGGGCCGCCCGTGCGGCCACTCAGGCGGTCGCCTCGGCGCGCAGGCGGTCGTCCAGGGCACGCACCGCGGCGTCCGCGGTCTCGGCGACCTGGGCGTCGTCGGGGGCACCGATGACGGCCATCAGCTGCTCGACCACGGCGTGCGAGAGGTCCTCGGTGGACTGGCTCATTTCATCGTCTCCTGTCGATGCGGGATGGGGGCGGGGCGGGGTGTCAGAACGCCTTGCAGGCGCGGAAGATGTGCGCGAAGCCGGGCAGCGAGGCCCCCGGTCCGTCGAAGGCGACGTACTCGGGGATCGACAGGTCGGGGGCCCACTTCTGCTTGTACGACAGCTGGGTCTGCGCCGGGTACAGCGCCGCGCCCTCGGCCCACAGGGCGTGCATCAGCCACTGGAACGCCGGGCTGTGGCCCTCCAGTTCGTGTCCGGCGTCGAGCCCGGTGAACGGCGTGAAGCCGAAGTGCAGCCACTCGACGCCCTCGGCGCGGAAGATCTCGATGGCGTGCGCGTTGATGGCCTCCATCAGGCCGGGCGAGCCCTCGGGGATGCGCCGGCTGAGGTCGTGCATCCAGCCGGCCCGGCTGCCGTAGACCGGCGAGTACGAGATGTAGGCGACCGGCTCGCCGTCGATGGTGCCGCTGAACAGCCGGCGCTGGGCCTGGGCGGGCCCGCCGATCTGGCCGACCAGGAACTCCAGCTGCTGCGCGCCGCCCTTGGAGCCGAGCCACGCCTTGTCGATCACGGCGATGTGGTCGGCGACCTCGGCCGCGTCGACCTCCTGGATCTGGAGGCCGTTGCGCAGCGCGCGGGAGATCTTGTTGCGCAGCTGCATGAACTTGGTGCCGCGCAGCGTGAAGTCCGCCAGGCTGACCGCCCAGGAGGCGCCGATCTGGTTGACGACGCAGCCGCGCGCCGCGTACCGCTCGGCGTCGGCCCGCTGGAGCTGCACCCCGACCAGGCTCAGGCCCTCGTCCCGGACGTAGGTCCGGAAGGCGTCCAGCAGCGTGTCGTAGTCGCCCTCGGCGGCGAACGGGCCGCCGAACTGCACGGCCCAGCGGCCGGTGCGGCGGTAGACGACGACACCGTCCACGCCCGGGACGGTGAAGACACTGTTTCCGCTGTTGAGCGCGAGGAAGGAACTCGGGTTCTCGCTCGTGGTGTGGGCTCGTATCGCGTCGAGAATCAGACTGTCTGTACCGGTCTCGGTGGTGATCGCGGTCATTCCCTTACCCCTTTCGGGAGCGTTTTCCGTCAAAGGGAGTACAGCACCGTAACGTTGCCCTGGAAAAGAGCAGTTGGGCATTCATTTACCTGTGTCAGAACCGCGTCAGCATTCCGTCAGCCCGTGCTGCCAATGTGGTTGACGTGAACGGCGCCGGAATCCGGAGCCGCAAGTTCACATCTTGGCCTCTACGCCACGGCCGGAACCATGGCTGGACGCGCTTCCCGCCCCGGGCGGCGGGAAATATCTGGCGTCCGTCCATGAATTCGGCACCACCCAGAAGCCGCCGGCCGCCCCCCGTCCCGGCGGAAATAATGCCCCGGCGGGCCGCGGTACAGGTCGAGGCCCGCCGGGGCATGGCGCGTTCGGCCATTCTTTCTTTCACGGCAGCACCACTCCGGAAACACCGTCGGCGAGGAATTGTCATCTAGGGGGAAAGATATGCTGAGGTTCTCCGTACTCGGAGCACTGGAGATACGCACCGCCGCCGGTGAGGCGGACGTGTGCGGCGATCTCCAGCGCACTCTGGTGCAGACCCTGCTGGTCAGCGAGGGACGGCCGGTGTCCGGGGAGAGCCTGGCGGAGGAGATGTGGGGCGAGGCCCTGCCCGACCACCGGGCCAACGCCCTCCAGGCACACATCAGCCGACTGCGGCGCAGGCTGCGGGCGTTGGAGCCGGACCGCCCGACGTCCCGGGTGACCATCCATCCGGCCGGCTACCGACTCAGCGTCGGCGAGGGCGAGTTGGACGCGGCGGAGTTCGTACGGTCCGTACGGCAGGCCGAGTCGGCCGGGCCCAAGGACCCGGAGCGCACCGCCCGGATGCTCGGCGAGGCCCTCGCGCTGTGGCGGGGCCCGGTGTTCGGCGGCTTCCCCGGCGGCACCATGTGCCAGCTCGCGGGGGCACGGTACGAGGAGTACCGGATGCGCGCGATGGAACTGCGCTTCGACGCCGAACTGCGGCTGGGCAGGCATGCGTCGGTGCTCGCGGAGCTGGCCGAGGCGCACACCAACCATTCGCTGCGCGAGCGCTTCTGCGAGCAGCTGATGGTCGCCCTGTACTGCTCGGGCCGGCAGGCCGACGCGCTCGATGTGTTCCGCCGGATGCGCCGCAGGCTGGACGAGGAGCTGGGCATCCAGCCGTCGCCCGCGCTGCGCAAGGTGGAGCTGGCGATCCTCTCGCACGATCCGGCGCTCACCGGCGATCACCTGGCCCCGACGGCGCTCCAGCCGGTGTGAGCGCCGGGCGCGGTCCGGGCGCGGCGGGCCGGATCGTAAGCGGCCCGTCAGCGCCCGGTCAGACCGCGTTGCCACGATCGTGTCCGGATCGCACCGGCGGCGGCCCGGCGCGGGCAGCGTCCGATGTCACGTCACCTCACCGCAGAGGCAGGCAGAGATGAAGTCCCATATCGCGGAACTGGCCGGCATACGCGAGAGCGTGCTCGCCGGCCCGAGCGAGAAGGCGACCGCGGCGCAGCACGCCAAGGGCAAGCTGACGGCACGGGAGCGGATCGAACTGCTCCTGGATCCCGGTTCCTTCCAGGAGGTCGAGCCGCTGCGTCGGCACCGGGCCACCGGTTTCGGCCTGGAGGCGAAGAAGCCGTACACCGACGGTGTGATCACCGGCTGGGGCACGGTCGAGGACCGTACGGTCTTCGTCTACGCGCACGACTTCCGGATCTTCGGCGGCGCGCTGGGCGAGGCCCACGCCACCAAGATCCACAAGATCATGGACATGGCCATCGCGGCCGGCGCGCCGCTCGTGTCGCTGAACGACGGCGCGGGCGCCCGTATCCAGGAGGGCGTGACCGCGCTCGCCGGCTACGGCGGCATCTTCCGCCGCAACACGGCCGCCTCCGGAGTGATCCCGCAGATCTCCGTGATGCTCGGCCCGTGCGCGGGCGGCGCCGCCTACTCCCCCGCGCTGACCGACTTCGTCTTCATGGTCCGCGAGACCTCGCAGATGTTCATCACCGGCCCGGACGTGGTCAAGGCGGTGACGGGCGAGGAGATCACCCAGAACGGCCTGGGCGGCGCGGACGTGCACGCCGAGACGTCGGGCGTCTGCCACTTCGCGTACGACGACGAGGAGACCTGCCTGGAGGAGGTCCGCTACCTCCTCTCGCTGCTCCCGGGCAACAACCGGGAGAACCCGCCGCGCACGGAGTGCTCCGACCCGGCCGACCGGCACTGCGAGGCGCTGGCCGACCTGGTGCCGGAGGACGGCAACCGGCCGTACGACATGACGAAGGTGATCGAGGAGATCGTCGACGACGGCGAGTACCTGGAGGTCCACCAGCGCTGGGCCCGCAACATCATCTGCGCGCTCGCCCGCCTCGACGGCCAGGTCGTCGGCATCATCGCCAACCAGCCGCAGACCCTCGCCGGCGTCCTCGACATCGAGGCGTCCGAAAAGGCCGCGCGCTTCGTGCAGATGTGCGACGCCTTCAGCATCCCGCTGGTCACCCTGCTGGACGTGCCGGGCTTCCTGCCGGGCGTCGGCCAGGAGCACGGCGGCATCATCCGCCGCGGCGCGAAGCTGCTGTACGCCTACTGCAACGCCACCGTGCCGCGCATCTCGCTGATCCTGCGCAAGGCGTACGGAGGCGCCTACATCGTCATGGACTCGCAGTCGATCGGCGCGGACCTGACGTTCGCCTGGCCGACGAACGAGATCGCGGTGATGGGCGCGGAGGGCGCGGCCAATGTCATCTTCCGCCGTCAGATCGCCGAGGCCGAGGACCCCGAGGCCATGCGCGCGCGGCTGGTCAAGGAGTACAAGTCCGAGCTGATGCACCCCTATTACGCCGCCGAGCGCGGTCTCGTCGACGACGTCATCGATCCCGCCGAGACCCGCGAGGTGCTGGTGAAGTCGCTGGCGATGCTCCAGAGCAAGCACGCCGACCTCCCGTCCCGCAAGCACGGCAACCCCCCTCAATGACGGAGGTCCCCATGTCCGTGTCCACCCCCTCCCCCACTCCCCCCATCCGGGTCGAGCGGGGCGAAGCCACCGACGAGGAACTGGCCGCCCTGACCGTCCTCCTGCTCAGCCGCAGCGCCCTCCCGGGCCCCGGCACCGACACGTCCTCCCCGGGCACGACGTCCTGGCGCCCGCACTCCTTCCACGCCCCGCACAGCTGGCAGCGGGCCTGAGGCGCCGGACGGCCCGGGGCGGCGCACCGGTACGGGCGCGCCTGCCCTGGGCCCCGGCTCCCGGGTGGCCGCCCCTGCTCAGCCCTGGACGAGGGTGACGTCCTGGTCGGCGGTGGCGTGGAACACCGGCAGCGGCACCAGCCCCACCGGGCGCAGCTCCATCACCGTGGCCTGGACATGGGCCGTGCCGGGCATGAGGGTCTCGCCGCTGACCTGGCCGGAGTTGGACCAGGTGTGCGTCGTACCGTCGCAGCGCGCGACGGTGCCGCCGATGCCGTGCTTCACCCGGGGGTCGCGCTGGCTCAGGGCGGACGTCACGAAGACCGGGCCGGTGTTCCCGGTGCAGCGGTAGGTGCCGGTCAGGGTGACGGTGCCGTCGGCGGCGAGGCGGCCGACCGTGTCGACGGTGACGGACTCGCCGGGGGCGGCGTGGACGGGTACGGCGTGAACGGGTACGGCGATGTGGGCCGATCCCGCGGCGTGAGCCGATCCTGCGGCGTGAGCCGGTGCCGCGGCGAGGGCCGGAGTCGCGGCGTGAGCCGGAGTCGCGGCGTGAGCCGGAGTCGCGGCGTGGGCCGGTGCCGCGGCGAGGGTCAGCAGGGCGGCGCCGCCGAGGACCGCGGCGAGGGCGGGGCGGACAGGCATGGATACCTCCAGGTTTGCACCGTTTCGGGGGCCTCCACTGGTACCCGTCGCCCACCCCGGCGGGTGTGACCGTCACCCGGGCGGTGGCGCGTCACGGCAGTACGGCGAACCCGTCCAGCTCCACCAGCGCCGTTTCGTCCCACAGTCGTACGACCTGAACGACGGCCATCGCCGGATAGTCCCGGCCCGCCGCCGCACGCCACAGCCGCCCCAGTTCCCGTGCCTGCGCGCGATACGCGGCGACGTCCGTGGCGTACACCGTGACCCGGGCCAGATCCGCGGGGGTGCCGCCGGCCGCGCGCAGGGCGGTGAGCAGATTGGCCAGCGCCCGCTCGAACTGCTCGGCCAGTGTGTCACCGCTGATCTTCCCGTCGGCATCGAGCGCGGTCTGCCCGGCGAGGAACACCACCCTGGAGCCGGTCGCGACGACGGCGTGCGAGAACCCCGTGGCCGGGGCCAGCTCGGGCGGGTTGACACGTTCGGCGGTCACCGGACCTCCTGATCCTGAGCGGCGTACAACTCCTTGGCGACGATGCCCCGTTGGACCTCGCTCGCGCCCTCGTAGATGCGCGGCGCCCGCACCTCGCGGTAGAGGTGTTCCAGCAGATGACCGTGCTCCAGGGCACGCGCGCCGTGCAACTGCACGGCGGTGTCGACGACATACTGCGCGGTCTCCGTCGCGAGCAGCTTGGCCATCGCGGAGCGGCGGGGCACATCGGGCGCGCCCTCGTCGTACGCGCTCGCCGCCGCGTACACCATCAGCCGGGCCGCCTCGGTGCGCAGCGCCATCTCCGCGACCTGGTGCGACACCGCCTGGAGATCCATCAACCGGCCCTTGAACGCCTGCCGCCCACGGGTGTGCGCCACGGTCGCGTCCAGCGCCGCCTGCGCCATGCCCACCGCGAACGCCCCCACGCTGGGCCGGAAGAGATTGAGCGTCCCCATCGCGACGGCGAAGCCCCGGTCGACCTCGCCGAGCACATCGTCCGAGGTGACGGGTACCGCGTCGAAGTCGAGCGCGCCGATGGGGTGCGGGGAGATCATCTCCAGTGCGCGGCCGGTGAGTCCGGGCCGGTCGGCGGGGACCAGGAACGCCGTCACACCCCGGGCACCGGCGCGGGGCGCGGTGCGCGCGAAGACGGTGTAGAAGTCGGCCTCGGGCGCGTTGGAGATCCAGCACTTCTCCCCCGTGAGCCGCCACCGCCCGGCCCCGCGCTCCTCGGCCGCGAGTGCCAGCGCGGCCGCGTCCGAGCCGGCGCCCGGCTCGCTCAGCGCGAAGGCCGCGACCGCGCCGCCGTCGGCGACCCGGGGCAGCCAGCGCTCCCGCTGGGCCGGGCTGCCGTGCGCGTGCACGGGATGGGCGCCGAGCCCCTGGAGGGCGAGCGCGGTCTCCGCCTCCGTACAGCCCTGCGCCAACGACTCCCGCATCAGGCACAGATCGAGCGCGCCGGACGTGAACAGCCGGGCCAACAGGCCGAGTTGGCCCAGCTCGGCCAGCAGGGGCCGGTTGACACGGCCGGGGGCGCCCTTGTCGGCGAGCGGGCGCAACCGCTCGGCGGCGAGCGCCCGCAGTTGCGCGCACCAGGCCAGCCGTTCCGGTTCGAGTGAGAATGCGGGCACTGCCGGTCCTCCCTCCGGGACGGACCACGACGACCGTCCACCCGTACGACGTTATCGCGCACAGTTGACTGCCGTCACCAACACGATACGCTCGAACCGCGAGCCCGCCAGCAATGCCCGTCCGGACGTCCGTCACGGCAAGGGGGCAAGGCCATGCATCTCTCGGCGCATGTGGACACCTTCGCGCGCGACCACCTGCCGCCGCCGGAGGACTGGCCCGAGCTGCGCTTCGACCTGCCGGAGCTGCGCTACCCCGCCCGGCTGAACTGCGCGGTGGAGCTCCTCGGCCACCCCGACGGCGCCCGCCCGGCCTTCCGCACCCCGGACGGCCCCGTATGGACGTACGACGAGCTGCGCGCCCGCGTGGACCGGATCGCCCATCTGCTCACCGGCGAGCTGGGCGTCGTACCCGGCAACCGGGTGCTGCTGCGCGGCCCCACCACCCCCTGGCTCGCGGCCTGCTGGCTCGCGGTGCTGAAGGCGGGCGCGGTCGCGGTCACCGTGCTGGCCCAGCAGCGCCCGCACGAACTGGCGACCATCTGCGAGATCGCCCGGGTGGGCCACGCACTGTGCGACGTCCGCGCGGTGGACGACCTGGCGAAGGCCGAGATCCCCGGCCTGCGCATCACGACGTACGGCGGCGACACCCCCGACGACCTGCTCCACCGCTCCGCGCCCACGACCCCCTACCCCGCCATCGACACCGCCTGTGACGACGTCGCCCTGATCGCCTTCACCTCGGGCACCACGGGACGTCCGAAAGGGTGCATGCACTTCCACCGGGACGTGCTGGCGATCGCCGACACCTTCTCCCGGCACGTCCTGCGCCCCCGCGCCGACGACGTCTTCGCGGGCAGCCCCCCGCTCGGCTTCACCTTCGGCCTCGGCGGTCTGGTGATCTTCCCCCTGCGGGCCGGCGCGAGCGCGCTGCTCCTGGAACAGTCCGGCCCCCGCCGCCTGCTCCCCGCGATAGCCGAGCACCGCGTCTCGGTCCTGTTCACCGCCCCGACCGCCTACCGCGCCATGCTGGACGACCTGGACGGCCATGACATCTCCTCGCTACGGCGCTGTGTGTCGGCCGGGGAGAACCTGCCCGCGGCGACCTGGCGGGCGTGGCACGAGCGCACCGGGGTGCGGATCATCAACGGCATCGGCGCGACCGAACTGCTGCACATCTTCGTCTCCGCGGCGGACGAGGGGATACGACCGGGCGCCACGGGCGTGCCGGTGCCGGGCTGGCAGGCGCGGGTGCAGCGGCCGGACGGCACCCCGCTGCCGGACGGCGAACCCGGGCTGCTGGCGGTGCGCGGTCCGGTCGGCTGCCGCTATCTGGCGGATCCCCGGCAGCGCCAGTACGTGCGCGGCGGCTGGAACATCACCGGCGACACGTACGTCCGTGAACCCGACGGCTACTTCCGCTATGTGGCCCGCGCCGACGACATGATCATCTCGGCCGGGTACAACATCGCGGGGCCCGAGGTGGAGGACGCCCTGCTGCGCCATCCGGACGTGGTGGAGACGGCGGTGGTCGGCCGCCCGGACGAGGTGCGCGGCCAGGTGGCGGTCGCCTACACGGTGCTGCGCGAGGGCGCGCGGCGCGACCCGGAGGCGCTGCGCGCGTTCCTGACCGCCGAACTGGCGCCGTACAAATGCCCCCGCGAGTTCGTCTTCCTTACTTCCCTCCCCCGCACCGCCACCGGCAAGTTGCAGCGGTTCCGCCTACGCACCCCAGGTGACCAGCAGTGATGCCGACGACCTAAGATGATCATCGTGTCCGAGCAGCACGCCCCCAGATCACTCATCGTCACGCTCTACGGCGCGTACGGCCGCTCCATGCCCGGCCCGGTGCCCGTCGCCGAGCTGATCCGGCTGCTGGCCGCGGCGCTTGAGGCGGGACACCGAGGAGCGTACGGAGGGCGCGTCCACGCCGACCGCGGCCAGCAGCCGGATCA
>NZ_MUNF01000115.1 GCF_002154555.1 Streptomyces murinus
CGCAGGCCGGGCAGGGGACCGGGTGCGCGTGGCGGGTCAGGCAGCGGGCCGGGTGCGCGCGGCGCCGTAGAGACGCGTCCACAGGACGACAGGAAGAACGACAGAAAGAGCAGAATGCCCCGCTTCAGCATTATCGTCCCCACCCATGGGGTCGCCGGCCGGCTGTCCCAGGCGCTGGACTCGGTCCTCGGCCAGTCCTTCGGCGACCTGGAGCTGATCCCGGTCTGTGACGCGCCCGACACCCCGGCCGCCGAGGTGGCCGCCGGGTACGCCGGGCGGGACCCCCTGGTGAAGCCGGTCCACTCACCGCCGTCCGCCGGGCTCGACGGGGCGCGCAACGCCGGGCTGCGGGCGGCGAGCGGCGCGTATGTGCTCTTCCTGGACGGCGACGACCTGCTGCTGCCGGGCGCGCTCGCGGCCGTGGACGCCCGGCTGACCGAGACCGCCGGGGTGGATGTGCTGTACGTGGAGCACGAGCGCGCCCCCTGGTGGGAGGGCGATCCGGTGAACCCGGTCGGGCCGCTGTTCGCCGGTGCCCCCAAGGGCGCCTTCACCCCCGCCGAGCTGCCGGGGCTGACCGGCGCCGCGCTGCCCGCGTGGAGCGCGGTGTACCGCCGTACCTTCCTCACCGAGCATGAACTCGCCTTCCCCGAAGGCAACTTCACCGACCTCGGCTGGGGCGGCCTGGTCACGGTCGCCGCCCGGCGGATCGCCGTACTGCGCCGGGTCGTGGTCCGGCATCGGCTGCGCCGGCAGGGCAGCCGGCTGAACCTGCCCGGCGAGGGCCAGCACGCCCTGCTCGACCAGGTGGAACTGGTCCTCGCGCGGGCCACCGAGCACGTGCTGCCCGCCGAACGCACCGGGCCCCTCTTCGACCAGCTGTTCGCGCTGGTCCTGAAGACCGCGGCCCGGCCGGAGCGGCTGGCCCGCGGACACCGGGCGTTCTTCCGCCGCGCGGCCCGTCTGTACCGGCGGTTCCGGCCGGCCGGGCACCGGATGCCGCGCGGCAGCCTCGGGGTGCAGCACCGGCTGCTCGCGGTCGGCGCGTACGACGCCTTCCGCGCCCTGCGCGACGCGAACCGGCTCGCGGGCCGGGCCGCCGAGACCGTGCCGCGCCCGCACGCGGTCCGCACCCGGCTGCGCTACCGTGCCGCCCTGCGCCGCCCCCTGAACCCCGACCTCGCCGTGTACTGCGCCTATTGGGGCCGCGGCTACGCCTGCAACCCGGCCGCGATCCACGCCAAGGCCCGTGAACTCGCCCCGCAGCTGCGCCAGGTGTTCCTGGTGGAGGCCGGGCAGGAGCACACGCTGCCGAAGGACGTGGAGTACGCGGTGCTCGGCTCGCACCGCGCCTGGGAGCTGCTGGCCCGCGCCACCTATCTGATCAACAACGCCAACTTCGCGGAGGGCGTGGTCAAACGGCCCGGCAGCGTGCACCTCCAGACCCAGCACGGCACCCCGCTGAAGACGATGGGCGTGGACCAGTCGACGTACCCGGTGGTGGCCGCGCGTTCCGGCAGCTTCACCCGGCTGCTGGGCCGGGTCGACCGCTGGGACTTCAACCTCTCCGCCAACCGGCACTCCACCCGTATGTGGGAGCGCGCCTTCCCCGGCTCCTGGGAGGCCCTGGAGTACGGCTATCCACGCAATGACGTCTTCTACACGGCGACCGCCGCCGATGTGGCCCGGATCCGGCGGGAGTTGGGCATCCCCGAGAACCGGCTCGCCGTGCTCTACGCCCCCACCCACCGCGACCACCACTCCGGCTTCGAACCCGGCCTGGACCTGGAGGAGTTCTGCGCGGCCGCCGGCGAGGACGTCGTCGTGCTGCTGCGCGCCCACTACTTCTACGACCAGGGCCGCACCCGGCACTCGGACCGGATCATCGACGTCACCGCGCACCGCAGCACCGAGGACGTCTGCCTGGCCGCGGACGCGCTGATCACCGACTACTCGTCCATCATGTTCGACTACGCCAACCTGGACCGGCCGATCGTGGTCTACGCCGACGACTGGGAGGTCTACCGACAGTCGCGAGGCGTCTACTTCGACCTGATGGCCGAGCCGCCGGGACCGGTCGCCCGCACCCCTGAGGAACTGGCCGCCGTCTTCCGCGAACGCGCCTACGCGGGCCCGGAGTCGACGGCACTGCGGGCCGGATTCCGGGCGAGGTTCTGCGAGTTCGACGACGGCCGGGCCGCCGAACGCGTCGTACGGCGGGTGCTGCTGGGCGAGCCACCGCAGGCGCTCCCGCCGGTGCTGCCGCTCGCCGAACGCGTCCCCGCCCCCGCCGCCGTGACCCTCGTGAGGAGCTGACCGTGCCCCGCTTCAGTGTGATCGTGCCCTGCTACCAGGTGCAGGCGTACCTCCGCGAGTGCCTGGACTCGGTGCTGGCGCAGTCGTACCGGGATCTGGAGGTGATCGCCGTGGACGACCGCTCGCCGGACGACTGCGGCAAGATCCTCGACGAGTACGCCGCGCGCGACCCCCGGGTGAAGGTGCTGCACCTGCCGGAGAACATGGGCCTCGGGCGCGCCCGCAACGCCGGGCTGCCGCACGCCACCGGGGACTACCTCTTCTTCCTGGACAGCGACGACACCCTCACCCCGGGCGCGCTCGCGGCGATCGCCGACCGGCTGACGGAGAGCGGCGACCCGGACGTGCTCGTGTTCGACTACGCGCGCACGTACTGGTGGGGCGGCACCCGGCGCAACGCGCTCGCGGAGGTGCTCGCGGAGGCCGGCCCGGACACCTTCACGGCGGCCGGGTACCCGCGGATCCTGGATCTGCTGATGGTGGTGTGGAACAAGGTCTACCGGCGGGAGTTCGTCGCCGCGCGGGGCTTCACCTTCCCGCCCGGCTACTACGAGGACACCCCCTGGACCTTCCCGGTCATGCTCAGCGCCGGGCGGATCGCCGCGCTGGACCGGATCTGCCTGAACTACCGCCAGCGCAGGCAGGGCAACATCCTGTCCACCACCAGCCGCAAGCACTTCGACGTGCACGACCAGTACGAGCGGGTCTTCGCCTTCCTGGACTCGCATCCCGAACTCAACTCCTGGCGGCCCTACTTGCACCGCAAGATGGGCGAGCACTGCCTGGACATCCTGGCGAAGCCGGACCGGCTGCCGCCCGCCGACAAGGCCGAGTTCTTCCGCCGTACGGCCGACCTGTTCCACCGACTGAAGCCCGAGGGTGCCCAAGTGGACGGCGAGGCCGCCCTGTTGGAGGGCAGCTGGACGGGCTACCGGCTGCGGCGGCAGGCGGGCCGGGTCGGGCAGGCGGCGGCACGGCGGGCGGGCGCGGTACGACGGTTGGCGGCCGGGCGGGCCCGCACCGGCTGGGCCTCGCTGCACGCCCGCCGTCCGCTGGACCCCGAGCTGGTGGTGTACTCGGCGTCCGCGCACCGGGGCCTCCTCGGCGACCCGGCCGCCGTCCATCGCGCGGCCCTGCGGATCGCCCCGCAGCTGCGCGGGGTGTGGGTGGTGCGGGACGCGGAGACGGCGGCGGGGCTGCCGCCGGACGTGGAGCATGTGATCGCGGGCACCCGGCGCTGCGCCGAGGTCATGGCGCGGGCCAAGTTCCTGGTGAACGACGTGCCCTGGACCGGGGTCCCGGCCAAGCGGCCCGGCAGTGTGCACATCCACACCCATCAGGGCACCCCGCTGAAGTTCCTCGGCGCCGATCTGCTGGACAAGCCGGGCGCCCGGCTCGGCGTGGACGTACCGCAGCTGCTGCGCCGCGCCGACCGCTGGGACCACAGCCTGGTGGCCGGCCGCCACGCGGAGCTGGTGTACGAGCGCGCCTACCCCTGCCACTTCGCCTCGGCGCGTACCGGCAGCCCGCGCAACGACGTGCTGGTCAACGGCGGTTCGAGCGACTTCCGCGAGCGGCACGGCATCCCGGACGACCACACGGTGGTGCTGTACGCGCCGACCCGCCGGGACTACCGCAGGGGCGGTCATGTGGACCGGATCGACGTGGCCCGGCTCGCGGCCGGCCTCGGCGAGGGCCACACGCTCGTGGTCCGGCTGCATCCCGCGCTGGCGGCCGGTCCCGCGCGCGGCCTGGGCCTCACGGAGCTGGCCCGGCGCGGCATCGTGCTCGACGCGACGGACGAGCCCGACCTGGCGGACGTACTGCTCGCGGCGGACGCCCTGATCACCGACTACTCGTCCATCATGTTCGACTACGCCAACCTGGACCGGCCGATCGTGATCCACGCCGACGACTGGGAGCTCTACCGGAAGACCCGGGGCGTCTACTTCGACCTGCCCTCCGAGCCACCCGGCCATGTCACGTACTCCCAGCGGGAGTTGGCCGCCCTCTTCACCTCGGGGCGCTGGCAGGACGGCGAATCGGCCCGCCTGCGCTCCCGATTCCGCGCCCGCCACTGCGAGTTCGAGGACGGCCGAGCCGCCGAACGCGTCGTCCGCACCCTGCTCCTGGACGAGCCGATGCCGGGCACGGTACGGCTGCCGGGGCAGACGACGGCGGGACGGGGCGCGCTGACGTCGGCGTGAAGGCCGTACGACCGGTACGCGAAAGCCGTACCGGCCGGTGGCGGGGGACCACGGCCGGTACGGCGGCTACGGGACCTGCTCGGCTTACCGGACTTACTCGACGACGAGGTCGACCTCGATGTTGCCGCGGGTCGCGTTGGAGTAGGGGCAGACCTGGTGGGCGGCCTCGACGAGCTTGCGGCCGTTCTCCTGGTCCACGGTCTCGGGCAGCTCGACCCGCAGGGTGACCTTCAGACCGAAGCCCTCGCCCACCTTGCCGATGCCGACCTCGGCGGTGACGGCGGCGTCGGTGACGTCCACCTTCGCCTTGCGGCCGACGACACCGAGGGCGCCGCCGAAGCAGGCCGCGTAACCGGCGGCGAAGAGCTGCTCGGGGTTGGTGCCCTCGCCGTTGCCGCCCAGCTCCACCGGCGGGGCCAGCTTGACGTCGACCTTGCCGTCGGAGGAGACGGCACGGCCCTCACGGCCGTGGGTGGCGGTGGCGACGGCGGTGTAGAGCGCGTCCATGACGAACCATCCCTCTCGATGTGTCCTGCGTCGTGTTGCTTCGTTGGCTTCCTGCCACCACAAGTAGAGCACACAATTTAGTTGCACACAATCAAATGCCGGACGAAGAGCTACCCTGGACCCATGACCGCTACTCCCGCCGAGACCGAGACGGACTGGCTCCGCCTGGACAACCAGATCTGCTTCTCGCTGCACGCCGCGTCCCGCGCCTTCAACGGCGTCTACCGCGTGGTCCTCAAGGACCTCGGCCTCACCTACCCGCAATACCTGGTGATGCTGGTGCTGTGGGAACAGGGCGATCTGCCGGTCAAGAAGCTCGGCGAACAGCTGCGGCTCGACTCCGGCACGCTGTCCCCGTTGGTCAAGCGGCTGGAGGCGGCGGGCCTGGTGCGTCGGGAGCGCAGCGTCGAGGACGAGCGCTCGGTGCGGGTGCTGCTCACCGAGGAGGGCACGGCCCTGCGCGAGCGGGCCCTGGAGGTGCCGCGCCGCATCATGCGCTCCACCGGCTTCGACCGTGCCGAGATCGCCGACCTGCGCGCCCGCCTCGACCGGCTCACCAGCGCGCTGGACGCGGCGGCAGCGACGGAGGCCGAAGACTCGCGGGGCTGAGGGGCCGTACATAGAGCCGTACGACGGTCCGCCCGCGCACGGCCTCGCCGCCCACCGCGAACTCCCGCTGAAGCAGGTCGAGTTTGGCCCGCTCACCGGGGTTGCGCGGCGTCCACCGCCCCGCCAGCACGGCCCGGTCGGCGACGACCCACACCCGCTGGACCCCCGCCACCCGGCTGCGCACCTCCGCGGCCGGGACCTCCACTCCGTACAGGGTCCCGGACACGTCCCCCGTCCGCGCGAGCACAAGATCCCGCGTCCCGCGAAACGCCCCGGGGTACGCCAGCTCGGTGTTGCGCGTGTACGCCGGCAGGTACAGCACCGCGTCCCCCTTCCGCACTCCGTACGCCGCCGCCCGCGCGTCCCGATGACCTCGCGGCGATCGCGCGGGCGGCGGCGTACGGAGTG
>NZ_MUNF01000116.1 GCF_002154555.1 Streptomyces murinus
GCACCCGGGTGCCGGGCCGCAGCAGATCGCGGATCTGGTCCACGTACTGGTCGAGCCCGACCAGCACCGAGGCCCGGCGCAGCTCGGCCGTCGCACGCGGGGTGAGCAGATCCCGGGCGCCGGGTCCGAGCCCGACCACCGCGAGCCGCCCGCGTCCGGGCCTGCGCACCACGGCACAGGTCGCCATCGCCGGAGAGGCGTCCGACTTCCGCTTGGGGACGAGGAGTTCACCGCCGCCGAGCAGCGCGGCCGCCTCGGCGACCGACGGGGTGCCGACGGCCGCGAGCGGCGCGGCGGAGGGGTTGGGCACCTCGACCGCGGCCAGCTCCTCGGCGGAGTACGTCACCACGGGCACACCCAGCCGCCCGGCGGCGCCCAGGATGCCCGGCTCCTTGGACTTGGCGTCCACGGTGGCGAGTTCGGCGACGGACCGCGGGGACAGCCCCGCCTCCCGCAGCGTCTCCTGGATCAGCCCGAGCACCTCGTCCACCGGGGCGCCCCTGGACGCGCCGACTCCGACGACGAGGGACGGCGGCCGCAACAGCACTTCCCGCGGGCCGGGTTCGACGTCCCGGTCGGTGAGCCGGATCGTGTACGACCCCCGCGGCGACACCGGCAGCGGCGGCAGCGGCCAGGGCAACTCGGCATCGAGCGCGACCGGTTCGCCGTCCAGCAGGGCCCGGGACACGGCGGCGACCGCGCCCTCGCAGGGCAGCCCGAGCGTGTCGAGACCGGCCAGTCCCACGGCGTCCGTGGCGGTGGTCACCACCGGCTCGGCACCGAGCAACTCACCCACTTCCCGCGCGAGTTCATTGGCGCCGCCGCCATGTCCGCCGACCAGCGACACCGCGAACCGGCCGCCCTCGTCCACGCAGACCACACCGGGGTCGGCCGCCTTGCCGGCGAGCAGCGGCGCGAGCAGTCGTACCGTCGCGCCCGTCGCCAGGAAGCACACCAGCTGCCCGCACTCGGCGAACGCGGACCGCACCGCCTCCCCGACCGGGCCCTCGTACACCCGGGTGCGGTCCGGCCAGGCCGCGGCCAGCCGGTCCCGTGCCGCCGCCCCCGCCGCGGTGGCGGAAATCAGGCCGATCACTGGTCAACTCCTTCGATGGGAAAGGGGGTTCTGACGCCCCAGAGCAGAAACACCGGGTTGGTGGCCGCGAGCCGGGTCACGTCACCCGGCAGCGGGGCAAGCCGCGAGGACTGGAGCAGCACGCCCTCGCAGCCGAACCCGGCGTCGGTCAGCGCCGCGCGGGCCGCGGGCACCCGGTCCAGGGCGGCCATGGCCACCACCACGGACCGGCGCGCCCGCAGCGCGCACGCCCGGATCACGGCGGGCAGCTCGCGCCCCCCGCCCCCGATGAACACGGCGTCCGGATCGTCGGCCAGCGCGGCCAGCGCCTCGGGCGCGGTGCCGTGCACGACCTCCACCTCGACGCCATGGGCGCGGGCGTTCTCCCGGATCCGGTCCACCCCGTCCGCGGCCTTCTCGACCGCGACGACGGCCGCGCCGAGCCGCGCGCACTCCACCGCGACCGACCCGGACCCGGCACCGACGTCCCACACCAGATCCCCGAGCCGCGGCCCGAGCCGGGCCAGCGCCAGCGCGCGCACCTCGAACTTGGTGATCATCGAGTCGCGATGGGCGAACTCGGCCTCCGCCAGGGCCCAGCGGGCCGGACCCGCGGGTACCCCGGCGACGGTGCGCGGCGGGCCGGGCGCCGAGGGCTCGGCCAGGCACAGCACCACACTGACCGCCGTACCCCAGTCCCGTGCCGCTGCCTGCGCGGGCGTCACCCGCTCCACCCGCTCCCGCTCCGGGTCGCCCAGCGCGGTGGCCACCACGAGGGTCCGGTCGCGGCCGGCGAGCGCGGCGCCCAGTTCGGCGGGGCCCGCGCCCGGTCCGGTGAGGACGGCGACCTTCGGATGCGCGCGGCAGACGTGCACGGCGGTGCGCAGGTCCCTGCCGTGCGCGCTGACCACGAGCGCGTCGTCCCAGGGCAGCCCCAGCCGGGCGAACGCGGTGGCCACCGAGGAGACCCCGGGCCGTACCGCGAGGTGCTCGGGGCCGAAGCGCTCGGCGAGCGCCCGCACGATCCCGAAGAAACCGGGGTCCCCGGAGGCCAGCACAAGCACCGGCAGCTCCTTGGCGACATACCCGGCGATGGCGTCCAGGGCGGGCGCCAGCGGGCCGAGTACGATCCGCTCGGCCCCGGCGGGCAGCCGTACCGCGTCCAGGTGCCGCCGCCCGCCGATGACGAGCGCGGCGCCCGCCGCGACGTCCTCGGCAAGCGGTGCCCCCGTCCCCGTGCCGACGACCGTGATCAACTGCCCGCCCCCCGCTCGCGCAGCGCCCGCCGGGCCCCCGGGTCGGCCTTGCGGAAGCCGTGGAAGTGCCCGGGGTGGTAGAGGTGCGAGCGGGTGCCCCGCGCCGCCAGCGCGGGGCCGACCAGGAACAGCGTGTGCTTCCACAGCTTGTGCTCCTTGACCGTCTCCTCCAGGGTGCCGATCGTGCACCGCACGATCAGCTCCTCCGGCCAGGTCGCCTGGTAGGCGACGATCACCGGCGTGGACGTCGGGTAGCCGCCCTCCAGCAGCTCCCGCACCAGCTGACCGCTGCGCGCCGCCGACAGGAAGAGCGCCATCGTGGTGCCGTGCCGGGCGAACTCGCGCACCTCCTCGCCGGGCGGCATCGGCGTCTTGCCGCCGCCGAGCCGGGTGAGGACGACGGACTGCGCGACCTCGGGGATCGTCAGCTCGCGCCGGGCGAGGGCGGCCACCGCGGAGAACGACGACACCCCGGGCACCACCTCGGTGTCGATGCCCAGCTCCGCGCACCGGTCCAGCTGCTCCTGGGTGCCGCCCCACAGCGCCGGATCGCCGGAGTGGATCCGCGCCACCTTCAGGCCCTCGGCGCGCGCCCGCGCGTAGACCGCGACGACCTGCTCCAGGGACATGGCCGCCGAGTCCAGCACCTCCGCGTCCGCGCGCGCGTGCTCCAGCACCTCCGCCTGCACCAGGCTCGCCGCCCAGATCACCACGTCCGCCTCGGCGATCGCCCGCGCGGCCCGGAAGGTCAGCAGATCGGCGGCGCCGGGACCCGCTCCGACGAAGGTCACTTTTCCGCCACCGTCACCCAGGGGGGTGGCGGCGGCGGTCTCGGCGGCGGTTTCGGCGGTGGCGCCGGCAGCGGCGTCCGGGACGGCGTCGGCCATCGGAAAAGTCCTCTCGTACGGAAAGCACACGGCAGTAGCGGGGTGAAATGTCAGGATGCGAGGAGATATGTGAGGCGCCCGATGTGCGCGAAGGCGCCTTCATCGGATAGCAAGTGCCTATGGCGGTCTTCGTCGCGCTCGGCGCGTTCCTGATGACGCTGGCCGGCGGCTGGACGGCTCAGCGAGTGACCGACCGTCGGCATCTCGTCCTGGGACTCGCCGGCGGTCTGATGTTGGGCGTGGTCGGCCTCGACCTGCTGCCGGAGGCGCTGCGCGCCGCCGACCGCGAGATCTTCGGCGTCCCCGCGGCCCTGCTGCTGTTCGTGGCCGGATTCCTGCTGGCCCATCTCGTGGAACGCACCCTCGCCGCGCGCCAGGCCGCCCACGGCGGGGACGAGCACGACCACCACCGGGCGCCCGAGGTGGGCCTCACCGCGGCCGGCGCCATGGTGGGCCACAGCGCCATGGACGGCGTCGCCATCGGCGCCGCCTTCCAGGTCGGCAGCGGCATGGCCACGGCCGTCGCGCTCGCCGTGATCGCCCATGACTTCGCCGACGGCTTCAACACCTTCACCATCACCAGCCTGTACGGCAACGCCCGCCGCCGCGCCATCGGAATGCTGGTCGCGGATGCCTGCGCACCCCTGGTGGGCGCGCTGTCGACCGTCTTCTTCCACATCCCCGAACCGGTGCTCGGCGGCTATCTCGGCCTCTTCGGCGGCGTCCTGCTCTACCTCGCCGCCGCCGAGATCCTGCCCGAGGCCCACCATGAGCACCCCGCCCGCTCCACCCTGCTGTGCACGGTGGCCGGGGCCGCGTTCATCTGGCTGGTGGTCGGCATCTCCGGCTGACCACGCAGGGCGCCGGGCACCGCTCACAGCTTCCCGCCCCGCCCGCCGTCCCGCCGCGGCGGCGCGATCAGCGTCGACAGATACGGCAGCGGGGAGCCGTCCAGCTCCGCCGCGGGCCGCACCGACTCCTCCGGCAGCCCCAGCGCCGAGCCCCACACTGCGTCGTCCAGCCGCCCGGCCCGCGCCAGCGCCCCGGCGACCTCGGCGGCCTGCCGCCCGAACTTGTACGCCACGACCGTCCCTGGACCGGCCAGCGCCTCCTCCAGCACCGCCGCGCCCGCCGTCACCGGCACCAACGTCAGCGGCTCGGTGCCCTCGGTCAGCACGGCACCCGAGCGCGCCGCGAGATCCTGCATCGCGGTGATCCCCGGCACGGTCTCCACGACCACCCCGGGCACCAGCTCGGCGATGGTCTGCGCGAGATACGTGAACGTCGAGTACACGTTCGGGTCGCCGATGGTGGCGAACGCGACCGAGCCGTGCCGCCCCAGCAGCCCCGCGACCCGCGCGCCCGCCGCGTCCCAGGCGGCCTCCCGGCGCGCCCGGTCGGACCGCTCGTTCAGCGCGAACACCACGCGGACGATCTTCTCCGCGGACACATAGTGCGCCACGGTCGCCTCGGCCCGTCCGCGCTCACCGCTGTCCATCACGGGGACGACGACCACGTCGGCCGCCCGCAGCGCGTTGACCCCCTTCACGGTCACCAGCTCCGGGTCCCCGGGGCCGACCCCGACACCGATCAGCCTGCTGCTCATGACGTCCGGCACCTCTCCACGAACCGACGGGCGACACCGGGCTCGGACGCCCAGTGCGTGTGCAGATAGCTCGCGTGCACGCCCCGCTGTACAAAACCCTCGACCCGCCGCTCCCGGCCCCGGATGCCCCAGGCGGGCGCGGCACCGGCCCCCGGCTCGACCACGGTGCGATGGAACTCGTGCCCCCGCATCCGCGCCCCGGCGGCGGCCAGCACACTGTCCCCGACGGCCACGGCGTCCCGGTACCCGAGCGTGAGCCGCTGCGTCATCCGCGCGGTGGCGTCCAGCACGCCGCACATGGGACTGCCGTCCAACTCCCGGCACAGGTACAGCAGTCCGGCGCACTCTGCGGCCACCGGCGCGCCGGACAGAGCCAGTTCGGCCACGGCCTTGCGCAGCGGCTCGTTCGCGGACAGCTCGGCCGCGTACACCTCGGGGAACCCGCCCCCGATGACCAACCCGGCGGTGCCCTCGGGCAGTTCCTCGTCACGAAGCGGATCGAAGGTGACGACCTCGGCTCCGGCGGCGGTGAGGAGTTCGGTGTGCTCGGCGTAGGAGAAGGTGAAGGCGGGACCGCCGGCGACGGCGATACGGGGCCTCGGTCCTTCGACGGACGCCGACGGGTCGTCGTGGGTGGGCGAGAGGTCGGGGGTCCAGGGGGCGGCGCCTCCCGGGACGGCACCCGCGGTACGGGCCAACGCCTCCAGCGCGGGCAGGTCGCACCCGCGGGACACCAGCTCCGCCATCTCCGAGACGGCGGACACCGCGAGCGCCCGCCGCTCGGCGACCGGCACCAGTCCCAGATGCCGGGACGGCGTCTCCACCGGCCGCGCCCGCCGCAGCGCGCCCAGCACCGGCACCCCCACGGACTCCAGCGCCTCCCGCAGCAGCTCCTCGTGCCGCGCGGACCCCACCTTGTTCAGGATCACGCCCCCGACCCGCACCTGCGGATCCCACGACACGAACCCGTGCACCAGCGCAGCCACCGACCGCGACTGCGCGGACGCGTCCACCACCAGCACCACCGGCGCCCCCAGCAGCTTCGCCACCTGCGCGGTGGACGCCAGCTCACCCTCCCCGGCCGCCCCGTCGTACAGCCCCATCACACCCTCGACCACGGCGATGTCACACCCCCGCGCCCCGTGCAGGAACAGCGGAGCGACCAGCTCAGGACCGCACAGATACGCGTCCAGGTTCCGCCCCGTCCGCCCGGTCGCGAGCGCGTGATACCCGGGATCGATGTAGTCCGGGCCGACCTTGTGCGGGGACACGGCGAGCCCCCGCGCGGCGAACGCGGCCATCAGCCCCGTGGCCACGGTGGTCTTGCCGCTGCCCGAGGAGGGCGCGGCCACGACCAGCCGAGGCGTCGACGGTGTCACCACTCGATACCCTTCTGGCCCTTCTGCCCCACGTCCATGGGGTGCTTGACCTTGGACATGTCGGTCACCAGATCCGCGAAGTCCACCAGCGCGGCCGGCGCGTTCCGCCCGGTGATCACCACATGCTGGGTACCGGGACGGCCCCGCAGCACCTCCACGACCTCGTCGGTGTCCACCCACCCCCAGTGCATCGGGTACGCGAACTCGTCGAGGACGTAGAACCGGTACGTCTCCGCCGCCAGATCCCGCTTGACCTGCTCCCAGCCCTCCCGCGCCTTCTCCTCGTTGTCCATCTGCGCGTCCCGCTGCACCCAGGACCAGCCCTCGCCCATCTTGTGCCAGTCCACGCGCCCGCCCTCACCGGAGGCGCCGAGCACGCGCAGCGCGTTCTCCTCGCCGACCTTCCACTTCGCGGACTTGACGAACTGGAACACCCCGATGGGCCACCCCTGGTTCCAGGCCCGCAGCGCCAGCCCGAACGCGGCGGTCGACTTCCCCTTGCCGACGCCCGTGTGCACCACCACCAGCGGCCGGTTGCGCCGCTGACGGGTCGTCAGTCCGTCGTCCGGTACGACACTCGGCTGTCCCTGCGGCATTACGCGGCCCTCCTCGACGTCCCCTGCACATCCCGCACAAGCCCGGCGATGGAGTCCGCCCGCAGCTCGTCCAACGTGACGGCCGTACCCGCGAGTTCACCCGCGAGCTGCCCGGCGAGCCCGAGCCGCACCGGCCCCGACTCGCAGTCCACCACCACCGAGGCGACCTGCTCGGCCGCGAACAGCCGCGCCGCCCGCCCCGCGAGCGCCACCGGCTCAGGGCCGCCCGTCGCCCGGCCGTCGGTCACGACGACCAGCAGCGCCCGCCGCGCCGGATCCCGCAGCCGCTCCACCCGCAGCACCTCGTGCGCCTTGAGCAGCCCGGCCGCGAGCGGGGTACGGCCACCCGTCGGCAGCGACTCCAGCCGTACGGCCGCCGCGTCCACCGAGGACGTCGGCGGCAGCGCCACGTCCGCGCCCGAGCCCCGGAAGGTCACCAGACCCACCTTGTCCCGCCGCTGATAGGCGTCCAGCAGCAGCGACAGCACGGCGCCCTTCACCGCGCCCATCCGCTGCCGGGCCGCCATCGACCCCGAGGCGTCCACCACGAACAGCACGAGATTGCCCTCGCGGCCCTCCCGGCTCGCCTGCCGCAGATCGTCCCGGCGGATCACCAGACCGGGCCCGGACCGGCCGCGCGCCCGCTGATACGGCGCCGCCGCCTGCACGGTCGCCGCCAGGTGCAGCTTGGTCAGGGCGCCCTGCGGCCGCCGCGCCCCCGTGGTCCGCCCGTGCTCGGTGCGGGCCCGCGAACGCCGCCCGGCGGCGCCCTCCCCGATCCCGGGCACGCTGAGCACCTTCGTACGGAACGGCTCGGCCGCCCGCACCGGGGCCTGCTCGCCCGCACCGGCACCGGCGGGCCCCGGCTCCCCGCCCTCACCGGCCTCCGGGCGCGCGGCGCTGTCCCCGCCGCCCTCGGGACCGGACTCGGGCGCCGGCTGCCCGCCGCCACCGGGACCGTCGGGATCGTCGTCGCCGTCCCCGTCCTGGCCGGCGGACTGCTCCAGCGTCTCGTCCAGCTTGTCCTCGTCCAGGCCCGGCGCGTCGAAGGGGTTGCGCCGCCTGCGGTGCGGCAGCGCGAGCAGCGCCGCCTGCCGTACGTCCTCGGCGAGTACGTCCGTCCGCCCGGCCCACGCCGCCAGCGCGGTCGCCGTGCGCGCCATCACGATGTCGGCGCGCATGCCGTCCACCTCGAAGGCCGCGCAGGTCGCCGCGATCTGCCGCAGCGCCGCGTCGCCCAGGCGCACCTGGGGCAGCAACTCCCGGGCCGCGACGACCCGTTGCCGTACGGCGGCCTCCTCGCCGGCCCAGCGCGCGGCGAAGGCGGCGGGGTCGTCGTCGTACGCGAGGCGCCGTCGTACGACCTCCACCCGCTGGTCCGGCTCCCGCGAGGCCGCGACCTCCACGGTCAGCCCGAACCGGTCGAGCAGCTGCGGGCGCAGCTCGCCCTCCTCCGGGTTCATGGTCCCGACGAGCAGGAACTTCGAGGCGTGCCGCACGGAGACGCCCTCGCGCTCCACGTACGAGGCGCCCATCGCCGCCGCGTCCAGCAGCAGGTCGACCAGGTGGTCGTGGAGCAGATTGACCTCGTCCACGTACAGGATCCCGCGGTGCGCGTCGGCCAGCAGGCCCGGCTCGAACGCCTTCACGCCCTCCGCGAGCGCCCGCTCGATGTCCAGCGCGCCGACCAGCCGGTCCTCCGAGGCGCCGACGGGCAACTCGACCATCCGCGCGGCCCGTTCACCGCCCGGACCCGCCTCGTGCGGCCCGTCCGGGCACCCCGGGTCCGGCGCCCCCGGATCACAGGAGAACCGGCACCCGGGCACCACGGCCACCGCGGGCAGCAGCGCCGACAGGGCCCGCACGGCGGTGCTCTTCGCGGTGCCCTTCTCGCCGCGCACCAGCACACCGCCGACGGCCGGGGACACGGCGTTCAGCAGCAGCGCGAGCCGCAGATCGTCCTGGCCGACAACGGCCGTGAAAGGAAAGGGGGTGGTCACTGGTCGTCGCCCTCCAAGTCGCCCTCAAGTTCCAGATAGGTGGCGCGCAGCCGCTCCAGCGTCTCCGCGTCCGGCTCCGCCCACAGGCCCCGGTCCGCCGCCTCAAGCAGCCGCTCCGTGACGCCGCGCAGCGCCCACGGGTTGGACTTCTTCATGAAGTCCCGGTTCTCCGGGTCGAAGACGTACTCGGCCGACAGCTTCTCGTACATCCAGTCGTCGACCACGCCCGCCGTGGCGTCGTACCCGAACAGGTAGTCCACGGTCGCCGCCATCTCGAAGGCGCCCTTGTACCCGTGCCGGCGCATCGCCGCCATCCATCGCGGGTTGACCACCCGCGCCCGGAACACCCGGTGCGTCTCCTCGCCCAGCGTGCGCGTCCTCACCTGGTCCGGCACGGCCGAATCGCCCACGTACGCCTCGGGGTTGGCCCCCGTCAGGTGCCGCACCATGGCGACCATGCCGCCGTGGTACTGGAAGTAGTCGTCGGCGTCGACGAGGTCGTGCTCGCGGGTGTCGACGTTCTTCGCCGCCACCGCGATCCGCCGGAACGCCGTCTCCATGTCCCCGCGCGCCGCCCGCCCGTCCAGGCCCCGGCCGTACGCGTAACCGCCCCACACCGCGTACACCTCGGCGAGGTCCGCGTCGGAGCGCCAGTTGCGCGCGTCGATCAGCGGCAGCAGCCCCGCGCCGTACGCACCCGGCTTGGAGCCGAAGATACGGGCCGTGGCGCGGCGCCGGTCGCCGTGCTCGGCGGTGTCCTCCTCCACGTGCGCCCGCACATAGTTGGACTCGGCCGGCTCCGCCAGCGCCGCCACCGCGCGCACCGCGTCGTCGATCAGCCCGACCACATGCGGGAACGCGTCCCGGAAGAAGCCGGAGATGCGGACCGTGACATCGATGCGGGGGCGCCCCAGTTCGGCCAGGGGGATCACCTCGAAGCCGGTCACCCGGCGCGAGGCGTCGTCCCAGACCGGGCGGCAGCCCAGCAGCGCCAGGATCTCGGCGATGTCGTCGCCCTGGGTGCGCATCGCGGACGTGCCCCAGACCGTCAGGCCGACGGACTTCGGGTACGCGCCGGTGTCGGCCAGATACCGCTGCACCAGCGAGTCCGCGAGCGACTGTCCGACCTCCCAACTCAGCCGGGACGGAATGGCCTTGGGGTCGACGGAGTAGAAGTTGCGGCCGGTCGGCAGGACGTTCACCAGGCCGCGGGTCGGTGAGCCGGAGGGCCCCGCCGGGACGTAACCGCCGTCCAGCGCCCGCAGGATGTGCCCGATCTCGTCCGTGGTGCGTGCGAGCCGCGGTACGACCTCGTCGCAGGCGAACTCCGACACCGCGATGGCGTCCGGGAGTTCGACGCCGCCGAGCACCTCGCGCACGACCTCCCGTACGGCCTCGCGCGCCCAGTCCCGCGCCTCCATGCCCTCCGCGATCCGCCGGCACAGCTGCTCCAGCAGATCGATCGTGTCGGCGGCCGTCCGTGCCGGTCCCGCCACCAGGTCCGTGAGCTCCACGGGCACCTTCACCGGCGCGCCCGGCTCGGCCAGCAACTCCTTCTCCACCAGCCCGAAATGCTCGGCGAGGGCGGCCCGCAGGCCCGGCAGCGCGTTCGCCTGCCCGCCCCACACCTGGGAGGCGCGCAGCACGGCGAGGACGAGGTTGACGCGGGGCTCGCCGACCGGACCGCCGCCCAGGATGTGCAGACCGTCGCGGATCTGCACGTCCTTGATCTCGCACAGATAGCCGTCGATGTGCATCACGAACTCGTCAAAGGCGGCGTCGTCCGGCTGCTCGTCCACATGCAGGTCGTGGTGCAGCTCGGCGGCCTTGACCAGGGTCCAGATCTGGGCGCGGACGGCCGGCGCCTTCGTCGGGTCGAGGTCGGAGACGAGCGCGTACTCGTCCAGCAGCTGTTCCAGCTTGGCGAGGTCGCCATAGGTGTCGGCGCGGGCCATCGGCGGCACCAGGTGGTCCACGACCGTGGCGTGCCCGCGCCGCTTGGCCTGGGTGCCCTCGCCGGGGTCGTTGACGATGAACGGGTAGATCAGCGGGAGTTCGCCGAGCACCGCGTCCGGCGCGCAGCCGCGGGAGAGGCCGAGGCCCTTGCCCGGCAGCCACTCCATGGTGCCGTGCTTGCCCATGTGCACGACGGCGTCCGCGCCGAAGCTGTGGTCCAGCCAGCGGTAGGCCGCCATGTAGTGGTGGGAGGGCGGCATGTCGGGGTCGTGGTAGATCGCGATCGGGTTCTCGCCGAAGCCGCGCGGCGGCTGGATCATCACCACCACGTTGCCGAACTGGAGGGAGGCGAGCACGATGTCGTCGCCGTCCACGTAGAGGTTGCCCGGCGGCTCGCCCCACGCCTCGGTCATCGCGTCGCGCAGCTCCGGGTCCAGTTTCTCGAACCACGCCCGGTAGTCGGCCAGCGGCACCCGTGCGGGCGCGGCGGCCAGCTGCTCCTCGGTCAGCCACTCCACGTCGTGGCCGCCGGCCTCGATCAGCCGGTGGATCAACTCGTCGCCCTCGGCGGGGTATTCGCTGAGGGAGTACCCGGCGTCCCGGAGCGCGTCCAGGACCCGGACGGCGGAGGCGGGCGTGTCCAGGCCGACCGCGTTGCCGACCCGGGAGTGCTTGGTCGGGTAGGCGGTGAAGACCAGCGCGACACGCTTCTCGGCGTTCGGCTTGTATCCGAGCCGGGCGTGCCGCACCGCGATCCCGGCCACCCGGGCGGCCCGCTCGGGGTCGGCGACGTACACCGGGACCTCGTCGGGGCCCTGCTCCTTGAAGGAGAACGGCACGGTGATCAGCCGGCCGTCGAACTCCGGGATGGCGACCTGCATCGCCGCGTCCATGGGGGAGAGCGCGGCGTCCGACTCGTCCCAGGCGGTGTGCGAGGAGGTGAGGCAAAGACCTTGCAGCACCGGGATGTCGAGGTCGGCCAGCGCGCCGATGTCCCAGGCCTCCTCGTCGCCGCCCGCCGACGCCTCCGAGGCATGCGTGCCGCCCGCCGCGAGCACGGTGGCCACCAGTGCGTCGGCCCGGCCCAGCAGCTCGTACAGCCCGGCGTCCGCGCCGCGCAGCGAACCGCAGTACACCGGAAGGGCGTTGGCGCCCTGCGCCTCGATCGCCGTGCACAGGGTGTCCACGAAGGCGGTGTTGCCGCTGAGTTCATGGGCCCGGTAGAAGAGCACGCCCACGGTCGGGCGGCCGTCCTGTACCTCGTACCCGCCGTGCACCCCGAACTCCGGCATCCGGCGCGGCTCCTCGAAGCCCTCGCCGGTCAGCAGCACGGTGTCGGACAGGAACCGGGACAGCTCGCGCAGATTGTCCGGGCCGCCCTCGACCAGATAGCGCAGCGCCTCGGCCACCACTCCGGCGGGCACGGTCGAGTCGGCCATCAGCTCCGCGTCCGGCACCGCCTCGCCGCCCAGCAGCACCGCGGGCACCCCGGACGCCTTCAGCGCGGCCAGCCCGTCCTCCCAGGCGCGCTTGCCGCCGAGCAGCCGTACGACGGCGAGGTCCGCGCCCGCCAGCAGCCGCGGCAGCTCCTCGGCGACGTCGACCCGGGTGGGGTTGCCGATCAGATAACCGGCGCCACAGGCCCGTGCCGCCAGCAGATCGGTGTCGGCGGTGGACAACAACAACACTGTGCTCATGCGGGCGCTCCCGGTGGGATGAAGGGCAGTCCTTGCGGCGCGCCGGACTCGATGAGCCGCCACAGCGCGTCCGTGTCCGCGTGCTGTTCGATCAGATCGCCGAGCCGGTCGAGCTGCTCCTCGCGCAGCGCGGCGAAGGAGGTGTCCGGCGCGGGCACGAAGCGGCGGCCCGCGGCGGCGGCCACCTCGCGCAGAAAGGCCCGCCGGAAGCCGTCCGACTCCAGTGAGCCGTGCCAGTGGGTGCCCCAGGTCTGGCCGACCCGGCAGCCGTCAAGGAAGGCTTCGCCGCCGGTGACTTCGGCGACGCCGTGGTGGATCTCGTACCCCTCGACCGGCTCGCCGAGGGCCCGGCCGGTGGGGCGGGTGAGGGTCTTCTCGCGGGCGAACCGCACCCGTACGGGCAGCAGTCCGAGTCCGGGGACAGCGCCGGCCCGTGACTCCACGTCGTCCTCGATGTGCTCGCCGAGGATCTGGAAGCCGCCGCAGACGCCGAGCACGGGCCGGTGTTCGGCGGCCCGTCGGGCGAGCGCGTCGGCGAGGCCGCGTTCGCGCAGCCACCTCAGCGCCCGGACGGTGCCCCGGGTGCCGGGGACGACGACCAGGTCGGCGTCGGCCAGCTCCTCCGGGCGGTCCACGAACCGCACCACGACGCCGGGTTCGGCGGCGAGCGCGTCCACGTCGGTGAAGTTGGACATCAGCGGGATCGCGCACACGGCGACGCGCAGCACGTCCGCGCCGCGCGGGGGAGCGACGGCCGACTCCCGCACCGCGCCCCGCAGGGAGACACGCAGGCCGTCCTCCTCGTCGATCCCGAGGCCGTGCCGGAACGGCAGCACGCCGTACGCCGGCCGCCCGGTGAGGCCCTTGAGCATGTCCAAGCCCGGTTCCAGCAGCGAGACATCGCCGCGGAACTTGTTCACCAGGAACCCGGCGACCAGCTCCTGGTCCTCGGGCGAGAGCAGAGCGAGGGTGCCGAAGAAGGAGGCGAAGACGCCGCCGCGGTCGATGTCGCCGACGACGAGCACGGGCAGCCGGGCGCCGCGGGCGATCCCCATGTTGACGATGTCGGTGCGGCGCAGATTGATCTCGGCCGGGCTGCCCGCGCCCTCGCAGATCACCGCGTCGTACTGGCCGCGCAGCTCGGTCAGGCAGTCCAGGACCGTGCCGAGCAGCCGCTGTTGGCGCCCGCCGTGGTAGCCGCGCGCGCTCATCTCGCCCACCGGCTTGCCCAGCAGCACCACCTGGCTGCTCTGCTCGCCGCCCGGCTTGAGCAGCACGGGGTTCATCAGCGCGGTCGGCTCGATCCGGCACGCCTGGGCCTGCATGGCCTGGGCCCGCCCGATCTCGGCGCCCTCCCGGGTGACGAAGGAGTTGAGGGACATGTTCTGCGCCTTGAACGGCGCGACCTTCACGCCCTGGCGCACCAGCCACCGGCAGATCCCGGCCGTCACGACGCTCTTGCCGGCGTCGGAGGTGGTGCCGGCGACGAGGAGACCACCGTTCATTTCCCGCGTCCCTTCAGTCCGTTGACGAGGAGGCGCGCGGCGACCGTGGTGCCGAGCGCGAGCAGGCCGACGCGCCGTGAGAGCCGTACGGCCCGTCCGATGTCGGGGACCTGTACGGCCCGTCCGGTGGCGCCGTTCAGCACGGGGCGGTGCTCGACGCGGCCGCCGTAGGAGAGGGTGCCGCCCAGGCGTACGCCGAGGGCGCCCGCGAAGGAGGCCTCCACGGGGCCGGCGTTGGGGCTCGGATGGCGGCGGGCGTCGGCGCGCCACGCCCGTACGGCGCCGCGCGGATCGGGTCCGGCCGCGGCGGCGAGGACGGCGGTCAGCCGGGCACCCGGCCAGCCGGCCACGTCGTCCAGGCGCGCGGACGCCCAGCCAAAGCGGCGGTGCCTGGGGGACTTGTGACCCACCATGGCGTCCAGGGTGTTGACGGCCCGGAAGCCCAGCAGTCCCGGCACTCCGGCGGCCGCGCCCCACACCAGGGCGCCCACGACCGCGTCGGAGGTGTTCTCGGCGACCGACTCGACCACGGCCCGCGCGATCCCGTCGGCGTCCAGTGCCTGCGGGTCCCGGCCGCACAGATGCGGCAGCCGGGCGCGGGCCGCCTCGATGTCCCCGGCCGTCAGGGCGGTCCCAATGGCCTGCGCCTCGCGGGCGAGGGAGGTGCCGCCGACGACGGCCCAGGCGGCCGCGGCGGTCAGGGCGACGGAGGCGGCGGGGCAGGGGCGTACGACACGGGCGGCCAGCGCGCCGAGCGCGACGGCGCCACCGGCGCACACGGTGGTGTGCAGGGCGCCCCAGCCGCGGTGGTCGTGCCACAACGCGCCCTCAACAGCGGCGGCCGCGCGCCCGAACGCGGCGACCGGATGCCTGCGGCGGGGATCGCCGAGGAGGAGGTCGCCGAGAAGTCCGGCGGCGGCGCCGTACGCGTAACTGCGATCGGCGGCCATCGGCTCAGTCGGCCGTGGTCACCGCGACAGTGGTCCTGGTACTGGTCCTTCGGCAGCCGAGCATGGCGATGTGTCCTCACTCAGGGTGTCCGCGCCCTGGTTCGACGTGATCCGGCGGCGAGAGTTCCTGGCTACCCGGGGGTTCTTCCCCGGTGACAGTGGCGGGACCGCGCCGGATTCGCACCGGCTTCCTCTTCTGCTGCCGTAGATGGCGTGGGCAGTCCACCACGCCCCCGGAACGGCCGTCAACTTGCCGTTGACCTGCGGGAGTGTGCAGATTCCCACACCACGAGGGGTGGCCGGGCACACGAGAGGCTCCCCTGCCGCGGGTGGCGCAGGGGAGCCTTCGGGAACTGCCGGGACCTGGGCCCCGGGCTCAGGACTTGGAGACGATCAGGAGGATGCCGTACGCCACCGCCGCCGCGCAGGCCGCGAAGCAGACGTAGGCGCCGGTGACGGCGAGCGTGGCGGTGCCGCCCTCGGCCGCGGCCTTCTCGCGCCGGGCGAGGCCGTTGATGCCGAGGGTGAACAGGACCACCAGGCCCACGGTGAACGCGAGGCTGACGCCGAAGACGGAGCCGATGGACGCCCAGTCGATCTTCATGGGGATGCTTCCTTGGTGAACGGGCTCGGGGTCAGACGGTGGCGGCCGGCGGGGCCGTGGTGGCGGGGGCCGGCGTCTCGGCGGCCGGAACCTGCGCGGGGGCCGGGATGGTGGCTGTCAGGTCCTCGGTGATCGCGCCCGCGGGCGGGGGGCTCACCGCGGCGATGGCGGTGGTCACCACGCCGGAGGGCTCCGTGGCCGGGTCGGCGACCACATTGGTGTGGTCGATGACCTCGCGCCGGGACAGCTTGTAGATCCAGGCGCTCGCGGCGATCAGGAAGACGGCGACCGCGGCGGTGCCCCAGTCACCGAGTTCGGTGACGGCCTCGGCGCCCGCGCCGACCAGCGCGGCGGCCGGCAGGGTGAGCACCCAGGCGACGGTCATCCGGGTCGCGGTGGACCAGCGGACCACGCCGCCCTTGCGGCCGAGGCCCGAACCCATCACCGCGCCGGAGACGACGTGCGTGGTGGAGAGGGAGAAGCCGAGGTGGGAGGAGGCCAGGATGGCGGTCGCGGCGCTGGTCTGCGCGGCGAAGCCCTGACGGGGCTCCAGATCGGTCAGGCCGGTGCCCATGGTGCGGATGATGCGCCAGCCGCCGATGTAGGTGCCGAGCGCGATGGCCAGGCCCGCGGAGAGGATCACCCAGGTGGGAGGGTTGGAGCCGGGGGCGATGGCGCCGCCCGCGATCAGCGCGAGGGTGATGACGCCCATCGTCTTCTGCGCGTCGTTGGTGCCGTGCGCGAGGGAGACCAGCGCGGCGGAGGCGACCTGGCCGACGCGGAAGCCCTTGCGGGTGGCCTCGCCCTCGGTCTTGGTGCCGGCCTGGTAGGAGAGCCGGGTGGCCACCAGGGCGGCGACACCCGCCACGACCGGCGCGGCGACCGCGGGCAGCAGCACCTTGGTGACCAGGACACCGCCGTGCACGGCGCCGAAGCCGGCGGAGGCGACGGCGGCGCCGATCAGACCGCCCATCAGGGCGTGCGAGGAACTGGAGGGCAGGCCCACCAGCCAGGTCAGCAGGTTCCAGAGGATCGCGCCGACCAGGGCGGCGAAGATGACCTCGGGGCGGATGCCGCTCTCGTCGACGAGTCCCTTGGAGATCGTGTTGGCGACCTCCACGGAGAGGAAGGCGCCCACCAGGTTGAGGGTGGCGGACATGGCTACCGCGAGCTTCGGCTTCATCGCGCCGGTGGAGATGGTGGTGGCCATCGCGTTCGCGGTGTCGTGGAAACCGTTCGTGAAATCAAACGCGAGTGCGGTAACCACCACAATCGCGAGGATCAGCGAGAAGCTTTCCATTTACCCAGACAATCATTCGAGGTCGTTGTCCGGATGAACGTAGGCAACCTGGGTGAACGGAAGATGAACTGAGGCGGGCACAGGGGTGTCTGCATCGGGGGTGTGAGCCTCCGCTTCCGCTTCCCGAACCGGACGTGCCCATACGCCCCTTGGGTCACCAGCCCGCGGCGAAGGTCCGCAGCCTGCTGGAGGTGCCGTTGAAGAGATTCTGGTCACCCGGCAGCCGGCCCGCGGTGGCGTACTGCCAGAAGGTCCAGTACTGCCAGCCGCCGGGCAGCCTGCCCGGCTCCGAGGTGCCGTGGCGGGCGACCCACAGGGGGTGGCGGGAGGCGAAGGCATGGCTGTCGCCGGTGCACTGCTTCCACCACTGGGCCGTGGTGTAGATCACGGGACGGCGGCCGGTCTCGCGCGCCATCTCGTCGCTGAACGACCAGATCCACGACGTCATGCGCTTCCAGCCCAGCCGGTAGCAGGGGTGCTTCGCGCTGTACGGGTTGTACTCGATGTCCAGCGCGGGCGGCAGCGTCCAGCCGTCGGCCCGCCAGCCCCCGCCGTGCGCCACGAAGTAGCGGGCCTGCGCGGCGCCGGAGGACTCGTCCGGCAGCGCGAAGTGGTAGGCGCCGCGGATCAGTCCCGCGTCGCGGGCGCCGTCGTACTGCCGGCGGAAGTAGGGGTTGCGGTAGCTCGTGGACTCGGTCGCCTTGACGTAGGTGAAGTGCGCCCCGCGGGCCTGCGCGGCCGGCCAGTCCACCTTCTTCTGGTGGGACGACACGTCGTGCCCCTTGGGCCGGCTCGCGATCCGGTCCGGGGGGCCGGCCGCGGCGGTGGCGGCGCAGGTGAGGGCGAGGGCCGCCGTGGTCGCCGCGAGGGCACCGGCGCGGCGGCGGAGGTGGGTGCGGTCACGGGCCATGGGCCGGCTCCCCGGGGGTGACGGACGACCAGGTCGCCCGGAGGGCAAGGAGGGCAAGGAGGGCTCATTCAAGGGCGGGCGATCATCGAATCGGTGGAGATTTTTAGCGTTTGGCCCGATATGCACCCTTTTGGTGGTGCGGGAGTTCGGACAGAAGTGCGGCGACCGGCCGCCGGGTGTACAAGCGGCTGGCAGGATCGCGGGCATGACCTCCAAGCTGCGGGAGACGGGCGGAGAAGTGCGCGAGGAAGTGGCTCGGTCCTGGGCGGCGGTGGTGGCGACGGCGCGGCGGAGCGTCGCCGACGGACTGGTCGTCGGCACCTCCGGCAATGTCTCCGCGCGCGTCGGGGACGTGGTGCTGGTCACCCCGTCGGGTGTGCCCTACGACCGGCTCACCCCGGACGACATCACCGGCGTGGACCTCACCGGCCGTCAGGTGCTCGGGACGCTGGTGCCGACCAGTGAGCTGCCCATGCATCTCGCCGTCTACCGCACCACCGACGCCCGGGCGATCGTCCACACCCACGCCGTGCACGCCACCGCGGTCTCCACGCTGGTGACCGAGCTGCCACTGGTCCACTACATGGCCGCCGCCCTCGGCGGACCGGTGCGCGTCGCGCCGTACGCCGCCTACGGCACCGACGAACTGGCCGAGCACATGCTCCGGGCCCTCGCCGACCGCTCCGGGTGCCTGCTGCGGAACCACGGCACCCTCACGTACGGCGCCACCCTCGACCAGGCGTACGACCGCACGGCCCAGCTGGAGTGGATGTGCCGCCTCTGGCTGACCGCCTCCTCGGTCCCGGGCCTGACCCCGTCTCTGCTGACGGAGGCACAACTCGCCGAAGTCGGGGAACGCCTGAAGGGATACGGCCAACGGAGGTGACCCGTGTCCCGCAGCTTCCCGATCGACTCCTCGATCAGCTCCCCGATCAGCTCCTCGATCCGCGACCTGACGTCGGCTCTGCGCCTTTCATACCGATATCTCCCTCCTTCACTCCACCCCGCCTCTCCGCTGGCCGGGCGCCGCACCCCCCATGACACTGGTGCCGTGCGCCCCCTCAAAGCGACCGCCGCCGCGGTCACCGCCGTCGTGGCCGCCGGTCTGGCCTCCGTGGCCGCCGGGCGGCTCGCCAGTGATGTCGCGCTGAAGGCGACCGGCGGCCGGCCGCTGCCCACCGAGCCCCGGCTCACCGTGCACGGCACCGCGGCCGGCCAGATCACGCTCACCCGGGACCTGGCCTCGCTGCGCCCCGGCACCTACGGCCTCGCGGGCGACGGCTCGCACGCGGTCGTGGGACCCGTCCTGGAGAGCGCGCCGCACACCGCCGACACCGTCGTACGCCGCCTGGACGGCGTGACGCACGGCACCCTCGCGCCCGGCGACTCCGTCTGGCTCACCCCCAATGTGCACGTCGGCGT
>NZ_MUNF01000117.1 GCF_002154555.1 Streptomyces murinus
CCGGGTGCTCGCGCCCGGCGGCCGTCTCGTCGTGCACGCCGGGTCCGTCACCACCCGCCCCCGTGTCTTCTGGACGGTCGCCGCGACCCTGCGCGCGGCCGGGCTCGCCGCCACCCCCTACCGCGTCCTCGGCCACGACCCCGGCTTCCGGGCGGGCCCCGACCGCTCGGCGGGCGCGCCCGAGGCCCCGCACGACTGGGGCTTCCTGCTCGCCGCCGCGGGCCGCGCGTCCCCACCCCTGCGCCTCGATGCGACGGTCCCCGTCGCCACCCTCACCCCGGCCGCCCTCGCGGCGGACCGGCGGGCGGCCGAGCGGATCCGGATCGGGGGGCTGCCCGCCTCCACCCTGATCCATCCGCGGTACTGAGCAGGTGCCCCCTTCGGCGAGGGTACGATCCGCCCGCTCCTGGGTAGGCTCAGCCGACATGGAGCACCAGGTCTTCGTCCCGGTCCCGGCCGACCGCCTCGCCACGGCACTCGCCGACCCCGCGCGCGTCGCCCGGGCCGTCCCCGGGCTCCAGCAGGACGCCGGCGCCCCACCCGTCGCCGGGCGCCTCAAACTGCGCGTCGGCGGACACTCCGTCACCTATCGCGGCACCGCGCGGGTGCTCGCCCGGGAGGACGGCACGTACACCGTCGAGGGCGACGCCACCGAGGCCCGCGGCGGCGGCGCGGTCAAGCTCGCCCTCACCCTGCGCCTCGCGGACGCCGAGGGCGGTACGACGGTCACGGCCGAGGGCGGCGCGGACGCCTCGGGACGGATCACGGAGCTTCCCGCGGACACGGTCGCCGCGGCCGCGGCCCGGCTGCTGACCCGGTTCCTGGAAGCGCTCGGGGAGCGCGCGGAGGAGCCGGGGACGGGGGCGGAGGAGGCGCCGGAGGCCGGGCGCGCGTCCGTTTTCGACACCGAGATTCCGCCATCCTCGCTCGAACCCGAGCCGGACGACGCGCGCGCCGAGGAGGGCGCGCGCGAGCCGGCCGAGGGCGTGGAGAGCCCCGCGGACGACTTCACCGACACCGGCGTACCGCCCGCCGAGGCGGCCCACGCCCGCCGCACGATGATCGGCCGCAGCGCGGAGGAGGTCGACCACGCCCCGCCGCGCGGCCGCTATGCCCCGGTACCCGCCCCGCAGACCGTTTCGGCGAACCAGGCGCTCAAGTGGGCCGCCCCGGCAGCGGCGTTGGCGGTGGCGTCGGCGATCGTGGTGGGGCGGGCACTGCGCAGACGCCGCTGACCGCACGCCCCGAGAGGGGGCGCGGAGCCGGGTCCGATTCGCGGCTCCGCCGCACGGGCGCGATCAGCCACCGGCGCACCGAAGCCGTACATCCGACCGCACCACCCCAGTACTGTCGTCCCGTGAGTAACGAAGACATCACGCTGACCGCGGGCGACGCGGAGGTGATCGTGCGGCCCGGGAACGGCGGCCGCATCGGTGGACTGAGGATCGGCGGCACCCAACTGCTGCGGCAGGGCGACCGCTTCGGCTGCTTCCCGATGGTCCCCTGGGCCGGCCGCATCCGCGACGGCCGGTTCCTGGACGGCGGCATCGTCCGCCAGCTGCCCCTGAACTCCCCGCCGCACGCCATCCACGGCACGGCCCGCGACGGCGCCTGGCGCACCGCGCGCGTCACCGGGCACGAGGCGGTGATCACACACGAGCTGACCGCCCCCTGGCCGCACTCCGGCCGCGTCACCCAGATCGTCGCGCTCGCCGAGGACAGCCTGACGCTGACGATGGCCGTGGAGACGTACGACGACTCCTTCCCGGCGCAGATCGGCTGGCACCCCTGGTTCCACCGCACCCTCGACGGTGTGGACGTAGCCCTGGACTTCACGCCCGGCTGGCAGGAGGAGCGCGGCGCCGACCATCTGCCCACCGGCAACCGGATCGACCCGAAGCCGGGCCCCTGGGACGACTGCTTCGGGATGCCCGGCGGCGTCGACGTCACGCTCACCTGGCCGGGCCTGCTGGAGCTGAAGGTGGCGAGCCGCGAGGAGTGGGCGGTGGTCTACGACGAGCAGGACGAGGCCGTCTGCGTGGAGCCCCAGACCGGGCCGCCCAACGGGCTGAACACCTGCCCGCGCCTGGTCACGCCCCTGGAGCCGCTGGAGGCGACCACCACCTGGAGCTGGCGGCGCCTTTAAGCTGGCCGCATGAGCGACGTACGCGCTGAGCTGCTTCAGCAGATCAAGGACAAGGCCGTGGTGCACGGCAAGGTGACCCTCTCCTCGGGTCTGGAGGCCGACTACTACGTCGATCTGCGCCGCGTGACCCTGGACGGCGAGGCCGCCCCGCTGGTCGGCCAGGTGCTGCTGGACCTCACCGAGGACCTGGAGTTCGACGCGGTGGGCGGGCTCACCATGGGCGCCGACCCGGTCGCGGCCGCCATGCTGCACGCGGCCGCCGCGCGCGGGCGCCGGCTGGACGCCTTCGTGGTCCGCAAGGCCGCCAAGGCGCACGGGATGCAGCGCAGGGTCGAGGGCCCGGAGATCAGGGGCCGCCGGGTCGTGGTGGTCGAGGACACCTCCACCACCGGCGGTTCCCCGCTGACCGCCGTGGAGGCGGTGCGCGAGGCCGGTGCCGAGGTCGTCGCCGTCGCGACCATCGTGGACCGGGCGACCGGCGCCGCCGAGAAGATCGAGGCCGGCGCGGGGGTGCCGTACCGTTTCGCCTTCTCGAAGGATGAACTGGGTCTGGACTGACACGCCCCTTTGACCTGGACTTGGGGGGCGACGTGCGTCACCCCCCGTCTGGAAGGATGGGGGACCGACGACGACGTCACCCACCAGGTCTAGGGCCTTTCTTTCGGATCAGGTCGGCCGCGGGCAACGGCCCCTCTCGGCTGACCTGAGCGGGGTCTGGTGCGTGCAGCTGCAAGGCGGAGGAGGGAGTCGACGCGGAGCGTCGGCGATTGACGACAACGCCGCAGATGTGCGTGCCAGACCCCGCGATCCCGACAAGATCCGGAAGAGAGGCCCTGGGTCAGGGCCGTACGCAGAACCCACCCGCAACACAAGGAGCGGACAGATGCCCATCGCAACCCCCGAGGTCTACGCCGAGATGCTCGACCGGGCGAAGGCAGGCAAGTTCGCCTACCCGGCCATCAACGTCACCTCCAGCCAGACCCTGCACGCCGCGCTGCGCGGCTTCGCGGAGGCGGAGAGCGACGGCATCGTCCAGATCTCGACCGGTGGCGCCGAGTTCCTCGGCGGCCAGTACAGCAAGGACATGGTGACCGGCGCGGTCGCGCTCGCCGAGTTCGCGCACATCGTCGCGGAGAAGTACCCGGTCAACATCGCGCTGCACACCGACCACTGCCCGAAGGACAAGCTCGACGGGTACGTCCGTCCGCTGATCGCCCTGTCCAAGAAGCGCGTCGACGCCGGTCTCACCCCGCTGTTCCAGTCGCACATGTGGGACGGCTCCGCCGAGACCCTCGGTGACAACCTGGAGATCGCGCAGGAGCTGCTGGAGCAGGCCCGCGCCGCCCGGATCATCCTGGAGGTGGAGATCACCCCGACCGGTGGTGAGGAGGACGGCGTCTCGCACGAGATCAACGACTCCCTGTACACCACGGTCGACGACGCGATCCGTACGGCGGAGGCGCTCGGCCTCGGCGAGAAGGGCCGCTATCTGCTGGCCGCGTCCTTCGGCAATGTGCACGGCGTGTACAAGCCGGGCAACGTCGTGCTCCGCCCGGAGCTGCTGAAGGAGCTCAACGAGGGTGTGGCCGCGCGGTTCGGCAAGGAGTCCCCGTTCGACTTCGTCTTCCACGGCGGCTCCGGCTCCAGCGAGGAGGAGATCCGCACCGCGCTTGAGAACGGCGTGGTGAAGATGAACCTGGACACCGACACCCAGTACGCCTTCACCCGTCCCGTCGCCGGCCACATGTTCGCCCACTACGACGGCGTCCTGAAGGTCGACGGCGAGGTCGGCGACAAGAAGTCCTACGACCCGCGCACCTGGGGCAAGCTGGCCGAGGCGGGCATGGCCGCGCGCGTCGTGGAGGCCACGCAGCACCTGCGCTCCGCGGGCAACAAGATCAAGTAAGCGCTCGGGCGCCGGTCACGGCGTCCACGGCGCTCACGGCGTCCACGGTGGACTTGGCGGCTTTTCGAGCCGCCGGGTCCGCCGTATCGCTGTATATGTGGGGCATGCCCGAAGTCCGGCTCGGCTCGTCCCGGGGCAGATGGATCCTGCTCACCACGGTGCTCGGCTCCAGCATGGCCATGCTGGACTCGACCGTCGTCAATGTGGCGCTGCCCCGCATCGGCCGCGATCTGAACGCGAGCCTCGGCGCCCTGCAATGGACCGTGAACGCGTACATGGTCACGCTGGCCGGGCTGATCCTGCTCGGCGGCTCCCTCGGCGACCGCTACGGCCGCCGGCGGATCTTCGTGCTCGGGGTGGTCTGGTTCGCCGCCGCCTCCCTGCTGTGCGGCATCGCGCCGAACTCCGTGCTGCTGATCGCGGCGCGCGCCCTCCAGGGCGTCGGCGGGGCGCTGCTCACCCCCGGCTCGCTCGCGCTGATCCAGGCGTCCTTCCATCCCGACGACCGCAGCCGGGCCGTCGGCCTGTGGTCCGGGTTCGGCGGGATCGGCGCGGCGGTCGGCCCCTTCCTGGGCGGCTGGCTGGTTTCCGGGCCCGGCTGGCGCTGGGTGTTCCTGCTCAATGTGCCGCTCGCCCTGCTCTGCGCGCCGGTGGCCCTGCGCCATGTCCCGGAGTCGGCCGACGAGAACGCGCACGGCCGTTTCGACGTCCTCGGCGCGGTGCTTGGCGCGCTGTCGCTGGCGCTGCTGACGTACGCGCTCATCGAGGCGCAGGGGGGTACGGCGGCGGTGGTGGTGAGCGCGGTGCTGGGCCTCGCCGCGGCGGCCGCGTTCGTGTACGTGGAGCGGCACCGGCCCGACCCCATGCTGCCGCCGGACGTCTTCGCCTCACGGCAGTTCACCGCGGTCAACCTGGTCACGCTGTGCGTGTACGCGGCCTTCGGCGGCTTCTTCTTCCTCACCGCGCTCCAGTTGCAGGTGGCGGTCGGCTGGTCGCCGCTGGTCGCGGGGACGGCGCTGCTGCCGACCACCATCCTGATGCTGCTGTTCTCCTCCGCCTCGGGCGCGCTGTCCGACCGCACGGGCCCGCGGCTGCCGCTCACCGTCGGGCCGCTGCTGTGCGCGGTCGCGATGCTGCTGATGCTGCGCGTCGGGCCGGGGGCGAACTATCTGACCGACGTGCTCCCCGCGCTGCTGGTCATGGGCGCCGGCATGGTCACCCTCGTCGCCCCCCTCACCGCCACGGTCCTCGCCTCCGTCGACACCGCCCGCGCGGGCGTCGCCAGCGGCATCAACAACGCGGCGGCCCGGGCGGCGGGCCTGGTGGCGGTGGCGGCGCTGCCGCTGCTGGCCGGGATGGGGCCGGACGCGTACCGCTCCGCGTCGGCCTTCGACGCCTCCTTCGACCGGGCCATGCCGATCTGCGCGGGCGTCCTGGTACTGGGCTCGGTCCTCGCGTTCTTCCTGGTCACCGGGCGTCCGACAGCGGGATGCCAGCATCCGGAGCGGCATACACACTGCTCGCTGACGGCGCCGCCGCTGGAGGGGGAGCGGGCCGGTCCGTAGCCGTCCCTCAGGGGTTTTCGCCGCCGTCCCCCAGGGGTTCTCCCGGACGCGGACGCCGGTACGCGAGACTGAACCCATGACCATTCACGAGAACCTGCTCGGCGGGCCGCCCCCGACCCACCTCCCCGATGACCCGGAACCCCGTGAGCAGCTGGCCCAGGGCACCGCGCCGGCGGACGTCGCCGCGCAGCACCCCACCTCCTCCCTCGCGTGGGCGCAGCTCGCCGACGACGCCTTCGAGCGCGGCTCCGTCGTGGAGTCGTACGCCTACGCCCGTACGGGCTACCACCGCGGCCTCGACTCCCTGCGCCGCAGCGGCTGGAAGGGCCACGGCCCGGTTCCCTGGGAGCACGAGCCCAACCGCGGCTTCCTGCGCGCCCTGCACGCCCTCGCCCGCGCCGCCCAGGCCATCGGCGAGCAGGAGGAGTACGAGCGCTGCGCCCAGTTCCTGAAGGACTCCTCGCCGACCGCGGCCTCGACCCTCGGCTGAGACACGGTGTGTCACCTGTGTGGCCCGTCTGGCAACAGGCGGGCCTTGCCGTACCCGGGGTGATTGCGGAGGATGCGAGTGGGGACCGGGGCCCCCGTGCCGGCATCGGCAGGGGCGGACCGCTACCCGTAGCAACAACAGGAGACAGCGATGTCCCAACAGGCTCACCCCCACGAGGCCGCTGAGCCCGAGACCCCGCATCTCGACTTCGCGGGCACGACGCCGTACGAGGACTACGTCCGCGCGGACCTGCTCACCCACCTCCAGCACACCCTCTCCGACGACCCCGGCGAGATGGTCTTCCTGGTCACCACCCAGGTGATGGAGCTGTGGTTCACGGTGCTCGTGCACGAGTGGGAGACCGCCGCGAAGGCGCTGCGCTCGGACGACGTCCCCACGGCGATCGCCGCGCTGAAGCGTTCCGTGCGCGAGCTGGAGGCCCTGAACGCCTCCTGGACCCCGCTCGCCGGTCTCACCCCCGCCCAGTTCAACTCCTACCGCGCCGCCCTCGGCGAGGGCTCCGGCTTCCAGTCGGCGATGTACCGGCGGCTGGAGTTCCTGCTCGGCGAGAAGTCCGCGTCCATGCTCGTCCCGCACCGCGGCGCCCACCGCGCGCACGCGGAACTGGAGAAGGCGCTGCACGAGCCCAGCCTCTACGACGAGGTGCTGCGGCTGCTGGCCCGCCGGGGCCACGCGATCCCGGCCGAGGTCCTGGACCGCGACGTCGCCCAGCGCCATGAGCCCGTCCCCGCCGTCGAACAGGTCTGGACGGAGATCTACTCCGGCGACCAGGACGGCGAACTCGTCCGTCTCGGCGAGGCGTTGACCGACGTGGCCGAGCTGGTGTGGCGCTGGCGCAACGACCATCTGGTCGCCACCCGCCGCGCGATGGGCTCCAAGACCGGCACCGGCGGCTCCGCCGGGGTGGCCTGGCTGGAGAAGCGCGCCCGCAAGAACGTGTTCCCCGAGCTGTGGACGGCCCGGTCCTATGTCTGAACTCACCTTGCAGGCGAAGGAACTGGACGCGGCGGACGCGCTGGCACCGGTGCGGTCCCGCTTCCTCCTCGACGACGTCGTCTACCTCGACGGCAACTCGCTGGGCGCGCTGCCCGCGCATGTCCCGGACCGGATCGCGGACGTCGTGCGCCGCGAGTGGGGCGAGCTGCGGATCCGCTCCTGGCAGGAGAGCGGCTGGTGGACCGCGCCCGAGCGGATCGGCGACCGGATCGCTCCGCTGATCGGGGCGGCGCCGGGGCAGGTCGTGGTCGGCGACTCCACCAGCGTCAATGTGTTCAAGGCGGTCGTGGCCGCGGCACGGATGGCGGGCGAGGACCGCACCGAGATCCTGGTGGACGCCGGCACGTTCCCCACGGACGGCTATATCGCCGAGTCGGCGGCCCGCCTGACCGGCCACACCCTGCGCGCGGTGCCGCCCGCCGAGGTGCCGGACGCGCTCGGGCCCCGTACGGCGGCGGTGCTGCTCAACCATGTCGACTACCGCACCGGGCGGCTGCACGACCTGCCCTCGCTCACCGCGGCGATCCATGCCGCGGGCGCGCTCGCGGTGTGGGACCTGTGCCACAGCGCGGGCGCGCTGCCGGTGGGGCTCGACGCGCACGGGGTCGATCTCGCGGTCGGCTGCACCTACAAGTACCTGAACGGTGGCCCCGGTTCACCGGCGTTCCTGTACGTCCGCCGCGAGCTCCAGCCCCGCTTCGACTCCCCGCTGCCCGGCTGGAACTCCCATGCCGAGCCCTTCGGGATGAAGCCGTCCTATGATCCGGCGCCGGGCGCGGTGCGCGGCCGTGTCGGTACGCCGGACATCCTCTCCATGCTGTCGCTGGAGGCGGCGCTGGAGGTCTGGGAGGGCG
>NZ_MUNF01000118.1 GCF_002154555.1 Streptomyces murinus
GACCGCGCGCGGAGCGGTTGTGCTCGATCTGCAGAGCCAGCGTCGACTTCCCGCAGTCCATCGTTCCGGAGAAGAACACCAGCTCGGGCATGAGGAGTTGAGCACCTTTCGGCGGAGAGGACGGAACAGCGGACGGGGTGGCGGTCAGGAGCGTACTTCGAGCAGCGGGACCAGCTGCTCCACGGGAGTCATCGAACCGTGGTTGCCCACCAGCGCGGACTCCTTGGGCTCCCGCTCGGAGGCGATGATCAGGACGTCGTCGGACGCGGCCGCGATCACATCGCCGAGCCGGGCGTACACCCGTTCGTCCACGTGCGGCCCGAACCAGCCGGCCTCGATCGCCTCGTCGCACGAGGCCACCCAGAACTGCTCGCCGAGCACCTCGCGCCAGCAGGTCAGTACGTCGTTGGCGGCGCCCGGCACCGCGTACACATGGCGGGCGCGGCCCTCGCCGCCGAGCAGGGCGACCCCGGCGCTCAGTTCCCAGTCCGTGTCGAAGTCGAAGCGGTGCTCCTCGTCGAACGGCACGTCGATCATGCCGTGGTCGGCGGTGACGTAGAGCGCGCTGCGCGGGGGCAGTTGCTCGGCGAGGCGCTGGGCGAGCCGGTCGACGTACATCAGCTGGCCGCGCCAGGTGTCGGAGGCGACGCCGTAGCGGTGGCCCGCGCCGTCGAGTTCGGCGTAGTACGTGTACACCAGCGAGCGGTCCCCGGCGGCCAGTTGCGCGGCCGCGAGGTCCATCCGCTCCTCGCCGGACAGCCTGCCGTGGAAGCTGCCGCCGCTGAGCGCGACCTTGGTGAGCGGGGTGTGCTGAAACGTGGGCGAGGAGACCTGTGCGGCATGCACCCCGGCGTCATGGGCCAGCTGGAAGACGGTGGGGTACGGCTGCCAGCGGCGCGGGTCGGTGTACGGCTGCCAGCGGAGCTGGTTCATCAGCGCGCCGGTGGCCGGGTCGCGGACCGTGTAGCCGGGCAGGCCGTGCGCGCCGGGGGGCAGGCCGGTGCCGACGGAGGCGAGGGAGGCCGCGGTGGTCGCCGGGTAGCCCGCGGTGAGCGGCCGCCCGGTGCCGCCGCGCGAGCTGCCGAGCAGCGAGTTGAGGAAGGGCGCCTCGTCCGGGTGGGCGCGCAGCTGCTCCCAGCCGAGGCCGTCGACCAGGAAGACGCAGGCGCGGTCGACCGGGGCCAGCTCGGTGATCCCGGCGGTCATGCCGGGGACGCCCATGCCGGCGGCGAGCGTGGGGAGCAGGTCGGCGAGGGAGCCGGTGCCGTACTCGGGCAGCGGGGCGGTGGCCAGGGCGAGGGGTTCCGGGTGGTCCCAGGCGGAGAGCTGGGACATCAGCGGTCGATGTCCGCGGTCGCCTCGGAGAGGGCCTGCGCGAAGGCGAGCGCCTCGCGCACCGTCTCGGGGCCGTCCCCGGCCTCGCTGACGCGCAGGCTGAGGTCGTCCGCCGTGGAGTTGCCCGTGTAGCCGTGGTCGGCGTCGCAGTTGGGGTCGCCGCAGGCGGCGGGCTCCAGGTCGATACGGCTGACCGCGCCCCAGCCGATGGTCAGCACGACCTCGCGGGGCAGGGTGCCCGGGGTGTACTGCTCGGGGTTGGCGACCACCCGGCTGACCACCACGGACGAGATCCGGCCGAGCTTCACCGACTCGGTGGAGGTGGTGGCGTACGGCGTCGGGGAGGTGCCGTCGGCGGCCTGCTCGTCGGTGTGGCTGACGATGAAGCGGTGGCCGGTGAGGACCAGGACGGTCACATGGCGGCGCACCTCGTTCTGGTCGAACGTGGTCTCCTGGTGGACCAGGTACGACCGGATGGGCTCGCCGCCCACGGCGGCCTCCACCGCCTCGGCCACGAGGGCCGGGTAGTAGCCGCTGCGCTCGATCGCCGCTCGCAGCCCCTGGGTCGTCGTACTGGTCTTGGCCATGGCGTCCATCCTAGTCCGTGGACAGGGGCGCTCCGGGCCAACGGGGCGGGCCGCCGGCGGGGGCTCCCGGCGTGTCAGGGGCGCCGGAACCGGGCGTCCGCGGGTCCGGTGGCCGGGTGTTCCTCGGGACCTGCCCGTGTCTGATCTCCACCCGCTCGGCGGCGATCAGACAGGACACGGGTTCGGATCCACCGGCGTCCGCCTCGAACGCGACCAGGACGGGCGGCCGCTCCCTGAGGCTCCGGGCCAGGCGCTCGGCCTCGTCGGCGGTGGGTGCGCGGAAGACCGGATCCTGGAAGGCGAGCGGGCAGGACTCCAGGGCGGGTGCGACGAAGACCACTTCCAGGGCGTGGTGGTACGTGAGGTCGTGATCGGCGGCAAGCCACGGTGCCCCGGCGTCCCAGCCGGTCACCTCCCGGTCCCACCAGCTGCCCTCGGGAGCCGGTGCCCGGCGATCCCCATCGGGCGCCGCTCAGTAGGCCGGCATGGTGCGCGGGCCGTGGTCGTCGCGGGCGGGCGGGGGCGCGAGGCGGACGGTGGCGCCGAGGACGTTCGCGCCGTGCGGGGCCACGACGACGGGCTCCAGGGTGACGGCGACCACTTCGGGGTGGTCGTCGACCAGGCGGGAGACCCGCAGCAGCAGTTCCTCCAGGGCGGGGGTGTCGACGGGGGTGGAGCCGCGCCAGCCGAACAGCAGGGGCGCGGTGCGGATCGCGCGCACCAGGGAGGTCGCCTCCCGGTCGGTGACCGGGATCAGCCGGTGCGCCGTGTCGTCCAGCAGCTGGGAGGCCGCGCCGGCGAGACCGAAGGACAGCACGGCTCCGGCCGCCGGGTCGATCACGGTCCGTACGACGGTGTCGACGCCCCGGGGTGCCATCCCCTGTACCACCGGGCGCAGCTCCTCCGGCTTGCCGAACAGCTCGCTCAACTCCGCGTACGCCCGGCGCAGTTGCTCCTCGTCCGCCAGGTCGAGGCGGACGCCGCCCAGGTCGGCGCGGTGCCGCAGGTGCGGGGCGGTCGCCTTCAGGGCCACCGGGTAGCCCAGGGCGCGGGCGGCTTCCACGGCGTCGTCGGGGGTGGGCGCGGGGAGCGCGCGGCGCACCCGGATGCCGTACTTCGCGAGCAGCTCGCAGGTCTGCGCGTCCGAGATCGTGAGCCCCTCCCCGCGCTCCAGCAGCTCCCCGATCAGCCGCGCGGCCCCCTTCTCGTCGATGTCCTCGTACTCCGGCACCCTTCCGGGCTCGGCCGCCTCCCGCCGCCACTGCCCGTACCGCACCGCTTCGGCGAGCGCGCGTACGGCGCGTTCGGCGGCGGGGTAGGCGGGGATGAGGCGGGGCGCTTCCGAGGCAGGCGCCCGGTCCGCCGCCGCGGTGGGCGGACGTTCCGCGGGACGGAGCGGGTGGGTACCGCCACCGGCACCGCCACCAGCACCGGGCGCCTTCTCGGTGCCGGGTGCCCTCTCGATACCGGCTGCCCGCACCGCGGCCGGTGCCGTACTCGCCGCCGCCGACAACGCCTCCGCCAGCCCGCCCAACTCCACATGCACCACCAGCACCGGCTTGCCCGGCACCCCGGCGGCGGCCGACCGCAGGGCCTCCGCCAGTTCCGCGTCCCCCGGTGACGCCTCCCCGATCGCGGGTATCGCCGTCACCACGACGGAGTCGTTCGTGTCATCGGCCAGCGCGGCGCTCAGCGCCCGGTGGAAGTCCTCCGGCGTGGCCCCGGTGGTCAGATCGAGCGGGCGCGCCGGCCGCAGCCCCTCGGCCAGGCACCGGTCGTACGTCAGCACGCCCAGCGACTCGGAGTTCCCGAGGATCGCCACCCGGGGCCCGGCGGGCAGCGGCTGCCGGGCGAGCAGCAGTCCGGCGTCGACCAGTTCCGTGATGGTGTCGACCCGGATCACCCCGGCCTGGCGCAGCAGGGCGGAGACGGTCGCGTGCGGCAGCCGCGTGGCGCGCACCGCGTGTCCCTGGGGGGCCGTGCCGGTGCCCTGCACCACGACCAGCGGCTTGGCCGCCGCCGTCCGCCGGGCGAGCCGGGTGAACTTGCGCGGGTTGCCGATGGTCTCCAGGTACATGAGGACGACGTCGGTGTCCGGGTCCTCGTACCAGTACTGGAGGACATCGTTGCCGGACACGTCCGCCCGGTTTCCCGCGGAGACGAACGTGGAGACGCCGGTGGTCCCGGTGACCCCGCCGCCGCGCCGGTGCAGCCGGGACAGCAGCGCGATGCCGATGGCGCCGGACTGGGCGAACATGCCGATGCGGCCGGGGCGCGGCATCTCGGGGGCGAGGGAGGCGTTCAGGCGCACGTCCGGGGCGGTGTTGATGACGCCGAACGCGTTGGGCCCGATGATCCGCATGCCGTAGGCGCGCGCCTGCCGCACCAGCGCCCGCTGCCGCTCCTTGCCCTCGGGACCGCTCTCGGCGTATCCGGCGCTGAGCACGACAAGCCCTTGGACGCCGTGTTCCCCGCACTCGGCGACCACCGCGGGCACGTACTCGGCCGGTACGGCGACGACGGCGAGGTCCACCGGTCCGTCGACCTCCCGCACACAGCGGTACGCGGCCACCCCGTCGACCTCCGCCAGGTCCTCGGGGAACGCCTTGTTCACGGCGTACAGCGGGCCCTCGTAGCCGGCGTCGCGGATGTTGGCGAGGACACTGCGGCCGACCCCGCCGGGCGCGCGGCCGACGCCGATGACCGCGACGGAGCCGGGTGCGAGCAGCCGCTGCACCGAGCGTGCCTCGGCGCGCTGCTCGCGCGCGTACTGCACGGCGAGGGCGCGGTCGGTGGGTTCGAGGTCCAGTTCCAGGCGTACGACGCCGTCCTCGAAGCTGCGCTTCTGGGTGTACCCGGCGTCCGTGAACACCTTGATCATCTTGTTGTTGGCGGGCAGCACCTCGGCGGCGAAGCGGCGGATGCCCCGCTCCCGGGCGACGGCCGCGATGTGCTCAAGAAGGGCGGAGGCGACCCCCCTGCCCTGATGGGCGTCCTGCACCAGGAAGGCGACCTCGGCCTCGTCGGCCGGTCCGGACGCGGGCGCACCGCCGGCCCCGATGCGGTCGTAGCGCACGGTCGCGATGAACTCGCCGCCCACGGTGGCCGCGAGGCCCACCCGGTCCACGAAGTCGTGGTGCGTGAAGCGGTGGACGTCCTTGGCGGAGAGCCGGGGGTAAGGGGCGAAGAAACGGTAGTACTTGGACTCGTCCGAGACCTGCTCGTAGAAGTGGACCAGGCGGTCGGCGTCGTCGACGGCGATGGGCCGGATGCGGGCGGTCCCTCCGTCCCGCAGCACCACGTCCGCCTCCCAGTGCGCGGGGTACTCGTACCGGCTCTGCGGTTCCGCCGAGGTTCGCATGGGCCCCAGCGTACGGCTCGCGTACGACAACGGCGCGGGGCACTCTGTGGAGCACGGCGGAGGGGGTGCGCAGCCCCTCTTCTGGCACGCTTCACGATATGGAACACTGGTCTAGACAACCCTGAACAGTGAAGGGCAGCAACACATGGCTGAGCGCCGCGTCAACGTCGGCTGGGCCGAGGGTCTTCACGCCCGCCCCGCCTCCATCTTCGTCCGGGCCGCCACGGCCGCAGGCATCCCGGTGACGATCTGCAAGGCCGGTGGCAGCCCGGTCAACGCGGCCTCCATGCTGGGTGTTCTGGGCCTGGGCGCCCAGGGCGGCGAGGAGATCGTGCTCGCCTCCGAGGCCGAGGGCGCGGACGCCGCCCTGGACCGGCTGGCCAAGCTGGTCGCCGAGGGCCTGGAAGAGCTGCCCGAGACGGTCTGAGCGGGATCCGGGTCCGTCCGCGGACCCGGGACGGTCCGAGCGGGATATCGAGAAGCCGCGCCATCCTCAGTGGGTGGCGCGGCTTCCGCGTTTTCGGCGCGCCACCGTATTAGCCACGGCCGGCATTCACCATGGCCCGTTCACGGAAATTCAGGGCATCCGGAAATAAACGGCCGCCGAATATACCGCCCACTTTGTATACGGCACCGATGTTAATTCCCCGCACCGGACATGTTTACGGCATGTTGCGAAGTCCGCGTGCGCGGCGCGGTCCCGGGGACCCGCAGCCGGTGCGCCGCCGTCGCCCGCTCGGTGTGCAGCGCGGTCACCGCGCGGGCGCGCTCGCCGTCGCCGCGGGCCACCGCGTCCACGATCGCGCCGTGCTCCGCCCAGGTGCCGACCACGTCGGGCGGGGTTTCCACCGTGTACATCCAGGCGATCTTGTGGCGCAGCTGGACGAGTGCCGAGGTCAGCGAGGGGCTGCCGCAGGACTGGGCCAGCGTCTCGTGGAACCAGCCGTCCAGGGCGCGGAGATCCTCGCTGCCGCCCCTCCTGGCGCGCTCCTGGCCCAGCCGGACCAGGCCGCGCAGCACCTTCAGATGGGCCTCGGTACGGCGCCGGGCGGCGCGTGCGGCACCGAGCGGCTCCAGCAGCAGGCGCATCTCCAGCAGGTCGGCGGCCTCCTGCTCGGTCGGCTCGGCCACGCACGCGCCCGCGTGCCGGCGGGTCACCACGAAGCCCTCCGCCTCCAGGGTGCGCAGGGCCTCGCGCACGGGGACGCGGGAGACGCCGTAGCGGCGGGCGAGCACCTCCTCGGTGAGGCGGCCGCCGCGTTCGAGGGCGCCGGCGACGATGTCGTCCCGGATCGCCGTGCACACCGATTGCGCCGGAATACGCATGACCGACCTCCGCCTTAATACCCGCGACACGACACCGACGACGGACGCGTTTTTCCGTGACTCTATTCCACCGCGCCGTAATTTCCGATGGCGGGCCCCGAACCATGGATATTTTTTGGACAGGGTCCGGCGAGAACCGCCGGGGAATGGCGAAAGCCCCGGCCGGGTGGGCCGGGGCTTTCGATGCCGTGCGGGTCGGTCAGACGTTCACGCCGTGGCCGCGGAGGTAGGCGAGGGGGTCGACGTCGGAGCCGTAGTCGGGGCCGGTGCGCGCCTCGAAGTGCAGATGCGGGCCGGTGACATTGCCGGTCGCGCCGGACAGGCCGATCTGCTGGCCCGCGGTGACCTGCTGGCCCACCGTGACACCGATGGACGACAGATGGCCGTACTGGGTGTACATGCCGTCGGCCATGCGGAGCACGATCTGGTTGCCGTACGCCCCGCCCCAGCCGGTGGAGACGACGGTGCCGACGCCGACCGCGTGCACGGAGGTGCCGGTCATGGCGTGGAAGTCGATGCCGGTGTGGGAGCCGGAGGACCACAGAGAGCTGCTGGCCTTGTAACCGGTGGACACGTAGGAGTGCGCGATCGGGGCGACGAAGGTGTTCAGCCGCTTGCGCTCGGCCTCGCGGGCGGCGCGGGCCTTGGCCGCGCGGGCCTCCTTGGCGCGCACCGCGGCGGCCTTCTCGGCCGCCTCGTGCTCGGCGATCCGCTGCTGGGCGACGGCCTGGGCGTCGATGTGCTCGGCGAGGTCGTCGCTGGCGGTGAGCACCGGGGTGAGGCCGGTCTGCTCGACGGTGTGCTCGGCGGCGAGCGCCGGGGACGCGGCGAGGGTGCCGATGACACCGGTGGTCGTCAGGGCCGCGACGCCGGCCGCCTGGGCGGTGGTGCGCTTGACCCGGCCGGGCTTGCGGTGCTTCCCGGTGGCGCATATGAACGCCATGTGTGTGGCTGTTCCTTTCCTTCCCTCTCGCCTACCGGGTTAGCTGACGGGTTCGGAGCAGGAAGGTCTCCTACGGGCCCCGCGCTCGCGCACGGACGCCCGATTCACCCCAGGGACATGTGGGTCCCCGGCTCCCCTGACTCGCGTCTCGGGGACTCGGCGATGGCTGTCCGGTGCCGCGGCTGCGGCGCACTGCCCGACGGACAACCCGGACGACGCTAAGCGGACCGGCTCTCAATCCTCAAACAGAACGCGGATTTTGTAGCGCATCCCACAGGGCAGACGGGCAACCTCCGCCTCAATTCGGACATCTTGAGGAGAGAGTGGAACAAAGTGGGGCCCTGACGACCCGTAGGCCGTCAGGGCCCCGCCCGTAAGGGGACCGTCCGGGTGCGCGGTTACTCGGCCGCCACCACGGTGACCTCGCCGATGCCCAGCGCCTCCACGGGCGCCTTGATCTCCGAGGCGTCACCCACGAGGACCGTCACCAGGCGGTCCACCGGGAAGGCGTTGACGGCCGCCGCGGTGGCCTCCACGGTGCCCGTCGCGGCCAACTGCCGGTAGAGCGTCGCCTGGAAGTCGTCGGGCAGATGCTGCTCCACCTGGTCGGCGAGCGTGCCCGCGACGGCCGCCGCGGTCTCGTACTTCAGCGGCGCGACCCCGACCAGGTTCTGTACGGCGACGTCACGCTCGGCGTCGGTCAGGCCCTCCGCCGCGAGGGTGCGCAGCACCTTCCACAGGTCGTCCAGCGCGGGGCCGGTGTTGGGCGTGTCCACGGAGCCGCTGATGGCCAGCATGGAGGCGCCGTTGCCGTCGGGTCCGGAACGGAGCACCTGGCCGAACGCGCGCACACCGTAGGTGTAGCCCTTCTCCTCGCGCAGGACGCGGTCCAGGCGGGAGGTGAGGGTGCCGCCGAGGCAGTAGGTGCCGAGCACCTGGGCGGGCCACACCCGGTCGTGCCGGTCCGAGCCGACCCGGCCGATGAGCAGCTGTGTCTGGACGGCGCCGGGCCGGTCCACGATGACGACACGCCCGGTGTCGTCGGCCGTCACCGCGGGCACCGGGCGGGGCTCGCCCGGGGTGCCGGTCCAGGCGCCCAGGGTCTCGCCGAGCAGCGCGTCCAGGTCGATGCCGGTGAGGTCGCCGACCACGACCGCGGTGGCGGTGGCGGGGCGCACATGGCGGTCGTAGAAGGCGCGTACGGCGGCCGCGTCGATCTTCTCGACGGTCTCCTCGGTGCCCTGGCGCGGCCGGGACATGCGCGAAGTCGCCGGGAACAGCTCCTTGGAGAGCTCCTTGGCGGCGCGCCGGGCCGGGCTGGCCAGCTCGTGCGGGATCTCGTCCAGGCGGTTGCGGACCAGCCGCTCGACCTCGCTCTCGGCGAAGGCGGGGGCCCGCAGCGCGTCGGCGACCAGGCCGAGGCCCTTGGCCAGGCGCGAGGCGGGGACCTCCAGGCTGATCCGGACGCCGGGGTGGTCCGCGTGGGCGTCCAGGGTGGCGCCCGCGCGCTCCAGCTCGGCGGCGAACTCCTCGGCCGAGTGCTTGTCGGTGCCCTCGGAGAAGGCGCGCGCCATGATGGTGGCGACGCCGTCCAGGCCGGTCGGCTCGGCGTCCAGGGGGGCGTCGAGGAGCACCTCGACGGCGACGACCTGCTGGCCGGGACGGTGGCAGCGCAGCACGGTCAGACCGTTGTCGAGCGCGCCGCGCTCGGGGGCCGGGAAGGCCCACGGCTTCGCCTCGCCGGCCTGCGGCTGCGGGTGGAAGTCCATGGTGGCGAGCTGCTCGGTCACTTGGCCGTCTCCTCGTTCTCGTTTCCGGCCTCTACGGTGGCCTCCGACTCCGGGTCCTGAGGCACATCGGCGTCCTCGACGGCCTGCGGGGACTTCGGCTCGTAGACCAGGACGGCGCGGTTGTCGGGACGCAGCCGGGCCTTGGCGACCTCCCGGACCTCCTCGGGGGTGACCTCCAGGATGCGCTGCACGGCGTTCAGGGCGAGCTGCGGGTCGCCGAACAGGACGGCGTAGCGGCACAGTTCGTCGGCGCGGCCCGCGACGGTGCCGAGCCGGTCAAGCCACTCGCGCTCCAACTGGGCCTGGGCGCGCTCCATCTCCTCCGCGGTGGGGCCCTCCTCGGCGAACCGGGCCAGCTCCTCGTCGATGGCGGTCTCGATGACCGGCACCTCGACATCACCGGAGGTCTTCACGTCCAGCCAGCCCATGGAGGGCGCCCCGGCCAGCCGCAGCAGCCCGAAGCCGGCCGCGACGGCCGTACGGTCGCGCCGCACCAGCCGGTTGTACAGCCGGGAGGACTCGCCGCCGCCGAGGACGGTCAGGGCGAGGTCGGCCGCGTCGCAGTCGCGCGTGCCGTCCTGCGGCAGCCGGTAGGCGGCCATCAGGGCGCGCGCCGGGACCTCCTCGACGACGACCTCGCGCAGCTGCTCGCCGATGACCTCCGGCAGGGAGCCGTCACGGGGCGCGGACTTGCCGTCATGGCCCGGGATGGAGCCGAAGTACTTCTCGATCCAGGCGAGGGTCTGCTCGGGGTCGATGTCGCCGACCACGGAGAGCACCGCGTTGTTCGGCGCGTAGTAGGTGCGGAAGAACTGGCGGGCGTCCTCCAGGGTGGCCGCGTCCAGGTCCGCCATCGAGCCGATCGGCGTGTGGTGGTAGGGGTGGCCCTCGGGGTACGACAGGGCGGTCAGCTTCTCGAACGCGGTGCCGTAGGGGACGTTGTCGTAGCGCTGGCGGCGCTCGTTCTTGACGACGTCGCGCTGGTTCTCCATGGACTCGTCGTCCAGTGCGGTCAGCAGCGAGCCCATGCGGTCGGCCTCCAGCCAGAGCGCGAGCTCCAGCTGGTGGGCGGGCATGGTCTCGAAGTAGTTGGTGCGCTCGAAGCTGGTGGTGCCGTTGAGCGAGCCGCCGGCGCCCTGCACCAGTTCGAAGTGGCCGTTGCCCTTGACCTGCCCGGAACCCTGGAACATCAGGTGCTCGAAGAGGTGGGCCAGGCCGGTGCGCCCCTCGACCTCGTGGCGGGAGCCGACGTCGTACCAGAGGCAGACCGCCGCCACGGGGGTCAGGTGGTCCTCGGAGAGCACCACGCGCAGACCGTTGGCCAGGCGATGCTCGGTCGCTGTCAGGCCCCCGGAGCCTGCCTGGGCTGTGGTCGTGTGACCCATGGGCATGTACGTCCCTTCGCGAGCGGAGGCGGTTGTGAAAACCGCGTTTTTCCTGCCGTTCCTGCCACTGTATGCAAAGCGTGCGAGGCCCCGGCGAAGTTCCCGCGGCACGTACGCCGACAGCGGATCGCGTAGCCTGCCTCGCACCCGGATCACGGTGATCGTCCGGGGCGGCGGTCCGGGTTGTCAGTGCCCCGGTCCACAATGGTCCGCGACAGATCCGTCAGACGCTTCAGCACGAGCGAGCCGAAGGGTGCGCGCCCCGAAGGCGAGCGATCAGATCAGGAGGAGCCGGCAGCGATGGCCCGCCGCAGCACGAAGACCCCGCCGCCCGACGATTCGTACGAGGAGAAGATCCTCGACATCGACGTCGTGGACGAGATGCGTGGCTCCTACCTCGAGTACGCGTACTCGGTCATCTACTCGCGCGCCCTGCCGGACGCCCGTGACGGCCTCAAGCCGGTGCACCGCCGGATCGTCTATCAGATGAACGAGATGGGCCTGCGCCCCGAACGCGGCTATGTGAAGTGCGCGCGTGTCGTGGGCGAGGTCATGGGCAAGCTCCACCCGCACGGCGACGCGTCGATCTACGACGCCCTGGTGCGCATGGCCCAGCCCTTCTCCATGCGGCTGCCGCTGGTCGACGGCCACGGCAACTTTGGCTCGCTGGGCAACGACGACCCGCCGGCCGCCATGCGTTACACCGAGTGCCGGATGGCCGAGGCCACCAGCCTGATGACCGAGTCCATCGACGAGGACACGGTCGACTTCACGCCGAACTACGACGGCCAGGAGCAGGAGCCGGTCGCCCTGCCCGCCGCCTTCCCGAACCTCCTGGTCAACGGCTCCTCGGGCATCGCGGTCGGCATGGCGACCAACATGCCGCCGCACAATCTGCGCGAGGTCGTGGCCGCCGCCCGCCATCTGGTCAGGAACCCGAACGCGGACCTGGACGCGCTGATGAAGCACGTCCCCGGCCCGGACCTGCCCACCGGCGGCCGGATCGTCGGCCTGGACGGCATCCGGGACGCGTACGCGACCGGCCGCGGCACCTTCAAGATGCGCGCGACGGTCTCGGTCGAGCCCGTGACCGCCCGCCGCAAGGGCCTGGTGGTCACCGAACTGCCGTTCACGGTGGGCCCGGAGAAGGTCATCGCGAAGATCAAGGACCTGGTCAACGCGAAGAAGGTCCAGGGCATCGCCGACGTCAAGGACCTCACCGACCGCGAGCACGGACTGCGCCTGGTCATCGAGATCAAGAACGGCTTCGTGCCCGAGGCCATCCTGGAGCAGCTCTACAAGCTGACGCCGATGGAGGAGTCCTTCGGCATCAACAACGTGGCCCTGGTGGACGGCCAGCCGCTCACCCTGGGCCTGAAGGAACTCCTCGAGGTCTACCTCGACCACCGCTTCAACGTGGTGCGCCGGCGCAGCGAGTTCCGCCGCAGCAAGAAGAGCGACCGGCTGCACCTGGTCGAGGGCCTGCTGACCGCCCTGGTCGACATCGACGAGGTCATCCGGCTGATCCGGTCCAGCGACAACTCCGCGCAGGCCAAGGAGCGCCTGATGGGGCGCTTCTCGCTGAGCGAGGTGCAGACGCAGTACATCCTCGACACGCCGCTGCGCCGGCTCACCAAGTACGACCGCATCGAGCTGGAGGCGGAGAAGGACAAGCTCACCGAGGAGATCGCGGAGCTGACCCGGATCCTGGACTCCGACCAGGAGCTGCGCAAGCTGGTCTCGGCCGAACTGGCCGCCGTGGCCAAGAAGTTCGGCACCGACCGGCGCACCGTCCTGCTGGAGGCCGGCGGCGCCCCCGCTGCGGTCGTGCCGCTCCAGGTGGCCGACGACCCGTGCCGGGTGCTGCTGTCCTCCACGGGGCTGCTGGCGCGTACCGCGACCGCCGAGCCGTTCCCCGGCCAGGCGGGCGGCAAGCGGGTCAAGCACGACGTGATCATCTCGGCGGTGCCGGCGACGGCGCGCGGTGAGATCGGCGCGGTGACCTCGACGGGCCGGCTGCTGCGGATCAACGTGGTCGACCTGCCGCAACTGCCCGAGGCGACGGGCGCGCCGAACCTCTCCGGGGGCGCGCCGCTCACGGAGTTCGTGTCCCTGGAGGACGACGAGAGCGTGGTCTGCCTGACCACGCTGGACGAGTCCTCCCCCGGTCTCGCGCTCGGCACCGAGCAGGGTGTGGTCAAGCGCGTGGTGCCCGACTACCCGTCCAACAAGGACGAGTTGGAGGTCATCACGCTCAAGGAGGGCGACCGGATCGTCGGCGCGGTGGAGCTGCGCACCGGCGAGGAGGACCTGGTCTTCATCACGGACGACGCACAACTGCTGCGCTTCCAGTCCTCGATCGTGCGTCCGCAGGGCCGCCCGGCGGGCGGTATGGCGGGCATCAAGCTCACCGAGGGCGCGAAGGTCATCTGCTTCACGGCGGTCGACCCGGCCGCCGACGCCGTGGTCTTCACGGTGGCCGGCTCGCGCGGCACCCTGGACGACTCGGTGCAGACGACGGCCAAGCTGACGCCGTTCGACCAGTACCCGCGCAAGGGCCGGGCCACCGGCGGCGTGCGCTGCCAGCGGTTCCTGAAGGGCGAGGACTGTCTGGCGCTGGCCTGGACGGGCCCGGTGCCCGCGCGCGCGGCGCAGAAGAACGGCACCCCGGCCGAGCTGCCGGAACCGGACCCGCGCCGGGACGGCTCCGGCACCTCGCTGCCGAAGACGGTGTGGGTGGTCGCGGGGCCGGTCTTCTAGCTAGCCGCCGCAGGGCTCCGGGTCGGGTTCGTCCTCGGAGCCCTGTACGTAGCGCAGGACGCCCCACATGCCGTGCTCGTCGGCGTGCGGGGCGTCGCTCTCGCAGCCCTTCAGTTCCGTGCCGAGCGCCTCGGTGTCGATGCCGGAGCCGATCAGCACCAGTTGGGTGCGGCGTTCGTCGGCGGGCGCCCAGGGCTCGGGGTAGAAGCGCAGGAACCGGCCGACGGCGTGCATGGTGTACCGGTTGCGGAGGTCGTTGGGGCCGAGGTCGACATGTCCCTTGATCCGGTACAGCCCCTCGGGCCGGCTGTCCAGGAACCGCATCAGACGGCGCGGGTCCAGGGGGACGTCGGAGACGAAGGACAGGCTGTCGTAGCCGGTGTGCAGGTGTCCGGCGTGGCCACTGCGGCCGAGGCCGTCCGTGCCGCGGTCGTCGCCATGGCTGTCGTTGTGGTCGTGGTCGTGGTCGTGCAGATCGTCGAAGGACAGCTGGCCGATGCGTTCCTCGCTCGGCCGGCAGTCGAAGAGGAACTCGGGGTCGACGCGCCCGTAGGTGGCGGGCACGACGGCGGCCCGGTCGGTCAGCGACCCCACCAGGGCGAGTACCCGTTCGGGGTCCGCGGTCCGGTCCAGCTTGTTGACGACGACCAGGTCGGCGAGGGCGAGATGCCGGTCGATCTCGGGGTGCCGCGCGCGCGTGTCGTCGAACTCGGCGGCGTCCACGACCTCGACCAGACCGCCGTAGACGATGCCGGGATGCTCACTGGCGAGCACCATCCGCACCAGCTCCTGGGGTTCGGCGAGTCCGCTGGCCTCGATGACGATCACATCGACACCGGTCTCGGGCGCGGCGAGCTTGCCCAGGTAGACGTCGAGTTCGCCGGCGTCCACGGCGCAGCACAGGCAGCCGTTGCCGAGGGAGACGGTGGAGTCGCCGAGGGCGCCCGCGACGGCCAGCGCGTCGATCTCTATGGCACCGAAGTCATTGACGATCGCCCCGATCCTGCTGCCCGCGCTGCGGTGCAGCAGGTGATTGAGGAGCGTGGTCTTCCCCGATCCGAGAAACCCGGCCAGGACGACGACCGGAATCTGCTGCTGGGGACGACGACCGCCGTCCGTCTCGTGCACCGAGTTGTTCCCCAAGGGGCGACCTTTCTCCTGTGACCGGGCTGCGGACCAGGATAAAAGGGTTCGGGGGTGGGGACGGGCCCTGGGAGGGGGAGCCGAAGGCGCCTGAGGCGGCGCGGGAGGCACCCGAGGTGGGGCGGGAGGCGTCCCGGTCCCGGGATCCGGCAGAAGGACTCGGGCCCGGCCGGCCCGATCGACCCGGCGAGGCGGTCGGCCCGGCGAGGCGGTCGGCCCGGCGAGGCGGTCGGCCCGGCGAGGCGGTCGGCCCGTCACACCGCGGGTACCGGCACCGCCGGTTCCGGCCCCACATACCGCGCCGCCGGGCGGATGATCTTCGAGTCGGCGGCCTGTTCCAGGATGTTGGCGCTCCAGCCCACCACCCGGCCCGCCGCGAAGGTCGGGGTGAACATCTCCCGGGGCAGGCCGCACAGTTCCATGACCACACCGGCGTAGAACTCGACGTTGGTGTGGAGTTCACGGCCCGGCTTCAGCTCGGCGAGGACGGCTTCGACCCGGCGTTCGACCTCCACCGCGAACTCCACCCGGGGGCCGCCGAAGCCGAGGGCGATCTCCCGGAGCATCCGCGAACGCGGGTCCTCCGTGCGGTAGACGGCGTGTCCAAAGCCCATGATCCGCTCGCCGGCCAGCACCCGTTCCCGGATCCAGGCATCGACACGGTCAGGCGTGCCGATCGCGTCCAGGGTGTCCAGGGCCCGGCTGGGCGCCCCTCCGTGCAACGGGCCGGACAGCGCGCCCACGGCACCGGTCAGACAAGCCGCCGCGTCGGCCCCGGTGGACGCGATGACCCGGGCCGTAAAGGTTGATGCATTGAATCCGTGATCAATGGTGGAGATCAAGTATTGCTCGACCGCTCGTGCTCGACGTGGGTCGGGTACCGAACCGGTCAACATGTACAGGTAGTTGGCGGCGTACGGCAGGTCCTCCCGCGGCTCCACGGGCTCAAGCCCCCGCCCCAGCCGGTACAGCGCGGTGAGCAACGTGGGTACGGCGGCGCAGGCGGCGAGCGTGTCGGCGCGGCGCCGGTCGGCGTCCAGGTCGTACAGCGGCCGGAATCCCCGTGCCGCGCCCAGCAGGGACAGCCCGGTGCGCAGTCCGGCCAGCGGTCCGGAGGCGCGGCTCGCGGCGGCGATCGCGGGCAGGCTCGCCCGGACCTCCTCGGGCAGCCGCCGCAGCGCCGCGGTCTCGGCGGCGAAGGCAGCAGCACGCTCGGCATCCGGCAGGGTGCCGTGCACGAGCAGGTGCCAGACGTCCTCGAAACGGCGGGTGGCGGCGAGGTCGACGGCCGAGTACTGCCGGTAGTGGTAGAAGCCCTCCCTCCCCCGTACGTCGCCGATCTCCGTCTCGGTGACGACGACGCCGGCGAGACCGCGGGGGACGTCGACGAGGGGCGTTGCGGTCCTGTTGATGGCCATGATTGTCCTCTCTGAGCTTGATCCGACTGTCCACTCTTGACGTTAAAACTGTCAACGTTGATTGAATCAATAGAAAGAAAGTTGGCCATCAAGGTGTGCAGAGACCGCTACGGTGACCCTCATGCGCGATCACGAACCCGCCCCCAACCGCCCGGGGCGAAGGCTGACCACCAAGGAGACCGCCGAACTGCTCGGTGTGAAGCCCGAGACGGTCTACGCGTATGTCAGCCGCGGCCTGTTGAGCAGCAAGCGCGAGCCCGGCGGCCGTGCCAGCACCTTCGAGGCGCGCGAGGTGGAGGACCTGGCCCGGCGCAACCGCCGTGAGAGCGCCGGGATCCCGGGCTCCGGCGGCGATCTCTCGGTGCGCACCCGGATCACCCTGATCGAGGCCGACCGGTACTACTACCGGGGCGTCGACGCCACCGAACTGGCCGCCCGGCACTCCTACGAGGAGGTCGCGGAGTGGCTGTGGACCGGCCGGCTCGTCCCCGGTACGGCCTTCATCGCGCCCGAGGCGACCGTGCGCACCGCCCGCTGGGCCGTGGAGGCGCTGCCCGAGCACACCTCCCCCATCGACCGGCTGCGGGTCGCGACGATCGCCGCGGCGGCCGAGGACCCGCTGCGTTTCGACCTGTCCGAAGAGGCCGTCCTGAACACGGCGCGCGTGCTCATCCCCACGCTCGTCGACGCCCTGCCGCCGATCGCGCACGACCCCGGGGACGACGCGCCGCTCGCCCACCGCCTGTGGTCCCGGCTGACCGCCCGCCCGGCGGACGAGGACGCCGTGCGCGTACTGGACGCCGCGCTGGTCCTGCTCGCCGATCACGACCTGGCCGCCTCCACGCTCGCGGTCCGGGTCGCCGCCTCCGCGCGGGCGCACGCCTACGCGACCGTCTCGGCCGGGCTCGGCGTCCTGGAGGGCCCGCTGCACGGCGCCAGCAGCGGGCTGGCCCACCGGATGCTGCTGGACGTGCTCGAACTGGGCAACGCGGGCCCGGTGATCGCCGACGAACTGCGCGCCGGACGCCGTGTCCCCGGGCTCGGCCACCGCCTCTACACCGGCAAGGACCCCCGCGCACAGGTCCTGTTCGGCCTGCTGGAGCGGCTCCCCCGCGCCGAACCCGCCCTGCTCGCCGCACGCGACATCGTCGCCACGACCGCCCGGCACACCCCGCTGCACGCCAATGTCGACCTGGCGCTCGCGGTGTTCACCTCCTCCTTCGGCATGCCCGCCACCGCCGGCGAGACGATCTTCGCGGTCGCCCGTATCGCGGGCTGGATCGCGCACGCCCTGGAGGAGTACGGCGAACGCCCGCTGCGGATGCGTCCCGTCGGCCACTACGTAGGCCCGCGCCCGCCGCAGCCCCTCCCCCAGGCCGACTGAGTCCCCACGGCTCGCCCGCCGGGAGCCACGCCCCTCCGGGAGGCCGGTGCCCTGCCCTGAGCGGGGCACGGCCCCGGCCGGAAGTCGCCCTGGCCTGAGTCAGGTTAGGCTCACCTCTGTGAGTAGGTGCGCGTCCGTCTCCCTGAGCCTCGACGAGCCCGTTTCGGCGACGGCGGCCACGGCGACGACATGGCTGCTGCTGGAACAGCCCGGCCCGTGGGGCGCCAAAGCGCTCACTTCGAGCCATCTGGACCCGGCGGTCGGCCGCGCCCTGGAGACGGCCGCGTCGGGCACCGGGGTGCGCGTGGCCCTCATCCGGCGCCCCGGCCGCCACGCCGACCCCGGCACCGGCGAGATCCGCCAGGTCTACGCCGCCCACACCGTGCCGGGCCGCGGCTGGCTGCGCGCGGCCACCACCCGCGATCCCCGCCACCTGCTCGATCTGGACCTCGGCGCCCTCGGCGCGGGCGATCACCGCTCCTTCGACGCGGTGCTCGGCGGACGTCCGCACACCGGCGATCCGCTCGCGCTCGTGTGCACCAACGGCAAGCGCGACCGCTGCTGCGCCCTGCTGGGCCGACCGCTCGCCACCGAGCTCGCCGCGGCGGGGGAAGACGGGGTCTGGGAGGTCACTCATCTGGGTGGACATCGCTTCGCGCCGACGGTGCTCGTGCTGCCGTACGGATACGTCTACGGCCGCGCCGACGCGCGCACCCTCAAGAAGGCCCTGGACGGCGTCCGGGAGGGCCGGGTGGCGGTCGCCGGGTGCCGCGGCTGCTCCGCCTTCGAACGCCCCGGGCAAGCGGCCGAGCTGGCGGTGCGCGAGGCGGCGGGCGAGTACCGGGCGGGCGCGCTGGGCGTCGTACGGACCGACGGCGCGGCGCCGCGCTGGGCGGTGACCGTCGCCCATGCCGACGGCCGCCGCTGGCGGGTCACCGTGGCGCGCGGCGCGGCGCTGCCGCCGCGCCCGGAGAGCTGCGGCGCCGCGGTGCTCGGCACACCGGCGCGGATGACCGTCGTCGCGGTGCGTGAGCTGCGCCCGACGGCGCTGGCGAGCTGAACCACGCGGCGGGCGCACCCCGTACTGTCGTCCCCCATGAGTCCGACTCCCTCCGCACGCCGTCTGCGCCTCGGTATGCCACGGCGGGTGTTCTCGCAGGTGCTGCTCATGCAGGTGACCATCGCCGCGGGCGTCGCGGTGCTGGTGACCGGCCTGTTCCTCGCGCCGCTGAGCAAACAGCTGGACCACGAGGCGATGCGCCGCGCGCTGGCCATCGCCGAGACCACGGCCCAGGACCCACAGATCGCCCAGGGCCTGCTGACCACGCCGCCGACCAAGGACGGCCCGGTGCAGCAGGAGGCCGAGCGGATCCGGCGCGCCACGCACGCCGAGTACATCGTGGTCCTGGACCGGCACTGGGTGCGCTGGTCGCATCCGACCACGTCGCAGATCGGCCGCATAGTGTCCACGAGCCCCTCCGGCGCCCTCGCGGGCAAGGAGGTCATGGAGATCGACCGGGGCACCCTGGGACGCTCCGCGCGCGGCAAGGTGCCGCTGTACGACGCCCACCACCGCCTGATCGGGGCGGTCTCGGTCGGCATCGCCTACGACAGCGTGCGCGCCCGGCTGATCGGTGTCATCCCGGGGCTGCTCGCCTACGCGGGCGGCGCCCTCGCGGTGGGCGCCCTGGCCGCCTGGCTGATCGCCCGCCGGGTGCAGCGGCAGACCCGGGACCTGGCGTTCTCCGACATCTCGGCGCTGCTCGCGGAGCGCGAGGCGATGCTGCACGGCATCCGTGAGGGCGTGGTCGCCCTGGACCGGGGCGGCCGGATCCGGCTGCTCAACGACGAGGCGCGGCGGCTGCTGGGCATCGGCGACGAGGCCGTGGGCCGCGCCCCCGACGAGGCGCTCGGGGAGGGCCGTACGACCGATGTGCTCGCCGGGCGGGTGACCGGCACCGATCTGCTGACGGTACGCGGCCGGCGGGTGCTGGTCGCCAACCGGATGCCCACCGACGACGGCGGTGCGGTGGCCACCCTGCGCGACCGCACCGAACTGGAGCAGCTGGGGCGCGAACTCGACTCCACACGCGGGCTGATCGACGCCCTGCGCGCCCAGGACCACGAGCACGCCAACCGGATGCACACCCTGCTCGGGCTGCTGGAACTGGAGATGTACGACGACGCGGTGGAGTTCGTCGGGGAGGTGGTCGGGGATCACCGGGTCACCGCCGAGCAGGTCACCGAGAAGGTCCAGGACCCGTTGCTGGCCGCCCTGTTGGTCGGCAAGGCGACGGTGGCCGCCGAGCGCGGGGTCGCCCTGTGGGTGTCGGAACGCAGCAGGCTCCCGGACCGGCTGGTCGACCCGCGGGGGCTGGTCACGGTCGTCGGCAACCTGGTGGACAACGCCCTGGACGCGGTCGCGGGCACTCCGCACGCGCGCGTGGAGGTCGAGTTGCGCGTCGAGGGCCGTACGGTCGTGCTCCAGGTACGGGACACCGGGCCCGGAGTGCCGCTGGACCAGCGGGAGTTGGTCTTCACCGAGGGGTGGTCCACCAAGCGGGCGCCCGTGCACGGCAAGCGGGGGCTCGGGCTGTCGCTGGTGCGCCGGCTCGCCGAACGCCAGGGCGGCAGCGCGACCGTGGACACCGCGGGCGGGGGCGGTGCGGAGTTCACGGTGGTGCTGCCGGAGGCGCTGGGCGAGCCGGAGCTGGAGCCCGGGCCCGGACGGCAGCCCGAGCCCACGGCACGCAACAGTTGATTGCCTTGACCACCCGCCGTACTACTTGACCGCCTTGGCGAACTCGGTCGTGTACGTCTTGCTCAGGTCGACGTTCGCGTTCTTGATGTTGGGGTTGAACGCCTTGAGCACCTTCTCCACGGTCTCGGGGCCGTTCTCCGGCATCACACCGTCGTCGGTGAACATCGGCAGGGTGCTCTTCACGGACTGGGTGTAGAGCGCCTTGTCGCCCTGGGAGTAGTCGGCGGGCATCTTGGCGGCTATCTCGTCGGCGCTGTGGGTGGACATCCACTTGAGCGTCTTGACGAATGCATTGACCAACTTCTGGACGGTCGCCTTGTGTCCGTTCACCCAGTCCGTCTGCATGTACAGACTTGACGACGGGTACGGCCCGCCCAGCGCCTGCTGCGAACCCTCGGGGGTGCGCATGTCGAGCAGGATCTTGCCGGCCTTCTTGTCGAGGATCGTCGCCACGGTCGGGTCGGTGGTCATGCCGCCGTCGATCGAGCCCTGCTGGAGCGCCGCGATGAAGGTCGGTCCCGCGCCCACCGCGACCGGCGTGAACTCGCTGACGTCCACGCCGTTCTTGACCGCCAGGTACTTGGTGAGGAAGTCGGTCGAGGACCCGAGCCCGGTCACCCCGAGCTTGCGGCCCTTGAAGTCCTTGGGCGAGGTGACATCGCCCGTGGCCTTGGCGGACACGACCTCCACCTCGCCCGGGGCGCGCGAGAACTGGACGACCGACTCGACCGACTTGCCCTTCACCTGGAGGTCGAGGGTGTGGTCGTAGAAGCCGACCGCGCCCTGCACCTGGCCGGCGACGAGCGCGGTCTCGGCCTGGACCCCGGCGGGCTCGGACATGAGCTGGACGTTCAGGCCCTCGTCCTGGAAGTAGCCGAGGCGCTGGGTGAGCATCGCGGGCATGTAGATGACCTTGTCGAGGCCGCCGACCATGATCTTGACGCTCTCGCCCTTGCCGCCGCCCCCGCCGGAGCCGGCCGCGGAACCGGCCGCGTCGTTGGCGCAGGCGGTGAGCGAGGACAGGGCGAGCAGGCCGGCGGCGGCCAGGGAGGCGTGTCTGGCGGTCTTGCGCATGGCGGTTCACGTCCTTGTGAGAGGGCGGTGCGGGTGAAGGTGTGGGGGGCTGGTCCTGCGGCGGGCCGGCCGGTGGTCCGGACCGGGGCGCCCGGCTGCCGGGGCCGGTGGGTCAGCTGTCCGAACCGGCGGGCTTCCAGCGGAAGATGCGCCGCTCGGCGAAGGTGAGCAGGCCCTCGGCGGCGAGGGCGACGACGGCGAGAATGACCATCGCGGCGTACACACCGGCGGCGTTGAAGGTGTTCTGCGACTGGGCGACGAGCAGGCCGATGCCCTTGGTCGCGCCGATGTACTCGCCGACGATGGCGCCGATCAGCGCGAAGCCGAAGCTGACATGGAGGCTGGTGAAGATCCATGAGGTGGCCGACGGGACGACCACCTGGAGGGTCACCCTGCGATCGCTCGCACCCAGGACGCGGGCGTTGGCCACCAGGTTGCGGTCCACCTCGCGGGCGCCCTGGAAGGCGTTGAAGAACACCGGGAAGAAGACCAGCACCACGGCGGAGGCGACCTTGGAGGACGGCCCGAGTCCGAACCAGATCAGGAAGATGGGCGCAAGGACGATCCGGGGAATCGAGTTGAGCACCTTGATGTATGGACCAAGCACCTCGGCGAGCAGGCCGATCCGGCCCAGTGCGATGCCGAGGAGGACACCGGCGACCACACCCACGAGCCAGCCGAGCAGGGCCTCGTAGAGCGTGTACCAGACCTGCTCGCCCAGGGAGCCGAGCGCGGTGCCGTGCATCATCCACGTGGCGATCTGGTCCCAGATCTTGGAGGGCATCGAGAAGTTGAACGGATCGATGACCTTCGCCCGGGACAGCGCCTCCCACAGACCGAGCACGGCGACCAGGAGCACCACCCGCGCGGAGTTGACGAGGAGCTTGCGGCGGCGGGCGGCCCGGGCGCGGCTCTGCGCGCGGTCGGGGGCCTTGGCGGTGCCGGCGACCGGGGTGTCGAGGACCTCAGGCGACATGGGCGGCACCCCTCTCGCGGGTGATGCGGACCTCTTCGCCGAGCGACTCCCAGATCTCCCGGTAGATCTCGATGAACCGCGGCTGGAGGCGCACCGCCTCGACCTTGCGCGGCCGGGGCAGATCGATCTCGAAGACCTGCTTGACGGTCGCGGGCCCCGCGGTCATCACGACGACCTTGTCGGCCAGCGCGATGGACTCCTCCAGGTCGTGGGTGACGAACACGACCGAGGCGCCGGTGCCCTCCCACAGCTCCAGCAACTCGTCCGACATCAACGCCCGGGTCTGCACGTCGAGCGCCGAGAACGGCTCGTCCATCAGCAGGATCTCGGGGTCGTTGACGAAGGTGGCGGCGAGGGCGACGCGCTTGCGCTGGCCGCCGGAGAGCTGGTGCGGGTAGCGGTCCTCGAAGGCGGCGAGCCCGACCCGGGCCAGCCACTCGCGGGCCTTCTGCCGGGCCTCCGCCTTGGGGACGCCCCGGAAGCGGGGGCCCGCCATGACGTTCGACAGCACGGTGCGCCAGGGGAAGGTGGCGTCCTGCTGGAAGACGAAGCCGACCTTGTCGCCGACACCGCCGACCGGCTCCCCGGCCACCATCACCTCACCCTCGGTGGGCTCCTCCAGCCCGCTGACCAGGGTCAGCGTGGTGGACTTGCCGCAGCCGGTCGGCCCCACGACGGCCACGAACTCCCCGCGTCCCACGGTGAGATCCAGACCGCGCACGGCCGTGTGCAGTCCCCCTGACGGGGTTCTGAAGGTCTTGCTCGCGCCCCGCAGCTCGATGGCGGGGCCGGTGTGTGCGCTCATGAACCGGGACGGTAGGTCCGCCCCCGCACGAGCAGCAGTCTTGTGTGCACAAGGCGTTCTTTTGCTCGCAAGAACCTGTTGTGCTCTTTTTGCTCGCGCTACAACTGCGGAGCCGCACAGGCGGGCCGGACGCCCGCCGGCCTTGAAGGAGAGGCCTGATGATTGACGTCCTGGTGGTCGACGACGACTTCCGCGTCGCTGAGATAAACGCCAAATACGTGGGAAAGGTTCCGGGGTTCCGGGTGGCCGCCCGCGCGCACAGTGCCGCCCAGGCACTGGCCGCCGTGGAGCGCGGCGCCATCGATCTGGTGCTGCTCGACCACTATCTGCCGGACCGCACCGGTCTGGAACTCGTCCACCGTATGCGGGAGCAGGGCCATGGCGCGGACGTCATCATGATCACGGCGGCCGGCGATGTCGCCACCGTCCGGCAGGCGATGCGCCTGGGCGCCCTGCACTATCTGGTGAAGCCGTTCACCTTCGCCGCACTGCGCACCCGTCTCGACTCCTACGCCGCGCTGCGCCGCACCGTCGACCGGGTGGGCGGCCGGGGGGTTGCGGGCCAGGAGCAGGTGGACCGGATCTTCGGGGCGCTGCGTACGGCTCCCGCGCCGTCCGCGCCCGGCCTGCCGAGCGGCCACACCGCGCCCACGACGGACCTGATATGCGACGTCCTGTACGGCGCCGACCATCCGCTCTCCGCCCACGAGGTCGCCGCCCGCACCGGCCTGAGCCGCTCCACGGCCCAGCGCTACCTCCGCCACCTGGAACAGGCCGGCCGTCTGCGGCTCTCCCTGAAGTACGGCGACACCGGGCGCCCGGAGCACCGGTACGCGTGGGTGGCGCCGTGACGGTGGCCACCCGGCAGCGCTAGGCGGCCCCGGCCCCGGTGAGGGAGCGCACCTCGGTCTCGGCGTACTTGGCCTCGTCCGGGGTCTCGTCCGAGGTGACCGTGCCCAGCCAGCCGGCGAGGAAGCCGAGCGGGATGGAGACGATGCCCGGGTTCTGCAACGGGAAGTACTGGAAGTCGACGCCGGGGAACAGCGAGCCGCGGCAGCCGGACACCACCGGGGAGAGCAGGACGAGCCCGAGTGCCGGGACCAGTCCGCCGTACACGGCCCACACCGCGCCGCGGGTGGTGAACCCGCGCCAGAACAGCGAGTACATCAGCACCGGCAGGTTCGCCGACGCGGCGACCGCGAAGGCGAGTCCGACCAGGTAGGCGACGTTGAGGTCCCGGGCCAGCAGTCCGAGCGCGATCGCCACGACACCGATCCCGACGGCGGCGAACCGCGCCACGACCACCTCGCCCCGCACCCCGCCCTTCTGTCCGCCGCGCGAGCGCCGGAGGGAGGCGTACAGATCGTGGGCCACGGAGGCGGAGGAGGCGAGGGTGATGCCGGCGACCACCGCGAGGATCGTGGCGAAGGCGACGGCGGCGACCACCGCGAACAGAACCGTTCCTCCGGTGGAGCCCGCGCCGCCGCCCAGGTCGAGGGCGAGCAGGGGCATCGCGGTGTTCCCGGCCGCGTTCGAGGCACGCAGGGCTCCCGGTCCCACGACTGCCGCGGCCCCGAACCCGAGGACGATCGTCAGCAGATAGAACCCACCGATCAGGCCGATCGCCCACACCGCGGAACGGCGCGCGGCGCGTGCGGTCGGCACTGTGTAGAAGCGGGACAGGATGTGCGGCAGCCCCGCGGTGCCCAGCACCAGAGCGAGGCCGAGGCTGATGAAGTCGAGGCGGGCGGTCCAGCTCCCGCCGTACTTCAAGCCGGGCGCCAGAAAGGCGTCCCCGTGGCCGCTGCGCCGCGCGGCCGTCACCAGCAACTGGTCGACATCGCCATGGAACCGCAGCAGCAGGAGCACGGTCAGCGCGATCGTCCCGCCGAGCAGCAGCACCGCCTTGACGATCTGGATCCAGGTGGTGGCCCGCATCCCGCCCAGCGACACATAGATCACCATCAGGGCGCCGACCCCGATGACCGTCCACGCCTGGGCCGCCCCGCTGGTACGCCCCAGCAGCAGCGCCACCAGGCTGCCGGCGCCGACCATCTGCGCCACCAGGTACAGCACGGACACCACGACCGACGAGGTGCCCGCCGCGATCCGCACCGGGCGCTCGCTCATCCGCGCGGCCACCACATCGGCCAGGGTGAACCGCCCGCAGTTGCGCACCAGTTCGGCGACCAGGAACAGCACCACCAGCCACGCCACGAGAAAGCCCACCACATACAGCAGCCCGTCGTAGCCGTACAGCGCGATGAGCCCGGTGACGCCCAGGAAGGAGGCCGCCGAGATGTAGTCACCCGTGATGGCAAAACCATTCTCCATGGGGGAGAACAGCCGCCCGCCCGTGTAGAACTCCTCCGCCGAACCACGCCTCCGCCGGCTCACCCATGTCGTGATGCCGAGAGTGACCGCGACGAACCCGCTGAACAACAGCAGCGCCAGCGTCTGATGATCGCCGGTCACCGGGCACCTCCCCGCGTCTCCCGGGTCAACTCCTGGGTGTCCCAGCGCAGTTCCAGCGCCGCCCGGTCCCGCCGCAGCCGCGCGTGCCGGGTGTAGGCCCAGGTGAGCAGGAACGTGCTGAGGAACTGCCCCAGCCCCGCGAGCATCGCCACGTTCACCGCGCCCACCACAGGCCTCGCCATCAGCCCCGGAGCGGTGGTCGCCGCGACCACGTACGCCACGTACCAGCTCAGGAAGACCGCGACCCCCGGCACCACGAACCGCCGGTATCTGCCCCGCACTTCCTGGAAGGCGGCGCTGCGCTGCACCTCGACGTACACCTCGCGGGCGCGCGCCGCCGCCGGGTCCGGTTCCGCGCGTGCCGGGGGCACGGCCGGCGCGGGTGACCCGGCGTCGTACGGCTCGTCCCAGCCCAGGGCCGACGGGTCGTACCAAGGGTCCTCGTGCCGTACATCTCGGGTGGGTGCGCCGTGGTCCCTCCGGTTCTCGGCCGAACGCTCGGGACCGTCCCCCGCTCCCCGGGCACGATCATCGCTTGACTGCATGCCCAAGGATGAACAGACCCGGAAGTTCCGTGACTCTTCTTCTCCGGGCTCTTCACCCCATCAGGTGACCTCACCCGGGCGGCCGCACCAGCCCCTTGGCGTAGGCGTAACGCACCGCCTGCGCCCGGTCCTTGAGGCCCGTCTTCGCGAACAGGTTGTTGATGTGCGTCTTCACGGTCGCGTTCGAGACATGCAGCCTGTGGGCGATCTCCTGGTTGCTGAGCCCCTCGGCGATCAGCACCAGGACCTCCGTCTCGCGCACGGTCAGCCCGTCCGGTGGGACAGGCGGTGTGGGCACGACCGCGGCCGACTGGGGCTCGGCCTGCGACAGCCGCTCCAGCAGACGGCGCTGCACGCTCGGCGACAGCCCCGCCTCCCCCGACAGCACGCTCTCCACGGCGCGTACGATCTCCTCGCCGCCCGCGTCCTTGGTCAGATACCCCCGGGCACCGGCCCGCAGCGCGGGAAACAGCGACTCGTCGTCCGCGTACGTGGTGAGCACCACCACCTGGGTGCCGGGGTACTGCTCCCGGATCCGCCGGGTGGCCTCCACGCCGTCGCAGCGGGGCATCCTGAGGTCCATCAGAACGACGTCCGGGGCGAGCTCCCCGACCAGCCGCACCGCCTCCTCGCCGTCTCCCGCGGCGCCGATGACCTCGACACCCGGCAGCAGCCCGAGCAGCATCACGATGCCCTCCCGGACAACGGTCTGATCGTCGGCGACCACCACCCGCGCCGGCTTCTTCTCCACCTCCGGCTCGGTCATACGGGCACCTTCAGTGTCACCGCGAACCCCTCCTCGTCCGGCCCCGCGTCCAGTGAGCCGCCCAGCAGTTCGGCGCGCTCGCGCATACCGAGCAGACCGTACCCGCCGCCGGAGGTCGTGAGATCGCCGGGCCGTCCGCCCGAGTCCCGCACATTCAGCGTCACTTGGTGGTCGCTGTAGTCGAGACGCAGGTCCACCTTGGCGCCCTGGGCGTGCTTGCGGACGTTCGTCAGTGCCTCCTGGGCGACCCGGCGCACGGCCTGGGAGGCCTCGGCCGGCAGGGGCCTGGGCTCACCCGTGACGGTGACCGCGGCGCCCTCGGCCCCGCTGACGAGTTCACCGAGGAAGTCCTCCAGCGGTGTCAGTTCGCCCCGCAGCGCGGACAGTGCCTGTCTGGTCTCGGCGAGGCCGTCGCGGGCCATGCCCCGGGCGGCCACCACGCGCTCCAGGATCCGCTCCCGGTCGGCGCCCCGCTCGATCAGCAGCCGGGCCGCCTCCAGATGGACGAGTTGCGCGGAGAGGCTGTGGGCCAGCACGTCGTGGATCTCGCGGGCGATTCTGGCCCGCTCGGCGAGTGCCGCGGACTCGGCCTCGGCGACTCTCGCGGCCCGCTCCTGGTCGAGGAGCCGCTGTGCGTTGCCGCGGGCCTCCGCGTCCAGCCGCAGGACGTACCCGGCGAGGGCCATACCCGCGACCGAGGCGGCGGTGGTCAGCCAGACGTCGTTGTTGAAGGCGGAGTACGCGGCGAGGCCCGCCGAGGTCACCGGGGTCGCGGCCGCGAGCGGGAGCCGCTCCAGGGCGGTGATCCCGCAGCCGCACCACAGGACGAGGGCCAGTGCCGTGAATCCCGTGGCCTCGGCGGCGACCGCGATGCCCATGAGCGTCGCCAGCAGGAGCAGGGAGGGGAGCAACCGATGCTGGTAAGTGGTCCGGAAGAAGGCCCAGCCGAGGAATCCGGCGGCGGCGACGCCCGCGAGGGCGGCGACCCCGGTCCAGACGCCGACATGCTTCTGGTTGTACGCGCCCCACAGCAGCAGGGCGATCACCAGAACCCTGACGGCCCAGGCGAGCAGGCGGCGGGGGCGGGTGGTTCCGGCGCGGCCCAGCGCCTCTTTCGAGGGCCACCGCGTCCAGGCGTTCTCGGTCACAGGCGCTCCTCTCCGGCGGGCCTGCCGTCACCGTACGCCGCGGCGGGACGGCTCGTGGCGCCGAGAGGCTGGGTGGTCAGGGGCGTACGAGCGCCGAGGGTGCTCGCCCGCCAGGTCAGGATCCCGGCGCGGACCAGCAGGGAGACGGCGAAGCCGAGGAGCAGGGCGGAGCTGTGCTGGTGCAGGCCGAGGGCGGCGCCGATGGCGAAGAGGCTCATGCGCAGGGCGATGCCGACGACCCAGACGGCGGCGCTCGCCTTGGTTCCCTTGCTCCACACCGCGCCGTCCGGCTCGGTCCAGACATGGGTGGTCCAGGCCCAGCCCGCGCCCATGGCCAGGCCGATGAGGAGTTCCACGGCGAGCAGTGCGGCGGACCCGACGCGGTGGTGGGCGTCGAGGATGCCGGGCTCGCGCAGCGCTATGACCCCGAGGATCAGCGGCAGCAGCCACCAGCGGCGGTCCGTGTCGATCGGGCGTGCGCGGAACTGCCGTACCAGCACGAGCGCGACGACGGCCACGATCACCAGCGCGTTGGCGAGCCCCACCATCAGATCCTCCGTGAGCGAGAAGACGTTCGCCGGGAGCGAGCGCTGCCCGACGCTTCGAATTTACGGAAATTCGCAGGTCGGGAGATCGGAGCCGGGGTGGATCACAGGTGGAGATCTTGGAGGACGGGCCTCCACCCAGGGGTGGAGATGGGTCAGGGGCGGGG
>NZ_MUNF01000119.1 GCF_002154555.1 Streptomyces murinus
GTCACCGTGGCCGACGACGGCGGCTCCAGCGGACGGCTGCGCGACGAGCTGGGCGTGCTGCCGCCCGGCGATCTGCGCAAGGCGCTGGCCGCGCTGTGCGGGGACGACGACTGGGGCCAGACCTGGTCCCGCGTCATCCAGCACCGCTTCCAGTCCCAGGGCGATCTGCACGACCACGCGGTGGGCAATCTGCTGATCGTCGCCCTGTGGGAGCAGCTCGGCGACCATGTCCAGGCGCTGGACCTGGTCGGCAAGCTGCTCGGCGCGCACGGGCGGGTGCTGCCCATGTCCGCCGTGCCGCTGGAGCTCCAGGCCCTGGTCAAGGGGCACGATCCGGAGCACCCGGAGGCCGTGGACACCGTGCGCGGGCAGGCCACCGTGGCGCTGACGCCCGGCGAGGTGCAGTCCGTGCACCTGGTGCCGAACGACCCGCCGGCCGTCCCGGAGGCCCTCGCGGCGGTCCTGGACGCGGACTGGGTGGTGCTCGGCCCCGGGTCCTGGTTCTCCTCGGTGATCCCGCATCTGCTGGTGCCCGAGCTGCTGGACGCCCTGACCGAGACCAAGGCCCGCAAGGTCCTTTCCTTGAACCTCGTTCCGCAGCCGGGGGAAACCGAGGGCTTCTCCCCGCAGCGTCATTTGGAGGTTTTGGGGCGACACGCCCCTAAACTCGCCCTGGACGTGGTGCTGGCCGACGAGGCCGCCGTGCCCGACCGCGACTCGCTCACCGAAGCCGCCAAGCGGCTGGGGGCCGCGGTCGAGCTGGCCCCGGTGGCCCGGACCGACGGAACACCCCGGCACGACCCGGAGCTGTTGGCCGCCGCGTACGACCGTATTTTTCGGATGCATGGAAGGATCGGCCCATGGCGATGACGGCAGCGGTGAAGGACGAGATCTCCCGGCTCCCCGTCACCCGGACCTGCTGCAGGAAGGCGGAGGTCTCCGCCATTCTGCGGTTCGCCGGCGGCCTGCACCTGGTGAGCGGGCGCATCGTGATCGAGGCGGAGCTGGACACGGCGATGGCGGCCCGCCGCCTCAAGCGGGACATCCTGGAGATCTTCGGCCACAGCTCGGAGCTGATCGTGATGGCGCCCGGCGGACTGCGCCGCGGCTCGCGCTATGTCGTCCGGGTCGTCGCGGGCGGGGACCAGCTCGCCCGGCAGACCGGCCTGGTCGACGGCCGCGGCCGGCCGATCCGCGGGCTGCCCCCGCAGGTGGTCTCGGGGGCCACCTGTGACGCGGAGGCGGCCTGGCGCGGGGCGTTCCTCGCGCACGGCTCGCTGACCGAGCCCGGCCGCTCCTCCTCCCTGGAGGTGACCTGCCCGGGCCCGGAGGCCGCGCTGGCACTGGTCGGCGCCGCCCGCAGGCTGTCGATCGCCGCCAAGGCCCGGGAGGTGCGCGGGGTGGACCGCGTGGTCGTCCGGGACGGTGATGCGATCGGCGCGCTGTTGACGCGGCTCGGCGCGCACGAGTCGGTGCTGGCCTGGGAGGAGCGCCGGATGCGCCGCGAGGTGCGGGCCACGGCCAACCGGCTCGCCAACTTCGACGACGCGAACCTGCGGCGTTCGGCGCGCGCGGCGGTGGCCGCGGGGGCGCGGGTGCAGCGGGCGCTGGAGATCCTCGGCGAGGAGGTGCCCGAGCACCTCGCGGCGGCGGGACGGCTGCGCATGGAGCACAAGCAGGCCTCGCTGGAGGAGTTGGGCGCCCTCGCCGACCCACCGCTGACGAAGGACGCGGTCGCGGGCCGGATCCGCCGGCTGCTGGCCATGGCCGACAAGCGCGCGTCGGATCTGGGCATTCCGGGCACGGAGGCCAATCTGGCGGACGAACTGGCGGACAACCTGGTCGGCTGACCCGACCCACGCCCGACACGCCGGTGCCGAACCCCCGTCCGAGGGGGTCCGGCACCGGCTTTCGTCTGTCCGCGTCCGGTGAACCGGAGTGCTCATACCACAGGTGAGCGGAGCCCCCATCAACGGTGCGGAATCGGGGTAGTCAACAGGTGAGCCGACCCGCTCACGAACGAGTGACACTGGCGTCAACAAGGGGCGACATTAGATAGCAAAAACGGGTGAATCCACTGCCGATCCGAGACGGTCCGTACCTCTACTGCCAGGTACGGAAGGCCTGCCCATGTATGCGTCATCTCGATGTCACCGAGGGGGTCGCGGAGAGGTAGGGTCGGTGGTGGTCGGGGACATCCCAAACAGAGCTCGCCGGCTCGCATGCCGGCGTACCACGAGGAGATCGGTTCGTGACGATCCGCGTAGGCATCAACGGCTTCGGCCGCATCGGTCGTAACTACTTCCGCGCACTGCTGGAGCAGGGTGCGGACATCGAGGTTGTGGCTGTCAACGACCTGGGTGACACGGCCACCACGGCCCACCTGCTCAAGTACGACACGATCCTGGGTCGCCTCAAGCAGGAGGTCTCCCACACCGCCGACACGATCACCGTCGACGGTCACACCATCAAGGTGCTGTCCGAGCGCAACCCGGCCGACATCCCCTGGGGTGAGCTGGGCGTCGACATCGTCATCGAGTCGACCGGCATCTTCACCAAGCGCGAGGACGCCGCCAAGCACCTGGCCGGCGGCGCCAAGAAGGTCCTCATCTCGGCTCCGGCCAAGGACGAGGACATCACCATCGTGATGGGCGTCAACCAGGACAAGTACGACGCGGCCAACCACCACGTCATCTCGAACGCGTCCTGCACCACCAACTGTGTGGCCCCGATGGCGAAGGTCCTGGACGAGAACTTCGGCATCGTCAAGGGTCTGATGACCACGGTGCACGCGTACACCAACGACCAGCGCATCCTGGACTTCCCGCACAAGGACCTGCGCCGCGCCCGCGCCGCCGCCGAGAACATCATCCCGACCACCACCGGTGCCGCCAAGGCCACCGCCCTGGTCCTGCCGCAGCTCAAGGGCAAGCTGGACGGCCTGGCCATGCGCGTCCCGGTCCCGACCGGCTCGGTCACCGACCTCGTGGTCGAACTCAGCCGCGAGGTCACCAAGGAAGAGGTCAACGCCGCCTTCCAGAAGGCCGCCGAGGGCGAGCTGAAGGGCCTCCTCGACTACACCGAGGACCCGATCGTCTCCTCGGACATCGTCAACGCCCCGGCGTCCTGCACCTTCGACTCCTCCCTGACCATGGTCCAGGAGGGCAAGAACGTGAAGGTCATCGGCTGGTACGACAACGAGTGGGGCTACTCCAACCGTCTCGTGGACCTCACGGCCTTCGTCGGCAACCAGCTCTGATCGCCGAAGACCGCAGCAGTACGACCGTGACATGAGAGCAGGGCTCGGTCAGCGCACCGTCGCGCTGACCGGGCCCTGTCTCGCGCACGGATCACGTCCTCATACGATCAAGGTGCACCACGAGCCCTCCTCAGGAGTCCACTCAATGAAGACGATCGACGAACTTCTCGCCGACGGCGTAAGCGGCAAGCGGGTCTTCGTCCGCGCCGACCTCAATGTGCCGCTGGCCGACGGGACGATCACCGACGACGGCCGCATCCGCGCCGTGCTGCCCACCGTCAAGGCGCTCGCCGACGCGGGCGCCAAGGTGATCGTCGCCTCGCACCTGGGCCGCCCCAAGGGCGCCCCGGACCCCGCCTTCTCGCTGCTGCCCGCCGCCGAGCGCCTCGGTGAACTGCTCGGCTCCCCGGTCGCCTTCGCCCAGGACACGGTCGGCCCCGCCGCCCACGACGCCGTCGACGGCCTTCAGCCCGGCCAGGTCGCCGTCATCGAGAACCTGCGTTTCAACCCGGGCGAGACCTCCAAGGACGACGCCGAGCGCGGCGAGTTCGCGGACCGGCTGGCCGCCCTCGCCGATGTGTACGTCGGCGACGGCTTCGGCGCCGTGCACCGCAAGCACGCCTCCGTCTACGACCTCCCGGCCCGGCTGCCGCACTACGCCGGCTACCTCATCGCCACCGAGGTCGGCGTCCTGAGGAAGCTCACCGAGGACGTCAAGCGCCCCTACGTCGTCGCGCTCGGCGGCGCCAAGGTCTCCGACAAGCTCGCCGTCATCGACCAGCTGCTCGGCAAGGCCGACCGGCTGCTCATCGGCGGCGGCATGGCCTACACCTTCCTCAAGGCCAAGGGCTACGAGGTCGGCATCTCCCTCCTCCAGGAGGACCAGATCCCGGCCGTCACCGAGTACATGGAGCGCGCCGAGAAGCTCGGCGTGGAACTGCTGCTCCCCGTCGACGTCCTGGTCTCCCGGGAGTTCCCGGACCTGAAGACCAAGGCGCCGAGCCAGTACAACACCGTCGACGCGGACAAGATCCCCGCCGACCAGGAGGGCCTGGACATCGGCCCGAAGACCCGGGAGCTGTACGCCTCGAAGCTCGCCGACGCCCAGACCGTGTTCTGGAACGGGCCCATGGGCGTCTTCGAGCACCCGGACTACGCCGAGGGCACCAAGGCGGTCGCCCGGGCGCTCGTAGACTCGAACGGTTTCACCGTCGTCGGCGGCGGTGACTCCGCCGCGGCCGTGCGCACGCTCGGCTTCGACGAGAACGCATTCGGCCACATCTCGACCGGTGGCGGCGCCTCCCTCGAATACCTCGAGGGCAAGACGCTTCCCGGTCTCGCCGCACTGGAGGACTGACCCCGTATGACCACCCGCACGCCGCTGATGGCGGGCAACTGGAAGATGAACCTCAACCACCTCGAGGCCATCGCCCACGTCCAGAAGCTCGCCTTCGCCCTGGCCGACAAGGACTACGAGGCCGTCGAGGTCGCCGTCCTGCCGCCCTTCACCGACCTGCGCTCCGTACAGACCCTGGTCGACGGCGACAAGCTCAAGATCAAGTACGGCGCCCAGGACATCTCGCAGCACGACTCCGGTGCCTACACCGGCGAGATTTCCGGCCCGATGCTGTCCAAGCTGAAGTGCGCCTATGTGGTCATCGGCCACTCCGAGCGCCGCCAGTACCACGCCGAGACCGACGAGATCGTCAACGCCAAGGTCAAGGCCGCCTACAAGCACGGCCTGACCCCGATCCTGTGCGTCGGCGAGGAACTGGACGTCCGTGAGGCGGGCAACCACGTCGCCCACACCCTCGCCCAGGTCGAGGGCGGTCTCAAGGACCTCCCGGCCGAGCAGGCCGAGACGATCGTGATCGCCTATGAGCCCGTGTGGGCCATCGGCACCGGCAAGGTCTGCGGCGCCGACGACGCCCAGGAGGTCTGCGCCGCCATCCGCGCCAAGCTCGCCGAGCTGTACTCCCAGGACGTGGCCGACCAGGTCCGCATCCAGTACGGCGGCTCCGTGAAGTCAGGCAATGTCGCCGAGATCATGGCCAAGGCCGACATCGACGGCGCCCTGGTCGGCGGCGCCTCGCTGGACACCGACGAGTTCGTCAAGATCGTGCGCTTTCGCGATCAGTGACGGGTCGGCTACGCCATCCATGAGTAGGCGGTAGCCGCGATACGTCGTACTCTTGCGGGGGCACGGCCCAGGTGCTGTGCCCCCGTCGTCCATCCGAATCCGAGGAAGTTGGTCCAGCCGTGGTTTTGGGGTTCTCGATCGCCCTGATCGTCTTCAGCCTGCTGCTGATGCTGCTGGTGCTGATGCACAAGGGAAAGGGCGGCGGTCTCTCCGACATGTTCGGTGGCGGCATGCAGTCCTCCGTCGGCGGCTCCTCTGTCGCCGAGCGCAACCTCGACCGGATCACCGTCGTGATCGGCGTGCTGTGGATCGCGTGCATCGTGGTCCTCGGCATCCTGATGAAGACGAACAGCTGATCCCGGCCTTCCAGGCACACTCATTCCGTACGTTGAGCCCCATGTTCGGTACGCGCTCCCGAGCGCGGCCTATCATGGGGCTTGCGTCTGGGCGCGGGGGCGGTAACTCCCATCACTGGACGCGCGTTGGGCCTTACGTAGACTGAGGCGCTCGCAGCGAAGCGGTACGCCGACTCGCTTCGCGGCACCATCACGCAGGGAGTTACGACCGTGGCAAGTGGCAACGCGATCCGAGGAAGCCGGGTCGGGGCGGGGCCGATGGGCGAGGCCGAGCGCGGCGAGTCCGCACCGCGGCTGCGCATCTCCTTCTGGTGCTCCAACGGGCACGAGACCCAGCCGAGCTTCGCCAGCGACGCACAGGTCCCCGACACCTGGGACTGCCCGCGCTGTGGCTTTCCGGCCGGCCAGGACCGGGACAACCCGCCGGACCCGCCGCGCACCGAGCCGTACAAGACGCATCTCGCGTATGTGCGGGAGCGGCGCAGCGACGCGGACGGCGAGGCGATCCTCGCCGAGGCACTCGCCAAACTGCGCGGCGAGATCTAGACGTTGAGCCCGGCCGGGCACCCTCGGGGTGCCTGGCCGGAGCTGTTTCGCCGCTCGCTCCCGATCGATTGTCAGTGGCACCCTCTACGGTTCTCGTGAAGGCGACGACCGTGAGGGGGAGTTGTGACGACGGTGGCGGCGGGGGAGTCGCGGGCGCCCGCGTGGCGCGGGGGTTTCGGGCGGCTGTGGAGTGCCGCCGTGCTGTCCCGCTTCGGTGACGCGCTGCGCACCGCCGCCCTGCCGCTGCTCGCCGCCTCGCTGACCGACCGGCCCCTGCTCATCGCCGCCGTGACCGCCTGCGGCTATCTGCCCTGGATCCTCTTCGGGTTGTGCGGCGGGGCGATCGCCGACCGGGTCGACCAGCGGCGCGCCATGTGGACCGTGGACACGGTACGAGGGATGCTGGTCGCCGCCTTCGCGGTGGCCGTGGCTCTCGGACACGCCTCGATCGCGCTGCTCGTCGCGCTGGCCTTCACCCTGACCACGCTCCAGACCCTCTTCGACAACGCCTCCACCGCCCTGCTGCCCGCCCTGGTCGGCCCCGAGGCCCTCGGCAATGCCAACGCCCGGCTGATGACCGGGCAGAAGATCGCGGGCGGGCTGTTCGGAGCGCCCGTCGTACCGGTGCTGCTCGCCGCGGGGGCCGCCGCGCCCTTCCTGGCCGACGCGGGCACCTTCCTGCTGGCCGCCGCGCTGGTCGCCTCGCTGCGCACCGGTGCGCCCGAGCGGGCCCCGAGACCGGCGGGCAGCACCCTGCGCCGGGAGATCGCCGCCGGAGTGCGCACCCTGTGGCAGGACCGGCCGCTGCGCGGACTGTGCGCCGCCACGGCGCTGTGCAACATCGGCATGGGCGCCCTGATCGCCACCCTGGTCGTGCTCGTGACCGGCTGGCTGCACGCGGGCACCGCCGGCTATGCGGCGGTCACCACCGCGTACACCGTCGGCGGTCTGGCCGGGGGCGCGGTGAACCGGCGGCTCACGGCCGCGCTGGGCCCGGTGCGCACCGTCCTGCTCGCCGGTACGGCACAGACCGCGGCGCTCGTCGTCATGGGCTCCGTGCCCCGCCTGACCGCTCTGGTGGCGGCCATGGCGGCCTTCGGGTTCATGGGGATGCTGTGGAACGTCAACAGCACCACCCTGATGCAGCAGCGCGCTCCCGCCGGCGCCCTCGGCCGGGTCAGCTCCGCCTTCCGCACCCTGGGCGCCGCCGGAGCCCCGCTGGGCGCCCTGCTCGGCGGCGCCGCGGCCACCGCCTGGGGCCGGGGCACACCGGCCCTGCTCGCGGCCGCCTTCTTCGTCCTCTCCGTCCTCGCGCTCATACCGGCCGCCCGGCCGGACGCACCCGTCGCCGCGCCGGGGGACGGCGCCACGACGGCTCGCGTCCCCGGGTGATCAATTAGGTTGGAACCGCTGGGACAGGCACGAAAGAAGGCGGAAGTCGGAAATGAACGCAGACGGCCGTACCAGGCTCAACCAGATGCCCGAGTGGACCGCTCTCGCCAAGCACCGGGAGGAGCTGGCCGACACCGGTCTGAGGGAGTTGTTCGCCGCCGACCCCGAGCGCGGCACCGGGTACACGCTGCGGGTCGGCGATCTCCACATCGACTACAGCAAGCACCTGGTCACCGGCGAGACGCTGCGGCTGCTGCGCGAGCTGGCCGCGGCGACCGATGTGTTCGGGCTGCGGGACGCCATGTTCCGCGGCGAGAAGATCAACGTCACCGAGGGCCGTGCGGTGCTGCACACCGCGCTGCGCGCGCCCCGGGACGCGGTGATCGAGGTCGACGGCGAGAACGTGGTGCCCAAGGTGCACGCCGTCCTCGACAAGATGAGCGACTTCGCGCAGCGGGTGCGCTCCGGTGCCTGGACCGGTCACACCGGTCGGCGGATCCGCAATGTCGTCAACATCGGCATCGGCGGCTCCGACCTCGGGCCCGCGATGGCGTACGAGGTGCTGCGCAGCTTCGCCGACCGGGATCTGACGGTCCGTTTCGTGTCGAATGTGGACGGCGCCGATCTGCACGAGGCCACCCGCGATCTGGACCCGGCCGAGACGCTGTTCATCATCGCCTCCAAGACCTTCACCACCATCGAGACGATCACCAACGCCACCTCCGCGCGCACCTGGCTGCTGCATGCGCTCGGTGACGACGCCGCGGTGGCCATGCACTTCGTGGCGCTGTCCACCAACGCGGAGAAGGTGACCGAGTTCGGTATCGACCCGGACAACATGTTCGAGTTCTGGGACTGGGTCGGCGGCCGCTACTCGTACGACTCGGCGATCGGCCTCTCGCTGATGATCGCCATCGGCCCGGACCGGTTCCGGGAGATGCTGGACGGCTTCCACCTGGTCGACGAGCACTTCCGCACCGCGCCCGCCGAGACCAACGTCCCGCTGCTGCTGGGCCTGCTGGGCATCTGGTACGGCAACTTCCACGACGCCCAGTCGCACGCCGTACTGCCGTACAGCCACTACCTGTCCAAGTTCACCGCGTACCTCCAGCAGCTGGACATGGAGTCCAACGGCAAGTACGTGGCGCGGGACGGCAAGCAGGTCGACTGGGGGACCGGGCCGGTCGTGTGGGGCACGCCGGGCACCAACGGGCAGCACGCGTACTACCAGTTGATCCACCAGGGCACCAAGCTGATCCCGGCCGACTTCATCGGCTTCGCCGAGCCGGTGGCCGAGCTGAGCGGTGAACTGAAGGCGCAGCACGACCTGTTGATGGCCAACTTCTTCGCCCAGACCCAGGCGCTGGCCTTCGGCAAGATGGCCGAGGAGGTCCGCGCGGAGGGCGTGCCCGAGGAGCTGGTGCCGCACAAGACCTTCCAGGGCAACCGGCCCACGACCACCGTCCTGGCGAGGGAACTCACCCCGTCCGTGCTGGGCCAGCTGATCGCCTTGTACGAGCACAAGGTGTTCGTCCAGGGCGCCGTGTGGAACATCGACTCCTTCGACCAGTGGGGCGTGGAGCTGGGCAAGGTCCTCGCCAAGCGTGTCGAACCCGCCCTCACCGAGGGCGCGGAGGTACCCGGCCTCGACGCCTCGACCAAGGCGCTGGTCGCCACGTACCGGGAGCTGCGCGGCCGTAGCTGACGCGGCCGTAGCTGACAAGAGCGGGGAGCGCGGGGCATCGAGCGGTCCGCCGGCCGGTGTCCCGTACACTCCGATGATCATGAAGAACGCTACTCGGGGGAGTGTGCAGTGGCACGGGGGAACGGGGCGCGGAGCGCCCGGGGCGATCGCAACTATCTGAAGGCCCATCACGCGGCATGGGCGGTGTTCCATCCCGCCTGGATACCGGAACCACTCGATCCGGGCGTCGAACAGCTCAAGCGGATCCGGGTGGCCGCGGGCACGGTCGCCGCCGTCGGCGTCTACACCTTCGTGGAGGGCGGCTTCGCCGTCACGGAGATGCTGGAGAACCTGCTGGTCGCCTGCGGGGTCCTGCTGGTGATCGCCCCGCTGACGGTCGGGGTGATGCTGTGGATCTGGCGGCGCGGTGGCAGCCTGCGCGCCCTGCGGCCGCCGCTGCTGCGGGCCCTGGGACTGCTGCTCACCTTCGTGGCCGCGGCCGCCCTGACCCTGTTCCTGCTCCAGAACAGCAGCCGGACGGACATGGGACTGCTGATCCTCCCGCTGGGCCTGCTGACGCTGTGGCTGGTCTGGTTCGTCGGCGCCGGGGCCCTGCGCGTCACCGGGAACTTCTTCGGCACGGCCGCCGTGCACCGCGGTCTGCCGCCGCTGCTCGCCATCGTCACCACTTGGCTGATGGCGCTGCCCGACCTGTTCACCGGTGATCTGCACGGCCTCGGGCTCACCCTCGGCATCGTCTTCATCCTCGGCGCCCCGCTGACGGTCACCGGCATAGCGCTGTACGAACTGGCCGTCCTGAAGCGGAGGTTCGGCATACGGCTGGCGGACCATCCAGCGCTGCACCTCGGCCGGACACCGTACGACCCCCGGTACTCGTACGGCCGCTGAGCCCCGAAACGGGAGACGGCGGGGAACATCGGCCCCCGCCGTCTCCTCCGCCTACCCGTCGAGCGATGTCACGGGGACGCCGGCGGATACAGCGAGCGCGGCAGCTGGGAGGCCGCCGCCGAGTCCAGCAGCCACAGGGTGCGGCTCCGGCCGCGGGCGCCCGCCGCCGGGGCCTGGATCTCACCCGCGCCGGACAGCGCGATGGCCGCCGCCTCCGCCTTGTCCTCGCCCGCCGCGAGCAGCCAGACCTCACGGGCCGAGCGGATCGCGGGCAGGGTGAGCGAGATCCGGGTCGGCGGCGGCTTGGGCGCGCCGTGCACGCCCACCACCGTGCGCTCGGTCTCCCGTACGGCCGGCAGCTCCGGGAAGAGCGAGGCCACATGGGTGTCCGGGCCGACGCCCAGCATCAGCACGTCGAAGGTCGGTACCGAGCCGTGGTTCTCCGGCCCGGCCGCCTTCGCCAGCTCCGCCGCGTACGCCTCGGCCGCCGCCTCGACGTCCGTGCCGTACGGCCCGTCGGAGGCGGGCATGGCGTGCACGCGCGCCGGGTCCAGCGGGACGGAGTCCAGCAGGGCCGCGCGTGCCTGGGTGACATTGCGCTCCGGGTCGCCCTCGGGCAGATAGCGCTCGTCGCCCCACCACAGGTCGAGGCGGGTCCAGTCCACGGCGTCCCGGGCCGGCGCCTGGGCCAGCGCGGCCAGCAGACCGTTGCCGTTGCGGCCGCCGGTGAGGACCACGGACGCGCTGCCCCGGGATGCCTGCGCGTCCACGATCTTCGTGATCAGGCGGGCCGCGGCGGCCTGGGCCATCAGTTCCTTGTCGCGGTGGACGACCAGCTGAGGTGTGCTCACTTCGCCGACGCCTTCCTGGAGGGTGCCTTCTTCGCGGCCCGGGACGACGTCGCCTTCTTCGCGGGCGCCTTGGCCGCGGCCGGCTGCGCCCCGTCCGGAGAAGCCGAAGCCGAATCCGGAGTCGAAGCCGAAGCCTCCTGCTCCGGGACCGTGTTCAGCCGGTCCACCCCGTACCGCAGCGCCGACGCGTAGGTGTCGTCCGGGTCCAGCCGGCGCAGCTCCTCCGCGATCAGCTCGGCGGTGTCGCGCCGCTTGAGCGCCACCGCGCGGGCCGGCTGCCCCTTGATGGACAGCGTGGCCAGCGAGCCGTCCGCGCGGTCCAGGGTGATCGGGCCGCACGTGGTGTCCATGCGGACGCCGGTCAGACCGGGGCCCGCGGACGGAGAGCGCCGTACCGGCACGTCCAGCCGGTCCGCGAGCCACATCGCGAGCAGCTCGCAGCTCGGGTTGAACGCCTCGCCCTCCACCTCGACCGCCTGCACCCGGCAGTCGACCTGGTCCAGGGCGGCCGCCAGCATCGAACGCCAGGGCGTGATCCGGGTCCAGGACAGATCGGTGTCGCCGGGGGTGTAGGCGTCGGCGCGGGCCGTGAGTTCCCGTACCGGCTCCTCGGCGGTGTAGGTGTCGGTGACCCGGCGCTGGGCCAGCGCGCCCAGCGGGTCCTTCGCCGGGTCCAGCGGGGCGTTCACCGGCCACCACACGACGACGGGGGCGTCCGGCAGCAGCAGCGGCAGCACGACCGAGTCGGCGTGCTGGGACACCTCGCCGTACAGCCGCAGTATGACGGTCTCGCCGGTGCCCGCTTCCGCGCCCACCCGCACCTCGGCGTCGAGGCGCGAGCTGGTGCGGTCGCGCGGGGTGCGGGAGATCCGCTTGATGACCACCAGCGTGCGCGAGGGGTGCTCGCGTGAGGCGTCGTTGGCAGCCTTCAGGGCGTCGTACGCGTTCTCCTCGTCGGTGACGATGACGAGGGTCAGGACCATGCCGACGGCGGGGGTGCCGATGGCCCGACGCCCCTGCACGAGCGCCTTGTTGATCTCGCCGGCGGTGGTGTCGGTCAGGTCGATCTTCATGGCCTGCGCCAGCTCCGTCCGTCTCGTGCGAGCATCTCGTCCGCCTCGGCGGGGCCCCAGGTGCCCGAGGGGTACTGCGCGGGCCTGCCGTGCTTGTCCCAGTACTGCTCGATGGGGTCGAGGATCTTCCAGGACAGCTCGACCTCCTCCGTGCGCGGGAAGAGGTTGGCGTCGCCGAGCAGCACGTCCAGGATCAGCCGCTCGTACGCCTCCGGGCTGGACTCCGTGAACGACTCGCCGTAGGCGAAGTCCATGGACACGTCCCGGATCTCCATCGAGGTGCCGGGCACCTTGGAGCCGAAGCGGACCGTGATGCCCTCGTCCGGCTGGACGCGGATCACGATCGCGTTCTGGCCCAGCTCCTCCGTCGCCGTGTGGTCGAAGGGGGAGTGCGGGGCCCGTTGGAAGACGACGGCGATCTCGGTCACCCGGCGGCCGAGCCGCTTGCCGGTGCGCAGATAGAAGGGGACGCCCGCCCAGCGGCGGTTGTCGATGCCCACCTTGATCGCCGCGTACGTGTCGGTCTTCGACTTCGGGTCGATGCCGTCCTCTTCGAGGTAGCCGATGACCTTCTCGCCGCCCTGCCAGCCCGCCGCGTACTGTCCGCGCACGGTGCCCTTGCCCAGGTCCTTCGGCAGCCGTACGGCGCCGAGCACCTTGGTCTTCTCCGCGGCCAGCGCCTGCGCGTCGAAGGAGGCGGGCTCCTCCATCGCGGTCAGCGCGAGCAGCTGGAGCAGATGGTTCTGGATGACGTCGCGGGCGGCGCCGATGCCGTCGTAGTAGCCGGCCCGGCCGCCGATGCCGATGTCCTCGGCCATGGTGATCTGGACATGGTCCACGAAGGACCGGTTCCAGATCGGCTCGAACATCGTGTTGGCGAAGCGCAGCGCCAGGATGTTCTGGACGGTCTCCTTGCCGAGGTAGTGGTCGATCCGGAAGACCTGGTCCGGGGCGAACACCTCGTGCACGATGGCGTTCAGTTCCTCGGCCGACTTCAGATCGTGTCCGAACGGCTTCTCGATGACCGCGCGCCGCCAGGAACCGCCGGACTGGTCGGCGAGTCCGTGCTTCTTCAGCTGCTGGATGACCACCGGGAAGGAGCGCGGCGGCACCGACAGGTAGAAGGCGAAGTTGCCGCCCGTGCCCTGTGCCTTGTCCAGCTCCTCGATGGTGGAACGCAGCCTTTCGAACGCCTCGTCGTCGTCGAAGGTGCCCTGCACGAAGCGCATCCCCTGGATGAGCTGCTGCCAGACCTCCTCGCGGAACGGCGTACGGGCGTGCGCCTTGACGGCGTCGTGGACCTCCTGCGCGAAGTCCTCGTTGGCCCACTCGCGGCGGGCGAAGCCCACCAGTGAGAAGCCCGGCGGCAGCAGACCCCGGTTGGCGAGGTCGTACACCGCGGGCATCAGCTTCTTGCGCGACAGGTCGCCCGTGACCCCGAAGATGACCAGACCCGACGGCCCCGCGATACGCGGGAGCCGTCGGTCGGCCGGGTCACGGAGCGGGTTCGCTCCGGATCCCGAAACGGGTGACAAGTCAGCCCTCCGAAGGGGCGAGGCGCTCGAGCTCCGCCTGGGTGGACTTCAGCAGGTCGTTCCAGGACGTCTCGAACTTCTCGACGCCCTCGTCCTCCAGCACCTGGACGACCTCGTCGTACGAGATGCCGATCTTCTCCAGCGCGTCCAGGTCGGCGCGGGCCTCGGCATAGGTGCCGGTGACCGCGTCGCCGCGGATCTCGCCGTGGTCGTCGGTGGCCTCCAGGGTGGCCTCCGGCATGGTGTTGACCGTGTTCGGCGCGACCAGTTCCTCGACGTACATGGTGTCCTTGTACGCCGGGTCCTTCACACCGGTGGAGGCCCACAGCGGACGCTGCTTGTTGGCGCCCGCGTTCTCCAGCACGTTCCAGCGGTCGGAGGAGAAGACCTCCTCGTACGCCTGGTAGGCGAGGCGCGCGTTGGCCACGCCGGCCTTGCCGCGCAGCGCCTTGGCCTCGTCGGTGCCCATCTCGTCGATACGGCGGTCGATCTCGGTGTCCACCCGGGACACGAAGAAGGACGCCACCGAGTGGATCTTCGACAGGTCCAGGCCGCGCTCCTTGGCCTTCTCCAGACCGGAGAGGTAGGCGTCCATGACCGCGCGGTAGCGCTCCAGGGAGAAGATCAGCGTGACGTTGACGCTGATGCCCAGGCCGATGACCTCGGTGATCGCCGGCAGACCGCCCTGGGTGGCCGGGATCTTGATCAGGGTGTTGGGGCGGTCCACCAGCCAGGCCAGCTGCTTGGCCTCGGCGACGGTCGCCTTGGTGTTGTGCGCGAGGCGGGGGTCCACCTCGATGGAGACCCGGCCGTCCTGGCCGTCCGTGGCGTCGAAGACCGGGCGCAGGATGTCGGCGGCGTCACGGACGTCCGCCGTGGTGATCATGCGGATGGCCTCTTCGACGGTGACCTTGCGGGCGGCGAGATCGGAGACCTGGAGGTCATAGCCTCCCCCACTCTCGGCTGCGCTCGAGCGGGAGGTGCCCCCACCCCCCGAGATCGCCTTCTGGAAGATCGTCGGGTTCGTGGTGACGCCCACGACGTGCTGCTGGTCGATCAGCTCGGCGAGGTTGCCGGACGTGATCCGCTTGCGCGACAGGTCGTCCAGCCAGATCGCGACGCCTTCGTCGGAGAGGCGCTTGAGTGCGTCTGTCATGGAATTACATCTCCTACGTGTCGTATATGAGCGTCAGCGCTGGGCGGCGGCGATGGATTCCCGGGCCTTCGCGGCCACGTTCTCCGCGGTGAAGCCGAACTCCTGGAAGAGCACCTTGCCGTCGGCGGACGCACCGAAGTGCTCCAGGGAGACGATGCGGCCGGCGTCCCCGACGTACTTGTGCCACGTCAGTCCGATGCCCGCCTCCACGGAGACACGGGCCTTCACGGACGGCGGCAGCACGGAGTCCCGGTACCCCTGGTCCTGCTGCTCGAACCACTCGACCGAGGGCATGGACACGACCCGGGTCGGGACGCCGTCGGCCTGGAGCCGCTCACGCGCCTCGACGGCCACGTGCACCTCGGAACCGGTGGCGATCAGGATGACCTCCGGCTCGCCGCCCTCGGCCTCGAACAGGACGTAACCGCCCTTCGCGGCGTCCTCGTTGGGCTCGTACGTCGGCACGCCCTGGCGGGTCAGCGCGAAGCCGTGCGGCTGGCCCTTGCCGAACTCCTTGGTGTAGCGCTTGAGGATCTCGCGCCAGGCGATCGCGGTCTCGTTGGCGTCGGCCGGGCGGACGATGTTCAGGCCCGGGATGGCGCGCAGCGAGGCCAGGTGCTCGACCGGCTGGTGGGTGGGGCCGTCCTCGCCCAGACCGATGGAGTCGTGCGTCCACACGAACGTCACCGGCAGGTGCATCAGGGCCGACAGACGCACGGCGTTGCGCATGTAGTCGGAGAAGACGAGGAAGGTGCCGCCGTAGACACGGGTGTTGCCGTGCAGCGTGATGCCGTTCAGCTCGGCGCCCATGGAGTGCTCGCGGATGCCGAAGTGGATCGTACGGCCGTACGGGTCGGCCTCCGGCAGCGGATTGCCCTCCGGCAAGAAGGAGCTGGCCTTGTCGATCGTGGTGTTGTTCGAGCCGGCGAGGTCGGCGGAGCCGCCCCACAGCTCGGGGATCACCGGGCCGAGCGCCTGGAGCACCTTGCCGGAGGCGGCACGGGTGGCGACCGACTTGCCGGGCTCGAAGACCGGGATCTTCTCCTCCCAGCCGGTGGGCAGCTCGCCCGCCGCGATGCGGTCGAACTCGGCGGCGCGCTCGGGGTTGTCGTCCCGCCACACCTGGAGGGTCTTCTCCCACTCGGCCTTCGCGCGGGCGCCGCGCTCCAGGGCCTTGCGGGTGTGCGTGATCACGTCGTCCTCGACGGCGAAGGACTGCTCCGGGGCGAAGCCGAGGACGCGCTTGGTGGCCGCGACCTCGTCCGCGCCGAGCGCCGAGCCGTGCGCGGCCTCGGTGTTCTGCGCGTTCGGGGCCGGCCAGGCGATGATCGAGCGCATCGCGATGAAGGAGGGCCGGTCGGTGACCTGCTTGGCCGCCTGGATCGCGGCGAAGATCGCCGCCGGGTCCAGGTCGCCGTCCGCCTTCGGCTCCACGCGCTGCACATGCCAGCCGTACGCCTCGTAGCGCTCGGCGGTGTTCTCGGAGACGGCCGTCTCGGTGTCGCCCTCGATCGAGATGTGGTTGTCGTCCCACAGCAGGATCAGGTTGCCGAGCTTCTGGTGGCCGGCCAGCGAGGACGCCTCGGCGGAGATGCCCTCCTGGAGGCAGCCGTCACCGGCGATGCAGTAGATGAAGTGGTCGAACGGCGACTCGCCCTCGGCGGCCTCCGGGTCGAACAGACCGCGCTCGTAGCGGGCGGCCATCGCCATGCCCACCGCGTTGGCCACACCCTGGCCCAGCGGGCCCGTGGTGGTCTCGACGCCCTTGGTGTGTCCGTACTCCGGGTGGCCCGGGGTCTTGGAGCCCCAGGTGCGGAAGGACTCCAGGTCCGCCAGCTCCAGGCCGAAGCCGGCCAGGTAGAGCTGGGTGTAGAGGGTCAGGGAGGAGTGGCCGGCGGACAGCACGAAGCGGTCGCGCCCCACCCACTCCGGGTCGGCCGGGTCGTGCCGCATCACCTTCTGGAAGAGGGTGTAGGCGGCGGGGGCCAGGCTCATCGCCGTACCGGGATGGCCGTTGCCGACCTTCTGTACGGCGTCGGCGGCCAGGACTCGGGCGGTGTCCACGGCCCGCTGGTCCAGGTCGGTCCACTCAAGGTCTGTGGTGGTCGGCTTGGTGCTCACCCTGGGTCAGGGCTCCTCTCCACATGTCGGTCGCCGGTCTTTCGGGGCACATGCCCACCCGGCCGTCCGGCGTGCTTCTGCCCGCCGGACGTTGTCGAGCCTACCCTCGTAAGGACGTGCGTTTTCGCGGGTGATTCCAGACTGCCGGGCATCGACGGGATCCGCCTCCCGACTGGGCGAGACGGCATTTGGCACATGAATAAAGAGGCGCTCATCTGACCGCTCAAAAGAGTGGTGGGGGCCCTCTTCTGCGATCTCCGGCAAAGGGTGTTCCGAGAGGTCCCGGGAGCGCCCCGCGGGGGTCCGTCCGTGTGACCGCCAACACGACCCCACCCCCGCGAAGGCCGGGGTATGGGCAACGTCTAAAGTGGCGTGGTACGCGCGAGCCCTTCATGAAGACCTCATCCGGGGGAGGCTCGCTGGGATGTCTCTGTCAGGGGTGTGCGTGACGGCCGTCGAATCCCGTCCAGCTGCCGTGCTCGGTGGTACGAACCCGAGCCCGGCCCACCGGCCGTTCGGGGCCCGTGCCAAGGCATTCGTGGCGCTGACCAAGCCGCGGATCATCGAGCTGCTGCTCATCACCACCGTGCCGGTGATGTTCTTGGCGCAGCAGGGTGTGCCCGACCTGAAGCTGGTGCTGCTGACCTGCCTCGGCGGCTACCTCTCCGCGGGCGGCGCCAACGCGCTGAACATGTACATCGACCGCGACATCGACGCCGTCATGGACCGCACCGCGCAGCGGCCGCTGGTGACCGGCATGGTCAGCCCGCGCGAGTGCCTGGCCTTCGGCATCGGTCTCGGGGTCGTCTCCACGCTGCTGTTCGGGCTGACCGTCAACTGGCTCAGCGCCTGGCTGTCGCTCGGCGCGCTGCTCTTCTATGTCGTCGTCTACACGATGATCCTCAAGCGCCGCACCGCGCAGAACATCGTGTGGGGCGGCATCGCGGGCTGTCTGCCGGTGCTGATCGGCTGGTCCGCGGTCACGGACTCGATGTCCTGGGCGCCGATCATCCTCTTCCTGGTGATGTTCTTCTGGACGCCGCCGCACTACTGGCCGCTGTCCATGAAGGTCAAGGACGACTACGCGCGCGCCGGTGTGCCGATGCTCCCGGTGATCGCCTCCAACAAGGTCGTGGCCCGGCAGATCGTCATCTACAGCTGGGTGATGGTCGTCGTCTCGCTGCTGCTCACCCCGCTGGGGTACACGGGCTGGTTCTACACGGTCGTGGCCCTCGCGGCCGGCGGTTTCTGGCTGTGGGAGGCGCACGGGCTGCAGAACCGGGCCAAGGCCGAGGTCACCGGCGTGAAGCTCAAGGAGATGCGGCTGTTCCACTGGTCGATCACCTATGTGTCGATCCTCTTCGTCGCCGTCGCGGTGGACCCGTTCCTGCGCTGAGGCACCTTCTTCCTGACGCCGGCTTCCTCCGCGGGCGTTCTGCACGGGAGGGGCGCGTGGTCAAGGCCACGCACCCCTCCCGTCGCCGTTCGATCTACTCGTCGGTAGCATCCAGGCATGGCAGACACGCAGCAGGTTGACGCGAAGGCCGAGCGCACGGTGGCCCGGCTCGCCCGGAGGATCAGCGCCTTCTCCAAGGCCCATGGCGGTGCGGAGGGGCAGGTGGCGTACATCGGGGAGCGCGGGGCGCGGATCGTGCTCGTCGGCGAGGACGGCGGCTGGGGCGATGTGGTGGCCCCCTCCTACGCGATCGCCGAGCAGGCGGTGGCGAAGGCCGGGATCACCCGGCACGAGCAGTTCGACGGGGAGTTCGCGGCCAAGGTGACGACCGGGCCGTACGAGTGGAAGCGGATGGCGGGGATCCAGCTCGGGGGCTGATCCCCGGGCCGGCCACGGGAGCGCCGCGGTGTGCGCCCGCGTGGCGGAGCCGTATGCCTGATACCGAATACCGCCCCGCGCGCCCCGGTGGAGCGCCACACTGGGCGGCATGCGGACGCGGACGGAAGCCCTGCTCGGATGTTTTCTCGACGCCCTCACGCCGTTGCGCCCCCGTGCCGTCTGGGCGCACGGCTCGCTCGCCGGCGGTGACTACCAGGAGGGCCGCAGCGATCTCGATCTGATCGCGGTGCTTCCGGCGCCGCCGGGTCTGAAGACCGTACGCGAGGTCGTGTCCCTGCACCGGCGGCTGCGCCGGGAGCCGCTCGCCGCGCAGCTGCACTGCGGCTATCTCGCCCCGGCCACCCTCGACGATCCGGGCCGGGCGCATCTCACCTGGGCGCACGGCCATGTGCTGCGCCGCCCGGTCACCCCCGTCACCCGGCGCGAGCTGCACGCCTTCGGGCGGGTGCTGCACGGGGAGGTACCGGCGGGCCTCTTACCGCCGGTTCCGGATCAAAACCTGCGCGCGTTCGTCGTGGCGGACCAGCGGGACTACTGGCGGCCCGCCGTGGACCGGGCCCGGCTGTGGCGCCAGGACATCTGGGTCGACCTCGGGCTGCTGACCTTCGCCCGGGCGACCGTGACCCTGTGCGAGGGACGGCTGATCTCCAAGCGGGAGGCCCTGGCCGGGCTGCCGGACCTCGGCGCGCCCGCCGAGGTCGTCGAGGACATCACCCGCAGGCGGTACGAGGACCCGGCCCCGGTGGGTGACGACACCTGGCTCACCCGGCGCGCCGCGCTGACCCGGGCCTATCTGGGCCCGGCGATCGACGCGCTGGTCGCCGGGTACGGGTGAGCGAGGCGTACGGGTGAGCCAGGCGCTCGCAGGCGCTCGCAGGGGTGCGTCAGGCGTTCGTGGGAACCGTGGCCCCGGCCGCGGGCTCGGGCACCCCGAGCTCCGTCTCCGGGCGCTCGCGCAGCGCCAGCAGGACCCGCAGGACGCCGATCCACACCAGGCAGGAGCCGAGCATGTGGACGCCGACCAGCAGCTCGGGCAGGTGCGTGAAGTACTGCACGTAGCCGATGACACCCTGCCCCAGCAGGATCAGGAACAGCTCCCGGGTGCGGGCCAGCGGGCCGTGCGGGGCGTCGACGGCCTTGAGGATGAACCACAGGGCGAACGTCAGCGTCACCACGATCCACGCGAGCACCGCGTGCAGCTTGGCCACGGTCTCCCAGTCGATCGGGATCCGCTGCACATCGCTGGAGTCGCCCGCGTGCGGACCCGCGCCGGTGACCACGGTGCCGACCGCGATCAGCAGCACGGCCGCGACCACCAGGAACCACACCAGCTGCACCACGGCCTTGCCGACCAGCGGCCGGGGCGCGGCGTCGCCCTCGCGGGTGCGCTGCCACATCACCACGGCGACCGTGGTCAGCGCGGTCGCCAGCAGGAAGTGCGCGGCGACGGTGTACGGGTTGAGGCCGACCAGCACCACGATGCCGCCGAGCACCGCATTGCCCATCACCAGCCAGAACTGCGCCCAGCCGAGCCGGGTCAGACCGCGCCGGTACGGCTTCTGGGAGCGGGCGGCGATGATCGCCCAGCCGACCGCCGCGCACAGCACGTAGGTCAGCATGCGATTGCCGAACTCGATGGCGCTGTGATAGCTCAGCGCCTGTGTCGGCGTCAGGGAGCCGTCGGTGCACTCGGGCCAGGTCGGGCAGCCGAGGCCCGAGCTGGTCAGCCGTACGGCACCGCCGGTGACGACGATCACCACCGACATCACGAGCGCGATGAGGGCCGCCCGCTGCACGGTCCCCGGCTTCGGGGTCCAGCGGTCGGCGATGAAGGCGAGCGGATTACGCAGGGCCGCTACGGCGTCGGCGCGGTTCAGCTTTGGCACGCCCACCATCGTAGGCCGCCGCTTGTGCACGCTTTCACGAGGGTCCCGTACCGGCGCCGTGTCGCCGCTCACTTCCGGGCCCCCGCCCCCCTCGGGAGGGGGCCCGCTCACTCCCAGCGGAAGAACTTCCCCGCCGCCGCGAGCCCCACGACCGCCCACACCGCGAGGATCCCCAGATCGCCCCAGGGCATCCCGGCGCCGTGCTGGAGCACGTCCCGCAGACCGTCGGAGAGGGCGGAGATGGGCAGCAGGCCGAGGATGTGCTGTCCGGCCGAGCCGAACTTGTCCAGCGGCACGATGACCCCGCCGCCGACCAGCAGCAGCAGGAACACCAGGTTGGCCGCGGCCAGCGTCGCCTCCGCCTTCAGGGTGCCGGCCATCAGCAGGCCGAGCCCGGAGAAGGCGGCGGTGCCGAGGACCAGGAGGAGGAGTACGGCGGCCGGGTCGCCGTGCGGGGACCAGCCGAGCGCGAGGGCGATCACCGTCAGCAGGATCACCTGGAGCACCTCGGTGACCAGCACGGACGCCGTCTTCGCGGTCATCAGGCCCCAGCGCGGCAGCGGCGAGGCGGCGAGCCGCTTGAGCACGCCGTAGCGGCGCTCGAAGCCGGTGGCGATGGCCTGTCCGGTGAACGCGGTCGACATCACGGCGAGGGCGAGGATGCCCGGCGCGAGGAAGTCGACGGCCTTGCCCTTGCCGGTGTCCACGATGTCCACGGAGCTGAACAGCACCAGCAGCAGGGTCGGGATGACGACCGTCAGCAGCAGCTGCTCGCCGTTGCGCAGCAGCATCCTGGCCTCCAGGGCCGCCTGCGCCGCGATCATGCGGGGCAGGGGCGCGGCCCCCGGCTTGGGCGCGTACGTACCCGACGCGGTGGTCATGAGCGCAGCTCCTTGCCGGTCAGCTCCAAAAAGACGTCTTCCAGGGTGTGCCGTTCGACCGAGATGCGGTCCGGCATCACCCCGTGCTGGGCGCACCAGGAGGTCACGGTGGCCAGCAGCTGCGGGTCGACCTGGCCGACGACGCGGTAGGCGCCCGGGGTCAGCTCGGCGGCCGTGCAGCCGTCCGGGAGCGCCTTGAGCAGCGAGCCGACGTCGAGTCCGGGGCGGCCGGAGAAGCGCAGGGTGTTCTCGGCGCCGCCCTTGCACAGCTCCTCGGGGGAGCCCTGGGCGATGACCTTGCCGCCGTCGATGATCGCGACGTCGTCGGAGAGTTCCTCGGCCTCGTCCATGTGGTGCGTGGTGAGGATCACCGAGACGCCGTCGGCGCGCAGGTCCCGCACCAGGTCCCAGGTGGCCCGGCGGGCCTGCGGGTCGAGGCCGGCGGTGGGCTCGTCCAGGAAGACCAGTTCCGGGCGGCCGACGACGGCCATGGCGAGCGCGAGGCGCTGCTGCTGGCCGCCGGAGAGCCGGCGGTAGGAGGTACGGCCGCAGCTGCCGAGGCCGAGCCGTTCGATCAGGGCGTCCACGTCCAGCGGGTGGGCGTGCAGCTTGGCGACATGGCGCAGCATCTCGTCCGCGCGGGCGCCGGAGTACACACCGCCGGACTGGAGCATCACACCGATCCGGGGCCGCAGCTCGGCCGACTGCCGCACGGGGTCGAGGCCCAGGACGCGCACCGTGCCGGAATCCGGCTTCCGGTACCCCTCGCAGGTCTCGACCGTCGTCGTCTTGCCGGCTCCGTTGGGTCCGAGTACGGCGGTCACGCCCGCCCCGGCCTCCAGGTCGAGGCCGTTGACCGCGGTCTTCGCGCCGTACCGCTTCACCAGGGCCTGGACCTGGACGACAGGCTCACTTCGCATGGGACCTGAGTCTAGGGAGAGCGCTCACCGATCAGTCGCGGGGGTGCGGGAACCCCTGCGTGACGGGCCTGCGCGCCCTGAGCCACCCCTCGGCGTAGGCCACGGCGTCCGGCACCGGGAACAGCCGGGCGTCGGCCGCGCCCACCTCGCCCCGCAGGACGGGACGCTCCCGCTCGAAGTCGCGGCCCAGCTCCTCGAAGGGCTCGGAGCTGATCGACACCTCGGTCACCGTCTCCCAGCCGCCGCCGGGTGCGGGCCGCCCGACCCGGACGAGCGGGCCGGGCACGCGGTACTCGGCCAGGTGGAAGGCGGTGCAGGTGCCGTAGCCCGTGCCGAGCAGCAGGACCCGGGCGCCCAGTTCCTCCAGGCGGGCCAGGGGGCTTCGCTCGCCGAGCCGGCAGTCGGGGGCGTGGCCGCCGGTGATCTCCCGCGCGCGGGGGCCGAGGGCCGCGAAGGAGGTCTGCGGATGCGCGCTGCGCAGGGCGCCCGGCCAGGTGCGCACCGTCTCCGGGATCACCCCGACGCCGAGGGTGGGGGTGATCAGGGGGTCGTACGGCGGCATGGTGGCCCGGATCCGGTCCCACCATTCCTCGGGTACCGGCGGGTTCCCCCACTCGGCCGGGTCGGAGAGGTCGGAGGACTGGGCCGGGACGACCAGGGTGCCGTGCGGACCGAGGGCGTCGAGAAGTGCCCGGACGACCGCCACGGCCCCGCCGTTCACCCACCCGAGGGAACTTAGGGACGAATGTACGAGGAGTGTCTCGCCGCTTTCGACACCGAGCCGCCGCAGTCCGGTGGCGATGTCGTCCCGGGTGACAAGAGGCCCGGTCGGAGGGGGTGTGGCCATGGCCGGGGAGTCTTCCGGACGGGCGTGCGGGACGCCACCGGATTCCGCGCGGAGCGGGCTCAGGATGATCGATCAGAGATCATTTTCGCAGGTCAGATTAGGTATACCTAAGTGATGCAGGGCACCGTCGATGATCCCGACGGCGCTTGTCAGGCCCGGATGAATTACGCAACAATGGCGTTGTGAAAAACGTCGACGAGGCTCGGGAGGCCCTCACGGGGGCCCCGCAGGAGGAGCTCGCGACCGGTGAGCGCTCCACGCGCAACCGCGTCGTGCGATCCATCCTGGACCACGGGCCCTCGACCGTCGCCGAACTCGCGGGCCGGCTGGGACTGACCCAGGCGGCCGTCCGGCGCCATCTGGATGCGCTGGCCGCGGACGACGTCGTGGAGGCCCGCGAACAGCGGGTGTACGGCACGCGCACACGCGGCCGTCCCGCCAAGGTCTTCGCGCTCACCGACTGCGGTCGCGACGCCTTCGACCAGTCGTACGACAAGCTGGCCGCGGACGCGCTGCGCTGGATCGCCGAGCACGAGGGCGGGCCCGACGCGGTCTCCGCCTTCGCCCGCGCCCGGATCGCCTCCCAGGCGAGGGCGTACCGCCGGGCGATCGAGAGCGTGAGCCCCGACAAGCGCGCGGAAGCGCTGGCCAAGGCCTTGAGCGCGGACGGGTACGCTGCTACGGCGCGCAGCGCACCGGTCGGCGAGCAGCTCTGCCAGCACCACTGCCCGGTCGCCCATGTCGCGGAGAAGTACCCGCAGCTGTGCGAGGCGGAGACGGAGATCTTCGCCGAGCTGCTGGGTACCCACGTCCAGCGACTGGCGACCATCGCGCACGGCGACGGCGTCTGCACGACGTTCATTCCCAAGATTTCCACTGACGCACCTGCAAGCACGGCCGGGAGGAACCCCGCATGACTCTCCCCACGGAGACTGCCCACCCTGAGCTCGAGGGCCTGGGCAAGTACGAATACGGCTGGGCCGACTCCGACGTGGCCGGTGCCTCCGCCCGGCGCGGTCTGAACGACGACGTCGTCCGCGACATCTCCGGCAAGAAGTCGGAGCCGGAGTGGATGACCAAGCTGCGCCTCAAGGGCCTCCGGCTCTTCGAGAAGAAGCCCATGCCGAACTGGGGCTCCGACCTCTCGGGCATCGACTTCGACAACATCAAGTACTTCGTGCGCTCCACGGAGAAGCAGGCGGAGTCCTGGGAGGACCTGCCCGAGGACATCAAGAACACCTACGACAAGCTGGGCATCCCCGAGGCCGAGAAGCAGCGCCTGGTCGCCGGCGTGGCCGCCCAGTACGAGTCGGAGGTCGTCTACCACCAGATCCGCGAGGACCTGGAGGAGCAGGGCGTCATCTTCCTGGACACCGACACCGCCCTCAAGGAGCACCCGGAGCTCTTCAAGGAGTACTTCGGCACCGTGATCCCGGCCGGCGACAACAAGTTCGCCGCGCTGAACACGGCCGTGTGGTCCGGCGGCTCCTTCATCTACGTGCCGAAGGGCGTGCACGTGGAGATCCCGCTCCAGGCCTACTTCCGTATCAACACGGAGAACATGGGCCAGTTCGAGCGGACCCTGATCATCGTCGACGAGGGTGCCTACGTGCACTACGTCGAGGGCTGCACCGCGCCGATCTACAAGTCGGACTCGCTGCACAGCGCCGTGGTCGAGATCATCGTCAAGAAGAACGCCCGCTGCCGCTACACGACCATCCAGAACTGGTCGAACAACGTCTACAACCTGGTCACCAAGCGCGCCGTGGCGTACGAGGGCGCGACCATGGAGTGGATCGACGGCAACATCGGCTCCAAGGTGACGATGAAGTACCCGGCCGTCTACCTGATGGGCGAGCACGCCAAGGGCGAGACCCTGTCCATCGCCTTCGCGGGCGAGGGCCAGCACCAGGACGCCGGCTCCAAGATGGTCCACATGGCGCCGAACACGTCGTCCAACATCGTGTCGAAGTCCGTGGCGCGCGGCGGCGGCCGCACCTCGTACCGCGGTCTGGTCGAGATCGGCGAGGGCGCCCACGGCTCCAAGTCGAACGTGCTGTGCGACGCGCTGCTCGTCGACACCATCTCCCGCTCCGACACGTACCCGTACGTCGACGTCCGCGAGGACGACGTGTCCATGGGCCATGAGGCGACCGTCTCCAAGGTCTCCGAGGACCAGCTCTTCTACCTGATGAGCCGCGGTCTGACCGAGTTCGAGGCGATGGCGATGATCGTGCGCGGCTTCGTCGAGCCGATCGCCAAGGAACTGCCCATGGAGTACGCGCTCGAACTCAACCGGCTGATCGAGCTGCAGATGGAAGGCGCGGTCGGCTGACCGCCCACCGCCCCACCATCACGCCACTGACCTGAGAAAGCGAGCAATACGACAGCCATGGCTGAGGCCCAGAACATCCCGGTGGGCTCCACCACCGCCGGCCAGATCGCGGTGGCCGCGGAGTCGACCGTCGCCACGCGCATGAGCGTGCCCCCGTCCTACGACGTCGCGGACTTCCCCGTCCCGCACGGCCGCGAGGAGGAGTGGCGGTTCACCCCGCTGGAGCGCCTGCGCGGGCTGCACGACGGCACCGCCGTCGCCACCGCTGACGGCGTGAAGGTCGATGTGCAGGCCCCCGAGGGCGTCGTCGTCGAGACCGTGGGCCGCGAGGACGCGCGCCTCGGCCGGGCCGGCACCCCCGTGGACCGGATCGCCGCCCAGGCGTACTCCGCCTTCGAGCAGGCCTCGGTCGTGACCGTCCCCAAGGAGACCGTGCTCACCGAGCCGGTCCGCATCGCCGTGCACGGCCAGGGCGGCACCGCCTTCGCCCACCAGGTGATCGAGCTGGGCGCCTTCGCCGAGGCCGTCGTCGTCATCGACCACACCGGCGACGCGGTGCTCGCGGCCAACGTGGAGTACGTGCTGGGCGACGGCGCCAAGCTGACCGTCGTCTCCGTCCAGGACTGGGACGACAAGGCCGTCCACACCGCCCAGCACGACGCGCTGATCGGCCGGGACGCGTCCTTCAAGTCGGTCGTCGTCACCTTCGGCGGCGATGTCGTACGGCTGCACCCGCGCGTCTCCTACGCGGGCACCGGCGGCGAGGCCGAGCTGCTCGGCCTGTACTTCACCGACGCCGGGCAGCACCAGGAGCACCGCCTCCTGGTCACCCACAACACCCCGCACTGCAAGTCGCACGTCGTCTACAAGGGCGCGCTCCAGGGCGACGGCGCGCACGCGGTCTGGATCGGCGACGTGCTCATCGAGGCCAAGGCCGAGGGCACCGACACCTACGAGATGAACCGCAACCTGGTGCTCACCGACGGCGCCCGCGTCGACTCGGTGCCGAACCTGGAGATCGAGACCGGCGAGATCGTCGGCGCCGGCCACGCCTCCACCACCGGCCGCTTCGACGACGAGCAGCTCTTCTACCTGATGGCCCGCGGCATCGCCGAGCAGGACGCCCGCCGCCTGGTGGTCCGCGGCTTCTTCGCCGAACTCGTCCAGCAGATCGGCGTCGCCGACATCGAGGAGCGCCTGCTCGCCAGGATCGAGCAGGAGCTGGAGGCCTCGGTCGCATGAGTTTCGTACGCGCCTGTGGGCTGAGCGAGCTGACGGAGGACACCCCCAAGCGGGTGGAACTCGACGGCACGCCGGTCTCGGTCGTCCGTACCGAGGGGGAGGTGTTCGCGATCTACGACATCTGCTCCCACGCGAACGTCTCGCTCTCCGAGGGCGAGGTGGAGGACTGCCAGATCGAGTGCTGGCTGCACGGCTCCGCGTTCGACCTGCGCACCGGCAAGCCGTCCGGCCTCCCCGCGACGCGCCCCGTACCCGTATACCCCGTAAAGATCGAAGGGGACGACGTGCTCGTCTCCCTCACCCAGGAGTCCTGAGGCATCCATGGCAACGCTTGAAATCCGAGACCTGCACGTCACCGTCGAGGCCGACAACGCCACGAAGGAGATCCTCAAGGGCGTCGACCTGACCGTGAAGCAGGGCGAGACGCACGCCATCATGGGCCCCAACGGCTCCGGCAAGTCGACCCTCGCCTACTCGCTCGCGGGTCACCCGAAGTACACGATCACCGAGGGCACCGTGCTGCTCGACGGCGAGGACGTCCTGGAGATGTCCGTCGACGAGCGCGCCCGCGCCGGCCTGTTCCTGGCCATGCAGTACCCGGTCGAGGTCCCCGGCGTCTCGGTCTCCAACTTCCTGCGCACCTCCGCCACCGCCGTGCGCGGCGAGGCCCCGAAGCTGCGCACCTGGGTGAAGGAGGTCAAGGAGGCCATGGAGCGTCTCCACATGGACCCCGCCTTCGCCGAGCGCAATGTCAACGAGGGCTTCTCCGGCGGCGAGAAGAAGCGCCACGAGATCCTTCAGCTCGAACTGCTCAAGCCGAAGATGGCGATCCTGGACGAGACCGACTCGGGCCTGGACGTCGACGCGCTGCGCATCGTCTCCGAGGGCGTCAACCGCGTCCGCGAGACGGGCGAGGTCGGCACCCTGCTGATCACGCACTACACGCGCATCCTGCGCTACATCAAGCCCGACCACGTCCATGTGTTCGCCGGCGGCCGCATCGTCGAGTCCGGCGGCCCGGAGCTCGCGGACAAGCTGGAGAACGAGGGCTACGAGGCATATGTGAAGGGTGGCGCATCCGCGTGACACAGCTGTCGGGCCTCCTCGACACCGAGGCGATCCGCAAGGACTTCCCCGTTCTGGACCGTGTCGTCCATGACGGCAAGAAGCTCGTGTACCTGGACAACGCGGCGACCAGCCAGAAGCCGCGCCAGGTACTGGACGCCCTCAACGAGTACTACGAGCGTTACAACGCCAACGTCCACCGCGGCGTGCACGTCCTCGCCGAGGAGGCCACGGCACTCTACGAGGGCGCGCGCGACAAGGTGGCGGAGTTCGTCAACGCGCCGAGCCGCGACGAGGTGATCTTCACCAAGAACGCCTCCGAGTCCCTCAACCTCGTGGCCAACATGCTCGGTTGGGCCGATGAGCCCTACCGGGTCGACCATGAGACCGAGATCGTCATCACGGAGATGGAGCACCACTCCAACATCGTGCCGTGGCAGCTGCTGGCGCAGCGCACCGGCGCGAAGCTGAAGTGGTTCGGCCTGACCGACGACGGCCGCCTGGACCTGTCGAACATCGACGAGGTCATCACCGAGAAGACGAAGATCGTCTCCTTCGTGCTGGTCTCCAACATCCTCGGCACCGTCAACCCGGTCGAGGCGATAGTGCGCCGCGCCCAGGAGGTCGGCGCGCTGGTGTGCATCGACGCCTCCCAGGCCGCGCCGCACATGCCGCTGGACGTGCAGGCTCTGCAAGCCGACTTCGTGGCCTTCACCGGCCACAAGATGTGCGCTCCGACCGGCATCGGTGTGCTGTGGGGCCGCCAGGAGCTGCTGGAGGACCTGCCGCCGTTCCTGGGCGGCGGCGAGATGATCGAGACCGTCTCGATGCACTCCTCCACGTACGCCCCGGCGCCGCACAAGTTCGAGGCGGGCACGCCCCCGATCGCGCAGGCGGTCGGCCTGGGCGCGGCGATCGACTATCTCCAGGCCATCGGCATGGAGAAGATCCTCGCGCATGAGCACGCGCTCACCCAGTACGCGGTGGAGCGCCTGGCCCAGGTCCCCGATCTGCGGATCATCGGCCCGACCACGGCCGAGGACCGGGGCGCCGCGATCTCCTTCACCCTGGGCGACATCCACCCGCACGACGTGGGCCAGGTCCTGGACGAACAGGGCATCGCGGTCCGCGTCGGCCACCACTGTGCCCGTCCGGTCTGCCTGCGCTACGGAATTCCCGCGACCACGCGAGCGTCGTTCTATCTGTACTCCACGCCGGCCGAGATCGACGCTCTGGTCGACGGCCTGGAGCACGTACGGAACTTCTTCGGCTGAGAGGCGTGTCGAAAACCGTGAAGCTGGACTCCATGTACCAGGAAGTCATCCTGGACCACTACAAGAACCCGCACGGGCGTGGTCTTCGGGATGGCGACGCCGAGGTGCACCATGTGAACCCGACGTGCGGCGACGAGATCACCCTCCGTGTGAAGTACGACGGCACGAAGATCGCGGATGTCTCGTACGAGGGCCAGGGCTGCTCCATCAGCCAGGCCTCGGCCTCCGTGCTCAACGAACTCCTCGTCGGCAAGGACCTGCCCGAGGCGCAGAAGATCCAGGAGACCTTCCTGGAGCTGATGCAGTCCAAGGGCAAGATCGAGCCGGACGACGCGATGGAGGAGGTCCTGGAGGACGCGGTCGCGTTCGCCGGTGTCTCCAAGTACCCCGCGCGGGTCAAGTGCGCCCTCCTGAGCTGGATGGCGTGGAAGGACGCGACGGCCCAGGCGCTGGATGGCGCCGAAGCCGAAAGGAAGACCGCATGAGCGACACCGTCGAGATGAAGCCGGCCTCGGAGGAGGAACTCCGTGAGGCCCTGATGGACGTGGTCGACCCCGAGCTGGGCATCGACGTCGTCAACCTCGGTCTGATCTACGGCATCCACGTGGACGACTCCAATGTGGCCACCATCGACATGACCCTGACCTCGGCGGCCTGCCCGCTGACGGACGTCATCGAGGACCAGGCCAAGTCCGCCACGGACGGCATCGTCAACGAGCTCCGGATCAACTGGGTCTGGATGCCGCCGTGGGGCCCGGACAAGATCACGGACGAGGGCCGCGAGCAGCTGCGCGCGCTGGGCTTCAACGTCTGAGGACGGTCTGAGGACGGCCTGAGGGCGGTCCGGCACAGGGCTTGTGCGAGGGGCTGCGGCAGGAATGCCGTGGCCCCTTTCGCATGCCTGTCGCCCGCCCCGGCGCCCACTGTTCGCCGACCTGTCCCACAGTCGTTATGTACGGTCGTACGCATCATATGTACGCTCGTACACATGGGATATCTGACGCTCGCCGGTGCCATAGCCGCCGAGGTGACCGCCACGACGGCGATGAAGTACAGCCATGGGTTCAGCAGGCTCGGGCCCTCGCTGGTGACGGCGCTGGGGTATCTGGTGTCCTTCCTGCTGCTGGCGCAGACGCTGAAGACGGTGCAGATCGGTACGGCGTACGCGATCTGGTCCGGGGTGGGGACCGCGGCCATCGCCGTGCTCGGGCTGCTGCTGTTCGGGGAGGGGCTCGATACGGTCAAGGTCGCGGGGATCTTGCTGATCATCGGGGGAGTGGTGGTGCTGAACCTCGGCGGGACGAGTCACTGATGGCCCGGCGCTACGACCCCGACCGGCGCCGGCGGATCATCGACGCGGCGATCCGGGTGGCCGGGCGGGACGGGCTCGCCGGGCTGAGCCATCGCACGGTCGCGGCCGAGGCGGACGTACCGCTCGGCTCCACCACGTACCACTTCGCCACCCTGGACGATCTTTTGGTGGCCGCCCTGTGCCAGGCGAACGAGGGGTTCGCCGCGGTGCTCGACGCCAGTGGGGCGCTGGCCGACGACGACCTCGCGGCCGGGCTCGCCCGGGTCCTCGGCGACTGGCTGAACGGCGACCGCGCGAGTGCGGAGCTGGAGTACGAGCTGTACCTCGCCGCGCTGCGCCGCCCGGCCCTGCGGCCCGTCGCCGCCCGGTGGGCCGAGGAGACCGGCGCGCGCCTGTCCGCCCGGGTCGACGCGGTGACGGCGCGGGCGCTGCTCGCGCTGATGGACGGGATCTGTCTCCAGGTGCTGCTGACGGGCGGCTCGTACGACGAGGAGTACGCGCGGGAGGCGTTCGGGCGGGTGATCGGCTGAACGCGAGGCGGCCGGCCGAGGGCGGGCGGACGGGGCCGGGCGAACAGGGCTGAGCGGACGGGGCCGGGCGGATGGGGCTGGGCGGACGGGGTGAAGGCGGATCCCGCGACCGGCACATGAGACACGGTTCGCCCCCGCACCCCGCGCCACGTTAGGTTTTGTCCCATGACCGACACTGCTTCCCGTACCACCGGCGCCGTCGCCGCCGGCCTCGCCACGATCGCCTCCGACGGCACCGTTCTCGACACCTGGTTCCCCGCGCCCGAGCTGGTCGCCGAGCCGGGCCCGGCCGGCACCGAGCGGCTGACCGCCGAGCGCGCGGCGGAGCTGCTGGGCGGCGGCGCGACCGCGGCGATCGGCCCGGACGCCCGCAGGGGCGTCGAGGTGGTCGCGGTCCGTACGGTCATCGCCTCGCTGGACGAGAAGCCGCTCGACGCGCACGACACCTATCTGCGGCTGCACCTGCTCTCGCACCGCCTGGTCAAGCCGCACGGCCAGAACCTGGACGGCATCTTCGGCCACCTCGCCAACGTCGCCTGGACCTCGCTCGGCCCGGTCGCGGTGGACGACATCGAGAAGGTGCGGCTGAACGCCCGCGCCGAGGGCCTGCACCTCCAGGTCACCTCGATCGACAAGTTCCCCCGTATGACGGACTACGTGGCCCCCAAGGGCGTCCGTATCGCCGACGCCGACCGGGTCCGCCTCGGCGCGCACCTGGCCGAGGGCACCACCGTGATGCACGAGGGCTTCGTCAACTTCAACGCCGGCACGCTCGGCACCTCGATGGTCGAGGGCCGGATCTCCGCCGGTGTCGTCATCGGCGACGGCTCGGACATCGGCGGCGGCGCCTCCACCATGGGCACCCTGTCCGGCGGCGGCAATGTGATCATCTCCGTCGGCGAGCGCTGCCTGGTCGGCGCCGAGGCGGGCGTCGGTATCGCCCTCGGCGACGAGTGCGTGGTCGAGGCGGGTCTCTACGTCACCGCCGGTACCCGCGTCACCATGCCCGACGGCCAGATCGTCAAGGCCCGTGACCTCAGCGGCGCCTCCCACATCCTCTTCCGCCGCAACTCGGTCACCGGCACGGTCGAGGCCCGCCCGAACAACGCGGTCTGGGGCGGCCTGAACGACATCCTGCACAGCCACAACTGACCTGTCAGAAAAGCCCGGAGCGCCCCTCGCCCGTCTGGTGAGGGGCGCTCGGTCATGTCGTTGTCGGGGACAGGCCGGCGGCGAACTCCGCCAGGGTGGTGAAGTCGCCCGCGCGCAGGCCGATGCGGGGGTTCACATGGTGCAGGAGGGCCGGGCCGGGGTGGTGGTCGGCCACGAACACCGCGTCCTCGGTGCTCTGTTCGTCGTCGACCCAGGCGAACGGCCGGCCCCCGGCGTACGCCACGATCGGCTCCGTCTTCCAGTGCACCCCGTCGGACCGGTGCGCGAACAGGCCCGCGCCGAAGTCGACATAGGGCAGTTCGGGCAGTCCGAGGACAGGGGCGATCCAGTGGTTGGCCTCGGCCATCCAGGTCGTCGCCCAGCACAGCTCGTAGTCGAGGGCCAGCAGCGCGGGGCCGTGGGCCGGGTTCAGCCAGACCCGCAGGGGGCGGCGCGAGGCCAGCGGCACCCGGATCGTCGTATACCCCTCGGGCCGGCGCTCCCGTTGGGCCGCGTACGGGTTCAGCGGACCGTCGACGTCCAGGAAGAGCAGGGGGCGGCTCACGGGGACACCGTACGGCAGGCGGGGGGAGCGCGGATCAGGATTCGGTCAGTTCTTCGAAGCGCGCGTGCAGTTCGGCCGTCGCCTGCGGGGAGGCGGGCAGCAGCGGGGCGCGGACCGGGCCCGCGGGCAGGCCGAGCCGGGACAGGAGGGCCTTGGCGGTGACCGTCCCGGGCAGGCCCGCGGCCATCATCGACTCGATCAACGGGGTCGCCCTCAGCTGGAGTTGCCGCGCCCGTGCGGTGTCGGCCGCGTCGAAGGCGTCGAGGACGGCGCGGATGTGGCGCGGGGCGGCGTTGGCGACGGTGCTGATACAGCCGGCCGCGCCGATGGCGTAGAGGGCGAGGTTGTGTTCGTCGCAGCCCGCGTAATAGGCCAACTCCGCCCGGGACAGCACCTTCTGGGTGCCCAGCAGGTCGTAGGAGCAGTCCTTGACGCCGACGATCCTGGGGTGGCCGGCGAGGCGCAGGATCGTCTCCGGGTCGATACGGGTGCCGGTGCGGCCCGGGATGTCGTAGAGCAGGACCGGCAGTCCGCTCGCGTCGGCGACGGTGCGGAAGTGCGCGGCGACGGCCTCCTGCGGCGGCCTGCTGTAGTACGGCGCCACGACCAGCACGGCGTCGGCGCCCGCCTTCTCAGCCGCCAGGGCCAGTTCGGTGGTGTGCCGGGTGTCGGCGGTTCCGACGCCCGCGATCAGCGGGATCCGCGCGCCGACCGCCTCCCGTACGGCCGTGATCAGCTCCGCCTTCTCGCCGTCGGTGGTGGTCGGCGACTCGCCCGTGGTGCCGTTGAGGACCAGTCCGTCGCAGCCCTCCGCCACCAGATGGGCGGCCAGTTCCTGGGCGCCGGCCCGGTCCAGCGCCCCCGCCGCGGTGAACGGGGTGATCATCGCGCAGAGGACGCGGCCGAAGGGGGACGGGCTGTGTGTGATCGTCATACCCGCTAGTGTCGGCAAGTCTTCGATGTAGCTCTACTTAATTATTCTTCAGAGTATCGGTAAGTTTGCTTATCTGTTCGCTTGCCTGTTCAAGTGTGGCGCAAGGTCGTGTGTCCAACTCGGCCGTTCATGGGTCACTATGGGCGAAGGGTCACCACCGACGTCAGCCATGGAGGCACCATGAAGCTCGGCAAGGCACTGGCCACCGGGGTCGCCGAGGAGCGGCCGGACATCCGTGACGAGGAAGAGACGGTCCGGCAGCCTGCCGAGGCCGCCCGTACCGCACCGGCAGAGCCGGCCCGCGAAGAGGTCCCGGCCGGCCGATGAGGCCCCGGCTCCCGGCGGAACGCCCCACGGAGCCGCCGACCGGCTACAAGATCGCCCACCCGGTGCTGTCCCAGGACGGCACCCGGGCGGGGTTCACCGGGGTGTCGCTCGGCGGTGCGCTTCCCTACGGGGTGCTCGACCAGGCGTCCTGCGTCTACGGCCGCAGGCACCGCCCGCCCGCGCGCCTGTGCGACTGCGGTTTCCACTGCGTCCATGAGCGCACCGCCGCCGACGCCCTGCGCTGCACCGCCGAGCACCGCACCGCGCTGCTCCTCGAAGTCTCCGTGCTCGGCGCCTACATCCGCTTCGAGCGCGGATTCCGCTACGCCCGCCAGCGGGTGCGCACCGCCACCGCGGGCCCCTGCGCCTGCGGCGCCACCGCGACCCTGCTGGCCGACGCCGGCTGGGGCCGCCCCGGCTGGCGCGCCCTGGCCCCTGGCTGCGCGGGCTGTGCGCGCGGCCGTACGTCCGTCACCCTCGCGGAGTTCGCCCGGCTCGCCGGGGAGGGCCTGCGGGTACGGGCGGACGGCGGCGTCCCGGCCGAGACCGTCACCGAGTTGACGCCGGGCACCGAGATGGGCGTGCCCGAACTGGTTGCCGAGGCAGCCCTGTTGCAGGCGCGGCTCGACTGGTTCCAGTCCCAGCTCGCGCGGCTCGGCGACCGCGGGACCGGGGGAGCGGACAAGGGCTGACGCTCCCCGGCCCGGGTACCCGGATGCTCCCGTACAGAAAGGAGGCGGGACACCGTGACCATGACCTCGCACACGCGACCGCACACGCGCCCCGCACTCGACGGCCACCCCTCCACGGGGGAACTCGTCAATCGCGCCACCGAACAGCTCTCCCTGCTGCTGCGGCAGGAGGTCGCCCTCGCCAAGGCGGAGCTGGCCCAGAAGGGCAAGCGCGCCGGAACCGGCGGCGGGCTGCTGGGCGCCGCGGGCGCCCTCGGCTATGTCGGGCTGATCGTGCTGGCCGGCGCGGCCACCGCCGCCCTCGACCTGGTCCTGCCCCTGTGGGCGGCGGCGCTGACCGTCGCGGTCGCGCTGTTCCTGGTGGCCGCCGTGCTGGCCGCCACCGGACGCGCCCAACTGCGCCGCGCCGGATCGCCCATGCCCGAGGAGACCCTCGGCAGTGTCCGGGCCGATGTCGACGTGATCAAGGAAAGGGCACATCGATGACCCACAGGACCCCGCACGGCTCGGGCGCCAAGGGCCCCGACGAGCTGCGCGCGCAGATCGAGCAGACCAGGAACCAACTCGGCGACACCGTGGCCCAGTTGGTGGACCGCGTCGATGTGAAGGGGCGCGCGCGGGCACGGGCCGCCGATCTGAAGGACAAGGCCGGTGCCATGAAGGTGCAGCTGCGCTCCAGCGCCGCCCAGGCCGGGCACGGCGCCCAGGGCCGGGCCACGCATGCGGCGCACGCGATGAAGGGCCGGGCCGCGCAGGCGGGCCACGTGGTGCAGGGGACGGCCGCGCGCACCGGGCACACACTCCAGAGCCGGGTCGCCCAGCACGGCGGCTCCCAGGACGGGCAGCCGCTGCGCGACCGCGCGCTGGAGGCCGGGCGCCAGGCCCAGAGCAGGGCGATGGACGCCGGGCACCGCGTGCAGGACCGGGCCGCCGTGGCCCAGCGGCAGCTCGCGCCCCCCGCCCACAAGGCCGCCGAGGGCCTGCGCGGGGTGCCGCGTCCGGTGCTGATGGCGGGCGCGGCCGGGGTGGTCGCCCTGATCGCGGCCGGGGTGCTGCGCGGCGGCCGGAGCCGCGGCACGGCCCGTGGCGCGTCCCGCGTCATGAGCCGCCGCCCCTGCTCCTGCTGAGCGTCTGAAGGGAGCGCCGAAGAAGCGCTCGAAGGAGCGTCCGAAGGGCTCCCTGGCGCACGCCCCCGCCCCCATTTCCAGCCATGTCACGCCCACCCTCCCACCGAAAACTAAGTCCGTCTGGACAAAAAAAGTTTTCGGTGGGAGGGTGGACGCATGCTGGATGTGACCGTGATCGAGGACCCCGAGGCCGCGGCCGTGTCGCTGGACCCCGTCCGGGCCCGGCTGCTCGCCGAACTGGCCGCCGGACCCGCGTCGGCCGCGATGCTGGCCGGCAAGGTCGGACTGCCCCGGCAGAAGGTGAACTACCACCTCAAGACGCTGGAGCGGCACGGACTGGTCGAGCTGGCCGGGGAGCGCCGCAAGGGCAATGTCACCGAGCGGCTGATGCGCGCGAGCGCCGCGTCGTATGTCATCTCGCCCGCCGCCCTGCCCGCCGTGCAGCCGGACCCGGACCGCTTCCGGGACCAGCTGTCCGCGCGCTGGCTGCTGGCGCTCGGCGCCCGCCTGGTGCGCGACGTCGGGGCGCTGATCGGCGGCGCGGCCAGGGCCCGCAAACCGCTCGCGACATACGCCCTGGACGGCGAGGTGCGGTTCGCCTCCGCCGCCGACCGCGCGGCCTTCGTGCAGGAGCTGACGGCGGGCGTCAGCGCCCTGATCCGCAAGTACGACGCCCCGGACGCCGAGGGCGGCCGGGACCACCGGGTCGTCGTCGCCCTGCACCCCACGGTCAAGGACCGGCCCGCAGCCCTGGAACCCGCACCGGAAGCCGAGTAGGAGCCCCGCCATGAGCAAGGAATTCGAGATCGTCCGCGAGTTCGAGGTCGATGTGCCGCCGGACCAGGTCTGGGCGGCGATCACCACCGGGACCGGGGGCTATCTGTGGCCGATGGAGCCGCCCGAGCCGCGGCAAGGCGGGCGGGGGCCGTTCGGCTCGACCGTGGTCGTCTGGGAGCCGCCGCACCGCTACGTCAACCGCAGCGAGGACGTGGGCATGCCCACGCAGTCGCTCAACCAGCTCGACCACACCATCGAGCCCCGCGACGAGGGCCGCCGCGCCTTCGTGCGCTACGTCCACAGCGGGATCTTCACCGACGACTGGGACACCCAGTACGACGGCGCGAACAAGCACACCGACTTCTATCTGCACACCCTGCGCGAGTATCTGACGCACTTCGCGCCGGCCCCGGTCGCCTTCGCGCAGCTGAACGGCCCCGCCTCCTCGGCCGTACCGGAGGCGCTCGCCACCGCGGCCCGCGCGCTCGGACTGCCGGACGGCGCGACCGCGGGGACGAAGGTGAGCGTCCGCGGACCCGGCGGGCGGACCCTGGACGCCGTACTCGACTACCGCGTACCGGAGTTCATCGGACTGCGCACCGAGCGTGCCCTCGTCCGCTTCTTCGGCCGGGGCCGCTGGGGTGCGCCGCTCGGCATCAGCGTGCACGACTTCGCGCCGGACGCCGATGCCGGGGCGGACGGGGCCGCCTGGCAGGACTGGCTGAACGGGGTGTTCAGCCAGTCCTGAACCCCTCCTGGATCAGGGGCGGAAGCGCAGCACCTGCGGGTCGTGGTCGCTGATCTGGTCGTTGAACTCCGAGTTGATGTGCACGCTGTCGTACTGGAACGAGTCGCGGCGCACCGCCGGGCTGATCAGGATCTGGTCCAGGACCTGCGAGTTGCCCTCGTAGTCGTAGGTGTAACGCTCGCTCCTGGGCAGCGACTTGATCGCCGACCACAGCTCACCGTGACCTTCGAGGATCTTCGCGGTGCCGGAGAACTCGAAGTCGTTCATGTCGCCGAGGGCGAGCACGTTCGCGTTCTTCTGGACCTTCAGGAGGTCCTTGACGAACGCGTTGACCTCCTGCGCCTGGGCGTGGCGCTGGGTCTCCGAGCTGCGCGTGACCGGCTGGTACTGCGCGGTCAGGCTCTGGTCGCCGCCCTTGGAGATCAGGTGGTTGGCGATCACGAAGACGGTCTTGCCCTGGAAGACGAACTGGCCGACGAGCGGCTTGCGGCTGTCCTCCCAGGCGGCGCTGGCCGGGTCGATCCGGCCCGGGGACGCGGTCAGCTGGGCCTTGCCGTGCTCCTTGACGACACCCACCGCGGTGGTGGAGTCGCCGCCCGCGCGGTCCACGAAGGACACCCGCTCGGGGTTGAACAGGAACACCTGGCGGATGTTGCCGCCGGGCTCGCCGCCGTCCTTGTCGTTGACCGGGTCGATGGAACGCCAGTCGTACTTCGGGCCGCCCGCCGCGACGATCGCGTCGATCAGCTTGTTCACCGTGACGCTCGCGTCGACCGTGCCGTCGTCCGTGGCACCGTTGTTGTCCTGGATCTCCTCCAGGGACACGATGTCGGGGGACTGGAGGTTGTGCACGATCGCCGCGGCGTGCTGGTCGAACGTCTTGTCCGACGGGTCGAGGTTCTCGACGTTGTACGTCGCGACCGCGAGCTGCTTGCCGGTCTGCTTCTTCGTGGTCTCGCGCTGGAGACCACCGCTCTTGAGCGTCCCGATCTGGCCGGCGACCAGGGTGTAGCCGCCGTACTGGTTGAAGTCCATCGGGCCGGTGGTGGTGCCGGTCAGCGTGTCGCCGACGTTCGCCTTCGGGAAGTCGGCGGTGGCGCCCAGCGACTGGATCTGGAGGCGGCCGGTGTTCTGCGAGTCGTAGGACCCGTAGACCGTGCCACCGCGGCGGTCGTGGTGCTCGTGCGGCTTCACCGTGACCCACAGCTCGGCGTACGGGTCGGTGGCGGTGACCACATGGGCGTTCTTGACCTGGACGTTCATGCCCTCAAGGGACTCGTAGTAGTCCAGGGCGTACTTCTTGGGCTGGAGCGGCAGGTTGTTGATCGAACCGCCGTTCGCGGTGTCACCCTGCGGCGTGTACCGGCTCGGCACCGACTTCGCGTCGATGACGACCGGCGCCGGGACGGCGTTGCCGGTGGAGACGGTGGTGATGGTGGGCTTGGTGATCTCCGTGACGGACTGCTCGCCGGAGGCGACGCCGCCCGGGACGTACTCGGAGACCGTGCCGGTCACCGTCACCGAGTCGCCGACCGCGACCTTCGGCGTGGAGCTGGTGTAGACGAATATGCCCTCGCTGGTGGCGGGGTTGTCGTCGGGCGTCGTGTCCTGGAGCCAGAAGCCCTTGGACGAGCCGTAGGTGCGCGTGGCGGTGACGATGCCCGGCACGTCCGTCACCTTCTGCCCGGCGTACGGCGACAGGCGGGTGGTGCCCTGGATGTCGTGGATGCGCACCGCGTCGGCGTGCGCGGGGGAGGTGAGGACGACGGCCGACGCGGCGGAGCAAACAGCGGCGACGGTGAGCGCGGCGAGACGCGCGGTGGACCTGCTCGGCAAGGGATCCCTCCGGGGATGTTACGGGGCGCCGGGACGAGGTGGATCGGCTGCGTGTGGGGGCCGTTGCCCTCCGTGACACGCATAGAGCCGAGTGAACGGTCGTTCCCCGACTTCTACGCGCGTCAATCTCCAGCCTGCGCCCGGGACTTGTCAAGGTTTCGGCCATGTACTGGGGTTGACGAGGAGATGAACCGGGCGGCATGGGCCCAAATCCGTCTAAGCTGAGGGGCTGAGCACGTTTCACGGTCCGAGGAGATCCAGCCGATGTCAGACAGCTCCCCCCTGCCGCCCGTACGGCTGCACTCCGAAGCGGAGCTGGCACGCGCCGCGCTGTCCACGCCCCTGCTCGCGCGGGCGGCCCGGCTCGCCCGCTGGGCCGGCCCCGACACCCGGGTGGACGCGGGCGGGGGCCTGGTCGAGGAGCAGCTTCCCGGCGCCGCCGACCAGCTCGGACTGACCGGCGACGACGCGGCCGCCTACGCAGCCGAGGCCTGGCGGGTCGCGCTGGACTCCGGACTGGTCGAGATCGCCGACGAGGATCGCGGGACGGTCCGCACCGGCGAGGCGCTGGCCCTGCTCACCGGTTCCCCGCAGGAGGTGCTCACGGTGTGGCTCGCCGCACTGGAGACCGTGCTGGCGGACGCGAGCGTGCCCGATCTGGACGATCTGGTGGACGCCCTGGACGAGGGCGGGGAGATCGATTTCGCGTCACTCGACTGGGACCCCGAGGCCGAGGCCGAGTTCCTCGACGGTGTGCTCGGCAACCTCTACCTCCTGACGGTCAGTGAGGACGGCGCCGGGGACGGTCCGGTCCCGCTGCCCGCCCTCGCCGCGTCGATGATCGTGCCGGACGACATGGGCGAGCCCACCGACGACGTCCTGGAGCAGGTGTCCGACGCGATGATGCGCCTGGACGACCAGTTCCGGACGCTGGAGCCGGTCGGCCTGGTCGAGTACCGGCCGGTGGACGAGGCGTTGATGGCCGACGCCGACGAGGAACTCGCCGCGCCGGTGGAGGAGGCCGATGTCTCCCGCTACGGCATGGTGCGGCTGACCCCGCTCGGCGCCTACGGGCTGCGGGCGCGGCTGATGGAGGCCGGTTTCGAGGCGCCGGTGGTCGGCGAACTCGCCGACAAGGGGGCGGACGTACTGCTCGACGGCACCGCCGCGTTCGGCCCGTCGGCCGCTCTCGCCGAGACCGAGCTGTGGCTGAACCGGCATGAACCGCTCTCCGGCGCACGGGAGTTGCTGGCCGCGGCCCGGGGAACCGACGCCGGGGGACCGCTGCGCCGGCTGCGCTGCCAGCAGGCGCTGTCCCTGGTCGGCGGGGAGGCCGAGCCCGCGCTGCGGGAGGTGCTGGACGACCCCGAACTCGGCGGCCTCGCCCGGGTGTGGCTCAGCGAGCGGGGCGCCGCCGAGGTGCCCGCGCCCTCCCAGGACCTGGTGTTCTGGCTGACCATCGACACCGTCGCCGCCCAACTGGCCGCCGAGGGCAACAGCGAGGAGCTCCAGGCGCTGGTGGAGGGGCTCGCGGAACAGCACAGCGGGTTCTTCGCGGCCGCGTGGCGGGTGGAGCACCCGGCGACGGCCGATGTGCTGGAGGCGATGGGCCGGCTGCACCCGGACAAGAAGGTGGCCAAGGAGGCCCGCAAGGCCGCGTTCAAGGCGCGGTCGCAGCAAGGGGGTTGAGGGGTCCGGCCGGGGGTGCCTGCGTGGCACCGGCCTGCCGTGACGCTTGGTCCGCTCTTGAGATGGCGCATACGGTTTCTTGAACAAGGGTGCCTGTGGTGGCCCCGCGTTCAACTCCCGTTCAGGCGCCGCCGGGAGCGTGTGCGCCGAACGAGGACCGCCGCCCTCCACGGCACACCCATCCGTCACAGGAGACACCATGTCGCTCACCCGCAGGGACTTCGCCAGAACCTCCGCGATCACCGGTGCCGGGATCGCCCTGGCGGGCAGCGCCGGCGTGCTCGCCACCGCGCCGAACGCCCTCGCGTCCACGGAGACCGACACCGCGCACGGGGACGCCGCGGCGGCCCACGGCCAGGGACACGGCCACGGCCTGCCCGGCGTCGGCTACGGCCCCCTGAAGTCCGACCCCAAGGGCATCCTCGCCCTGCCCGCCGGCTTCAGCTACCAGATCATCACCTACAGCGGCAAGACCCGCCTGGAGTCGGGCGAGTTCACGCCGTCCAACCACGACGGCACCTCCGCCTTCGAGGGCCCCCGGGGCACCACCCTCCTCGTCAACAACCACGAGCTGGCGGGCCCGCGCGCCAACTGGACCCACCCGGTGCCGCTCACCGAGGGCCTGGTGTACGACCCTGCCGCGGCCGGTGGCTGCACCGTGGTCGAGGTGCGCCGCGACAAGGTCGCAGAGTGGGTCGGCATCGCCGGCACCGCCACCAACTGCGCGGGCGGCAGCACTCCGTGGGGCACCTGGCTGACCTGCGAGGAGACCGAGGACAAGGCCGGCCAGAACGGCATGACCAAGGACCACGGCTACGTCTTCGAGGTGGACCCGGTCGACCACCGGGCCAACCGCGCCCCCAAGCCGATCAAGGCGCTGGGCCGGTACGCCCACGAGGCCGTCGTGGTCGACCCCAAGCGCGGTCACCTCTTCCTCACCGAGGACGCCGCGGGCCCCAACGGCCTGCTCTACCGCTGGACCCCGCCGACCGGTTTCCGTCACGGTCGCGGCAGGCTGCGCACCCTCGCCGCCGACGCGGGCGTCCTCCAGGCCTTCAAGTGCTTCGACTCCGGCGGCCGGTTCGTGGACGACCTCTCCCGTGCCACCAGGACCGGCACGGTCTACGGCGTCGACTGGGTGGACGTGCCCGACCGTGACGCCCGGCAGGTCTCCACGCGCAAGCAGTTGGGCGAGGGCCAGGTCACCCGCGCCCGCAAGCTGGAGGGCATGTGGTGGGGTGACGGCGGCGTCTACATCGTCTCCTCCTTCGCCCGCGCGGAGAGCCCGGTCCAGCACGACGGCCAGGTCTGGTTCTACGACCCCCGGCGCCGGACCCTCACCCTCAAGGTGCTGCTCGGCGTGAACCCGGACCCGGGCAAGGACGGCGCGTTCGACGGCCCGGACAACATCACCGTCTCGCCGTACGGCGGTCTGGTCATCGCCGAGGACGGCGAGGGCGTCCAGCATCTGTTCGGGGCCACCGACAGCGGCCGTACCTATCCGATCGCGCGCAACGAGCTGAACATCGGCACCGAGGCCGAGCCGGAGTACAGCGAGTTCACCGGCGTCACCTTCTCGCCCGACGGACGGACCCTGTACGCCAACATCCAGACTCCGGGCATCATGGTCGCCATCACCGGGCCCTGGAAGCGGCAGAAGAAGTAACGGCCACCGAAGGGGGGCGCGGTCCTCGCGCCCCCCTTCGCTCAGAGAGCCTTGGCCGCCGGGTCCACCATGTTGCGGACCGTCCGCGCCTTCACGAAGTCGCCGATCGCGGTCATCTCCCACTCGCCGGAGAACTGGCGGATCAGCTTGGCCATCAGCACACCGGTCTGGGGTTCGGCCTGGGTGAGGTCGAAGCGGACCAGTTCCTCGTCCGTCGCGGCGTCCACGAGACGGCAGTACGCCTTGGCGACATCGGTGAACTTCTGGCCGGAGAAGGAGTTGACCGTGAAGACGAGTCCGGTGGCCTCCGGGGGGATGCGGCCGAGGTCGACCACGATCACCTCGTCGTCGCCCGCGCCCTCGCCCGTGAGGTTGTCGCCGGAGTGCTTGACAGCGCCCTTGAGGATCGTCAGCTTGCCGAAGTAGCAGCTGTCGATGTGGTTGCGCTGCGGGCCGTAGGCGATGACGGAGGCGTCGAGGTCGATGTCGGCGCCCCGGAACGCCGGCTCCCAGCCGAGGCCCATCCGCACCTGGGACAGCAGCGGCCGCCCGCCCTTGACCAGCGACACCGTCTGGTTCTTCTGGAGGCTGACCCGGCCCTTGTCCAGGTTGATCTTCCCCGAACCCGGGGCCGGAGCCGGGGGAGCGGCCGGCGGGGCGGCGGGCATCGGCGGAGCCATCGAGGCCGCCACCGGAGGCGCCACCGGAGGCGCCGCCGGCTGCGGGGGTGCCGCCGGAGCCGCCGCCGGTTCCTCCACCGTCACGCCGAAGTCCGTCGCGATGCCCGCGAGTCCGTTCGCATACCCCTGGCCGACCGCGCGGGCCTTCCACTGACCGCCCCGGCGGTAGACCTCCACCACCACGAGCGCGGTCTCGGTGCCCAGCTGCGGCGGGGTGAAGGTGGCCAGCACCGCACCGCCGTCCGCGTCCCGGACGGTGGCGGTCGGCTCGATGCCCTGGAAGGTCTGCCCGGCCGCGTCCGGGCTGGCCGTGACCACGATCTTCTCGATGTCCGGCGGCACCGCCGCGGTGTCGACCGTGATCGCGTCGGGCGCGGTACCGCCGCCGGACCGGTAGGCCACACCCGGTCCGGACGGCTGGTTGTAGAAGATGAAGTCGTCGTCCGAGCGCACCTTGCCGTCGCCCGTGAGCAGCAGGCCCGAGACGTCCAGCCGCACGGGAGCGGCCACGTCCACCGTGATGCGCGCGGCGGAGAGCGGAACGTTCGAGCCAGGGGTCATAGCTGTCATGTGGGGGGTAACGAACGAAACCGCTTTACCGTTCCCTTACCACCGGCATCACCCGTCACTCGCGGCACAGCCCTTCACGGCACGACGACGATCTTCCGTCCCACCCCCGCCGCGAACTGCTCCAGCGCCTGCGGATACCGCTCCAGCGGGAGCCGGTCGCTGATGAAGACCCCCGGGTCCAGGACGCCGTTCGCGAAGAGTTCCGCCGCCCGCTCATAGCTGTGCAGCACCGCCATCGAACCGGTGATGGTGATCTCCTGGTTGTAGATGCGGTACGGGTCGATCTGCACCCGGGTGGCGTAGTCGGCGACGCCGAACTGGAGGAAGGTGCCCGCCTTCGCCACCCGTCCCAGACCGTCCTGGATGGCTGCCGCGTTGCCCGTCGCGTCCACCACCACGTCCCAGCCCCCCGGCCGGTCGAGCTCGTCCGCGCCGGCCGCCGCGCCCGAGACCCCGAGCAGCCGGGCCGTCTCCAGGCGGGCCGGGTTCAGGTCCACCACGTCCACGCTCGCCGCGCCGGTGCGTTTGGCCAGCTCCAGCATCATCAGGCCCATGGTCCCGGAGCCGTAGATCAGCACATGGGAGCCGAGCCGGGAGCGCAGCACGTCATAGCCGCGCACCGCGCAGGACAGCGGCTCGATCAGGGCCGCGTCCTCGGTGCGCACATGGTCGGGCAGCTTGACGCAGTTGGCGACGGGGGCGACGGCGTACTGTGCCGCCCCGCCGGCCGTGGTCACGCCGATCGCGGCCCAGCGTGCGCACAGGTTGTTGTGGCCGCTGCGGCAGTAGCGGCACTCGTAGCAGTACAGGGACGGGTCCACGGCCACCCGGTCGCCGGTGGTGACCTCGGTGACCTGGGCGCCGGTGGCGACCACCGTGCCCGCGAACTCATGGCCCGGCACGATCGGCAGCTTGGGCGCGAACTCGCCCTGGAGGATGTGCAGATCGGTGCCGCACAGCCCGCACGCGGCGACCTCGACGACGACCTCGCGGGGCCCCGGTGCCGGGTCGGGGACCTCGGTGACGACGGCACGGCCCAGTGACTCGATGACGGCGGCCTTCATTTCACTGCTCCCAACGACAGGCCCTGGACCAGCTTGTCCTGGGCGGCGAACCCCGCGGCGAGCACCGGCAGGGAGATGACCAGCGAGGCGGCGCACACCTTGGCCAGGAACAGGCCCTGGCTGGTGATGAAGCCGGTCAGGAAGACGGGCGCGGTCTCGGCGACGACACCGGTGAGCACCCGGGCGAACAGCAGCTCGTTCCAGCTGAAGATGAAGCAGATCAGTGCCGTCGCCGCGATGCCGGGCAGCGCGATGGGGGCGACGACCCGGGCGAGGATCGTCGGCAGCCGGGCCCCGTCCACCCGGGCCGCCTCGATGACCGCGACCGGCACCTCGGCGAGGAAGGACTGCATCATCCACACCGCGATCGGCAGGTTCATCGCGGTGTAGAGGACGACCAGCAGCCAGATGTCGTCGAGCGTCCCGGTGTGCTTGGCGAACAGATAGATCGGCAGCAGTCCCGCGACGGCCGGGAGCATCTTCGTGGACAGGAAGAAGAACAGCACGTCCGTCCATTTGCGCACCGGCCGGATCGACAGCGCGTAGGCGGCGGGGAGGGCGAGCAGCAGGACGAAGAGCGTGGAGACCACCGATGCCACCGCCGAGTTGATCAGCGCGGGCCAGGGGCTCGCCCCACCGCCGACGCCGAAGAACTCGCGGTAGCCGTCCAGGGTGAGGGCGGCGCCGAAGGACGGCGGGTTGGTCGCCGCGTCCTGCTCGGAGTGGAAGGAGGTCAGCGCCATCCAGGCGATGGGCAGGAAGAAGACGATGCCGGCCAGCCAGGCCACGAGGCCCAGGCCATGGCGTCGCAGCGCGGTCATGAGCGGGCCACCTCCTCGCGGAACAGGGACGAGACCACGCGCAGGGCGAAGGTCGCGATGACAAGGGAGCCGATGACGACCAGGACGCCCGCGGCCGAGGCGAGGCCGTTCTCATGGGCCTGGTAGAAGCTCTGGTAGACGGTGTACGGCAGGTTCGCCGTGCCGAGGCCGCCGGAGGTGATGGTGAACACCGCGTCGAAGTTCTGCACGATGTAGATCGAGCCGAGCAGGGCGCCCAGTTCGAGGTAGCGGCGCAGATGGGGCAGGGTGAGATGGCGGAAGATCTGCCAGTCGCCCGCGCCGTCGACCCGGGCCGCCTCGATCTGCTCCCGGTCCCGGCTCTGGAGCCCGGCCAGCAGGATCAGCATCATGAACGGTGTCCACTGCCACACCAGGGACGCCTCCACCGCGAGCAGCGGGGTGTTCGAGATCCAGTCCGGCTGGGGGCCGCCGACGTAGTGCAACAGCCCGTTGAGCAGGCCGTACTCAGGGTTGTAGAGCACATGTTTCCAGAGCAGCGCGGCGGCCACCGGCACCACAAGGAAAGGCGCGATCAGCAGGGTACGGACGACGCCCCGGCCGCGGAAGCGCCGGTCCAGGAGCAGGGCGAGGAGCAGCCCGAGCACCAGGCTGGCCAGCACCACCGCCACGGTGAGCAGGACCGTCGTCCACACCGAGTGGCGCAGGTCCGCATCGGTGAGCACCTGGCGGTAGTTGGCGAGGCCGGTGAAGCGGCGGGCCTTGGGGTAGAGGGCGTTCCAGTCGAAGAACGAGATCACCAGCGTGGCCACGAAGGGCAGTTGGGTGACCGCGATCATGAAGACGAGGGCGGGCAGCAAAGGGGCCCGGGTGGCCCAGGCGCGCAGCCGGGCCGGGGGCCGTTTCAGCGGCCGGGCGGAGGCGGCCGGGTACGGGGCCGTGGTGGTGGCGGTCATCGTCCCTCGTACTCCTTGGAGATCTTCTCGGCGAGCTGCTGGGACTTCTTCAGGGCCGCGTCGACGGACTGGCGTCCGGCGATGGCCGCGCTGATCTCCTGGGAGACCCTGGTGCCGAGATCGGTGAACTCGGGGATGTCGACGAACTGGATGCCGGGCGCGGGGCGGGGCTGCACGCCGGGGTCGCCGGGGCGGCTGCTCTCGATGGCCTGCCGGGTCATCTCCTGGAAGGCCGCGGCGGATCGCCGGTAGTCGGCGTTGTCGTACGTCGAAGCCCGCTTGCCCGCCGGGACGTTCGGCCAGCCGCTGGTCTCTCCGACCAGCTGCTCGTACTCCTTGCTCGACGCCCAGGAGACGAACTTCCAGGCCTTGTCGGGGTTGTGGGAGGCGTGCTGGATGCCCCAGGCCCAGGTGTAGAGCCAGCCGGAGGAGGCGGTCCGCTCGACGGGGGCGGGGGCGTAGCCGAGCTTGCCCTTGACCGGGGAGCCCTTCGCCTCCAGGGAGCCGGCCGCGGAGGTGGCGTCGTACCACATGGCGACCTTGCCCTGCGTCATGTCGTTCAGGCACTCGGCGAACCCGGACTGCGCGGCGCCGGACTCGCCGTGCGCGCGGACCAGGTCGACATAGAACTTCGTCGCCTTGCGGAATGCGGGCGAGTCCAGCCGCGCCTTCCAGTCCTTGTCGAACCAGGTGCCGCCGAAGGTGTTCACGACCGTGGTCAGCGGCGCCGCCATCTCGCCCCAGCCGGGCAGTCCGCGCAGGCAGATGCCCCGCATACCGGGCCGCGCGCCGTCGGCCTGCGCGGCGAGGTGGGCCACCTGCTGCCAGGTGGGGTGGGCGGGCATGGTCAGGCCCTTCGCCGCGAACACGTCCTTGCGGTACATCAGGAAGGACGACTCGCCGTAGAAGGGCTGCCCGTAGAGCTTGCCGTCGTCGCCGGTGAGGGAGGCGCGCATCGGCGCCAGTACGTCCTTCTCGTCGTACGACGGGTCCTTCGCGACGTAGCCGTCCATCGGGCGCAGCCAGCCGTTGCGGGCGTAGATCGGGATCTCGTAGTTGGAGAGGGTGGCGACGTCGTACTGGCCCGCCTGGTTGGCGAAGTCCTGGCTGATCTTGTCGCGGACGTCGTTCTCCGGCAGCACGGTGAAGTTCACCTTGATGCCGGTCTCCTTGGTGAAATGCGTGGCGGTGAGCTTCTGGAGCTCCACCATCTGGGGGTTGTTGACCATCAGTACGTTGATCGAGTCGCCGCCGGATCCGGCTCCGCCCGCCCCGACCCAGCAGCCGGACAGCAGGGGGGTGAGCAGCGTCCCTGCGGCGGCCAGGACGAGCAGGGCTCGTGGCCTCCGTCGGCTCGGGGTGCGCATGGATCACTCCTGGATGTATGGGGATATAAGGGGTGTTCAGTGGGTGGGGAGCGCCCACGGGGGACGGGAGAGGGGCATCTCAGACCCGGATGACCTGCGGACCCAGCAGGGCGTAGCGATGGGCCTCGGCCACCGGGAGCTGGGTGCTGGTCACGATCGCCTCCAGCGCGCCGACGTCCGCGAACCGGCAGAAGCTCGCCGCGCCGAACTTGGTGTGCACGCCCGCGAACACGGTGCGCCGCGCCGCCCGCATCGCCTGCGCCTTGACCTCGCCGACCGCCGGATCGGGCGTGGTCAAGCCGTGCTCGCGGGAGATGCCGTTGGCGCCGACATAGGCGAGGTCGAGGACGAAGCCGGACAGCATCGTGGTCGTCCAGTGGTCGACGGTGGCCAGCGTGCCGGCCCGTACCCGGCCGCCGAGGAGCAGCACCTGGACGTGGTCCGCCCCGGCAAGGGCGCCCGCGACCGGCAGGGACGCGGTGACCACGGTCAGCGGCCGGTCCCTCGGCAGGGCCTCGGCGATGAGCTGCGGAGTGAAGCCCTCGTCGACGAAGACGGTCTCGGCGTCGCCCAGCAACTCGGCCGCGGCGGCGGCGATCCGGCGCTTCTCGGGCACCTGGCTGGTGGCCCGGAAGGCCAGCGTGGTCTCGAACCCGGCGCTCTCCACCGGGTAGGCCCCGCCATGGGTGCGGCGGATCAGCCCGTGGTCCTCCAGAGCGCGCAGATCACGCCGGACGGTCTCCTTGGCCACGCCCAGTCCGGCGGCGAGTGCGGTGACATCGACCGCGCCGGTGGCGCGCGCGGCCCGCACGATCTCGCGTCGGCGTTCCTCCGCCGTTCCGGTCATCTCGTCACCCTCCTCCCCGCGGAACTGCCCGTTCGGGCCCATGGGGGAAGTTGTACCGTCGGTCCGCCGCCCTGACCAGGCTTGTTGCCCGCCCGATGCTGCCCGCTTGAGCCCGTTTGCCGGGCGTGCTGCCCGCCGCGGACCTGCGCGGCGGCGCGGGCCGGTGTGGAAACGGGCGGCGCGCATGCCCGGATGCGGGGCCGGAGAGGCCCGTTCGACGCCCGTTCGCCCGTTTCCGGGCGGCGCGAGGGGATCCGGGGCGGCGCGATGTAGCCCGGAACCGCTCATGGGGCGTCCGGTGTTGACCGCCTCGCGAGGCCCCCTTAGCGTGAGCCCGTTCATGCATATGGACGATGGTCAGAGGAATGTACGCCGAGGAGTCCGCGTGAAGGCCGCCGCGTTCGTCTACCCCTGGGACGTCAACGGGGACCCCGACGCCCCCGCCCGCATCGCCGGGCTCGGCGTCGAGCAGGTGACCCTCGCCGCCGCCTACCACTCCACCCGCGCCCTGACCCCGCGCCACCCCCGCCATCGCGTCGTCACCGCCGAACACGCGGCCGTCCTCTATCCGCCGGGCGACCACTGGACCGGCCGCACCCCGCGCCCGTACCCCGCAGGCCGCTGGGCCCCCGGCGACGCCCACGGCGAGGCGGCCCGGGCGCTCGCCGGCGCCGGTCTCGCGGTGCACACCTGGGTGGTCCTCGCGCACAACTCCCGCCTGGGCGCGGAACATCCGGACACCTCCGTCGTCAACGCCTACGGCGACCGCTACCCCTGGGCGCCCTGCATCGCCCAGGAGGCCACCCGCGCCTACCTCGTCGACCTCGCCGCCGAGGCCGCCGTACGCCCCGGCGCGCAGGGCACCGAACTGGAGTCCCTCGGCTGGTACGGACTGGCGCATCTACACGCCCACGACAAGATCTCCGGTGTGCCCCTGGGCGAGGCCGGGGAGTACCTGATGTCCCTGTGCTTCTGTCCCTCCTGCCGTGCGGGCTACGGCGAACAGGGCCTGGAAGTAGAGGAGTTGGCCACTGCCGTACGGGCCGCCCTGGAGTCGCTGTGGCGGGGCGCGGTGGTCGACGGCGGCCTGCCTGCGGTGCCGGAACTGCTCGGCGAGGAGCGGGCCGCCGCCGTCCGGGCCTGGCGGGACAGGACGGCCCGGAGCCTCCAGGAGGAGGCCGTGGCCGCCGTGCGCGCCGCCGCGCCCGCCGGGTTCCAGATCCTGCTGCACGCCGACCCCGTCCCCGAGCACTGCGGCGCGAACGCGGGCGTCGACCCGGCCCACATCCTCTCCGTGGCCGACGGAGTCGTGGTCCCCTGCACCGCGGGCACGGCACCGCTGGCACCCTTCGCCGCGCACGCGGGGGAGCGGACCGTGCTGGCCGCCAACTTCACCGTCGTCTCCGGGATGGGCGGCAGCCCCCGCACCCTCGGGGCGGACGCGGCCCGCGCCCGGGCGGCCGGCGCGACCGAACTGCGGCTGTATCACGCCGGGTTGGCATCGGACGGGGATCTCGCGGCGGTGCGCGAGGCGCTGGCGGCGCGCTGAACCAGCGGCCGCGGTCGCCACCATCGCCAGGCCGTAGCAGGGCAGCAGCAGCCCGGGACCCGCCAGTTCGACCAGAGCGGCGCCCGCCGCGAGCCCGATGACGTTCGGCGTGAACATCAGCGTGCTCGCGGTGGCCGACACCCGGCCGAGCAGCGCGTCCGGGGTTTCCCGCTGCACGGCGGTGAGCGCGGCCGTCAGCACACAGGGCAGACCGAGATCGGATGCCAGCGAGGACGCGAGCGCCACCGGGTCGGACGGGACGGCCCGCGCGATCACCGCGAGCCCGGTCAGGGCTGTGCCCGCCGCCGCGAACCGCCGGGCGCCCAGCCGGCGCAGCGCGGGGCCGGTGAGCAGCCCGACCGTCACCGAGCCCGCGCCCTGGACGGCGTACAGGACGCCCGCGTAGGCGGGGGAGTGGCCGAGGCGGTCGATCACGGCGTACAGCGCGGCACCGGCGAGGGAGGTGAGCAGCAGTGTCGTACCGCCAGCCCGGACCAGGGGGCGCAGGCCGTCATGGCGCCACAGGTACCGGACGCCCTCGGCGGTACGGCGGCGCCAGTCGCCGTCCGGGGGCACCGGACGCTCCTCGCGCACGCGCAGCAGGGCGCACAGCCCGGCCGTGGCGGCGAAGCCGGCCGCGTCCAGAGCGGCGACGGCCGGGCCGCCGAAGGCCGCGTACAGACCGGCGCCGGTGAGCGGGGCGACGAGCTTCATGCCCTCGGTGACCGTCATCCGCAGTCCGTTGAAGTCACCGAAGAGGTCGGCATGCCGAACCATGGTGGCACTGAGGAGGGCCCCCGTGGATCGGTCGGATTCCCTGTGCGCCGATGAGTTCCGGGCCGCCGGCCGGTCCTCCCCTGAGGAACTCGCCCTAAGGAGCCGCCATGACCACGACCATGATCGACCTAGGACCCCAGACCCGTCTGGTGGCGCGGCTGGCCCGGGCGGTCACCGACGAGCAGCTGGCGGCCCCGACCCCGTGCCCCGCATACGCGGTACGGGAGTTGCTGGGCCACCTGCACGGGCTGTCCGTCGCCTTCCGTGACGCCGCCCGCAAGGATCTCGGCCCGACCACCGACACCGGCCCCGGCGCCGCCCTCCCGGTCCTCGCCCCCGGCTGGCGTGCCGAACTGCCGAAGGCGCTGGACGAACTGGCCGACGCCTGGTGCGACCCGGCCGCCTGGACCGGTATGACCCGCGCGGGCGGGGTGGACCTGCCCGGCGCGGTCGGGGGCGCCGTCGTCGCCGACGAACTGGTCGTCCACGGCTGGGACCTGGCCCGCGCCCTCGGCCACGCCTACACCCCCGACCCGGCCGCGCTGGACGCCGCCCGGTCCTTCCTCCTCGCCGCCGCGCAGGACCCCGGCCGGGGCGGTGGCATCTTCGGCCCCGTCGTCCCGACCCCCGAGGACGCCTCCCCGCTGGACCGCGCGCTCGGCCTGAGCGGCCGTGACCCGGGGTGGCGGCCGGCCGCGTGAGGGGCCGGGGCCGGGTGTCCCACGTCCTGACTGCGCCCTGGGGGAACCCCTCTTGATGCCCGAATTCCCGCCCCGGAACACGGAGTTCCGGGGCGGCGCTCGGACATGGCTGGAAAAAGACGTCCGTATCGATCGGGTAACAGGCCTCGCGGTACCGCTTGTTATGCGCGTAGACAATCCGTGACCTGGTCACTCACTCTAGCCACCAGATCCGGAGAATCCATGCGGAAGTCCCTCAGAGCGGCCGCCGCCGGCGCCGCCTGCGTCATCGCCGGTGCCGCCCTGTACGGCGCGGGCGCGGCCACCGCCGGTCAGTCGACGGCCAACTCCACCCACGAGCCCTACAACATCGGGCTCCTGACGAAGGACATCGACACCTACTACGGCACCACCGCCGACAGCAACGGCGTCTACCAGGCGTCGCCGACCAGCCCGTACGCCAAGGACCTGGCGCGGATCGACGCGGACGCCAAGAAGTACATCGACCGGGCCGCCCGTACCTCGCGCGCGCACCACCAGAAGCCCGCCGTCATGTTCGACATCGACGACACGGTGCTGCTGAGCCTCGACTACGAGAAGCGCAACAACTACGGCTACAGCTCGGCCACCTGGAACGACTACGTCAACCAGGCCAACCGTCCCGCCGTCTTCGGCAGCCCCGAGCTGATCCGCTACGCCCAGTCCAAGGGCGTCGCGGTCTTCTACAACTCGGGTCTCACCGAGGCGCAGCGCGGTGCCGCGGTCACCAACCTGAAGAGGGTCGGTGCCGACGTCAACCTGGACGCCGCCCACATGTTCCTCAAGGACTCGGCCAACCCGCCGGCCTACCTGAAGGACTGCGCCACCCCGGGCACCTGGACGTGCACGACCGTCCAGTACAAGGCCGGTACCCGCAAGCACATCGAGAAGGACCTCGGCTACAAGATCGTCGCCGACTTCGGCGACCAGTACTCGGACCTGGACGGCGGCTACTCCGGCCGTACGTACAAGCTGCCGAACCCGACGTACTTCGTCGGCTGAGACCTCCCGAACCTCCGTCCGAGGCCCTCGTAGGGCCCTCTGACGCCCGCGCCCCCGCCACCGGCCGCCGCATGGACGGCGCCGTGACGGGGGCGCGGTGGTTCTCGCCGGCTGTCGGTGTGCCTAAAGCCTCACTTCTTCAGCGCCGCCGCCATCATGGCCCGCGCCACCGGCGCCGCCAGCCCGTTGCCGCTGACCTCCGAGCGCGCCGCGTCCGACTGCTCGACCATCACCGCGACGGCCACCTCCTTGCCGTTGCTGTCGGACTTGCCGAACGAGGTGAACCAGGCGTACGGCGTCTTGCTGTTGTTCTCGCCGTGCTGCGCGGTACCGGTCTTGCCGCCGACGGTCGCACCGTCGATCAGCGCGTTGGTGCCGGTGCCGTCCTTGACCACGGTCTCCATGGCGGACTGGAGCTGGGCCGCGGTCCGGGCGCTGATGATCCGCTTGGAGCCGGTGTCGGCGTCGTAGTCGTGCACCACGTCACCGCCGCTGTCCACGGTCCGGGAGACCATGTGCGGCGAGGGCAGCTCACCGCCGTTGGCGATCGCCGCGGACACCATCGCCATCTGGAGCGGGGTCGCGGTCACGTCGTACTGGCCGATGCCGGTCAGCGCGGTCGAGGACTTGTCCATGTCCTTCGGGTAGACGCTGGGGTAGGCGCGCACCGGCACATCCTGGCGGTCGTCGTTGAAGCCGTACTTCTCCGCCATGGCCCGCACCTTGTCCTGGCCGAGGTCGACGGCCATCTTGGCGAAGACGTTGTTGCAGGAGTACTGGAGCGCCACCCGGATCGGGGCGTTGCGGCACGGCGCCGAGGGGTTCTCGTTGGCCAGGTCCCGCACCGTGCCCGGCAGCCGGTACGGATCGGGGCTGTCGGTGTGCTGGTCGACGTTCTTGTACAGCCCGCTCTCCAGCGCGGCCGAGGCCACGACCAGCTTGAACGTGGAGCCGGGCGGCAGCGGCTGGCGCAGCGCCCGGTTGTTCATCGGCTTGTCCGGGTCCGCGTTCAGCCGCTTCCAGGCACCGCCCGCCGTGTTGGCGTCGGTGAGCTGCGAGGGGTCGTACGACGGGGTCGACACCGCGGCCAGGATGCGGCCGGTCTTCGGGTCGATGGCGACGGCCCCGCCCTTCTTGTCGCCGAGCGCGTCATAGGCGGCCTTCTGCACCGCCGGGGCGATGGTGGTGACGACGTCGCCGGGGTCGGCCCGCTCACCGGTGAGGGTGTCCATGATCGTCTTCAGGCCCGGGTCCGTGCCGTTGAGCAGATCGGTGTAGATGCCCTCCAGCTGGGTGGGCGCGTACGCCTGCGAGGCGTAGCCGGTCACCGCCGCGTACAGCTTGCCGTCCTTGTACGTGCGCTTGTAGGCGAGATCGCCTCCCTTGGTCCGGGCCGAGCCGGTGATGGCGTTTCCGGCCACGATGATGTTCCCGAGCGGCTGCGAGTAGGTCGCGATCGCGTTCCGCCGGTTGTTCGTGTCGTCCGCGAGGGCCTGTCCGTCGTAGAACTGCACCCAGGTCGCCCGCACCAGCAGGGCGATCACCAGCAGCAGTGAGAAGACGGACGCTCGCCTGATCGTCTTGTTCATCCCGTTCATCCCGCACGGAAGACGTGCGGGAAGGGCACGAACGTTCCCGCTCGCCGGGATTTCTCATGTCCCGTTCATCCCGAGCGCCCCCGTTCATCCCCTGCTCATGCGTCGCTCATGCGTCCAGGACGAGCACGACCTCCTCGATCTCCTCGCCCCGGCCGTTGGCGAAGCCCCGGGCCCGGACGGACTCGCGGAAGCCGCACTTGGCCAGGACCCGCAGCGAGGCGGCGTTGTCGGCCGCCGCCCGTGCGTAGAGCGGCCGCTCGGGAACCTCGGCGAGCAGGGCGCGCAGCGCGGCCGTCGCCACGCCCCGGCCCCAGTGGGCGCGGTCGATCCAGTACGTCACCTCGCGCTCACCGGGCTCCCCGTAGACCGCCGCGCTGCCGGCCACCCGCCCGTCGGCCAGCACCGTGCGCAGCACGTCAGCAGAGCCGCGGATCCGTTTGAGACGGGCCTCGAACGCGTTCCGGTCGGCCGGGTCCTGGGGGCCGAACGCGGCCATCCGCAGCGCCACCGGGTCGGTCATCTGCCGGAAGAACAACGGCAGATCCTCGTCGTGGACGGTCCGCAGCGTGATCTCCATGGGGCCCGAGAATACGACGGTACGACCGCCGTGCCGGAGCGCGGCGCGCGGCTCGCCGCTGGGCCCCGGCCCGCGCTCAGAGCCTGCGGGTCGCCAGGGCCAGCCGGTCGCGGGCCCCGGACAGCGCGTCCTTGATCGTCTGTTCATGGGCGGGGGTCAGCCGGGCCACCGGAACCGAGCAGCTGACCGCGTCGCGGGCCGGGGCCCGGTACGGCAGGGCCACGCCGAAGCAGCGCAGGCCCACCGTGTTCTCCTCGCGGTCGACCGCGAAGCCCCGCTCCCGCACCCGGCGCAGCTCCTCGATCAGCCGCTCCCGGTCGGTGAGGGTGTGCTCGGTGAGCGCGGGCAGCTCCGGCGGCAGCAGCGCCCGTACCTCGTCGTCGGTGTACGTGGCGAGGATCGCCTTGCCGAGGGAGGTGGAGTGGGCCGGCAGGCGGCGTCCGACCCGGGTGAAGGGGCGCAGATAGTGCTGGGACTGGCGGGTGGCGAGGTAGACCACGCTGGTGCCGTCGAGCCGGGCCAGATGGATGGTCTCGGTGGTGTCGTCGGCGAGCCGGTCCAGCGCCGGGCGGGCGGCGGCCACCACCTCGTCGCCGTCGATGTACGAGGTGCCCACCAGCAGGGCCCGTACCCCGATGCCGTACCGGGTGCCCGTCGCGTCCGTCTCCACCCAGCCCAGCTCCACGAGGGTGCGCAGCAACATGTACAGACTGGACTTGGGGTAGCCGACGGCCTCCTGCACGGTCGCGAGGGAGTGCATGCCGGGGCGGCCGGCGAAGTACTCCAGCAGCTCGACCGTCCGTACCGCGGACTTGACCTGCGCCCCGCCCGCGTCGCCTGCCGTCATCGCCCTCGCCCCCTTCGCCTCGACGGCGTTCAGTGTAAAGAACGCCGGGAACCGGCGGCACGGGCACGACGTCCTCCGTCCCATGACCAGTGAACCGGCCAGTGAACCGACCAGTGAGCCCGGAAGCGCCCTGGAGATCCGCACCGCGCTGCCCGCCGAGGCCGAGACCATCGCCGAGCTGCATCTGCGCGCGCGCTCGACGTACTACCCGGACGGTGTCCCGCAGGCGGAGTTCGACTGGACCGAGGCATGGCGGGGGTCCATCGAGCGGTCCGGCGGACGGGTGCTGTGCGCCGTCGAGGAGGGCCGGCTGGCCGGGATCGCCTCCTTCCGGACGCCGGACGGAGCCGGCGCGGACACCGTCAAGCTGTTCCAGTTCCATGTCGACCCGGACCGCTGGCGGGGCGGTATCGGTACGGCCCTGCACACGGCCTGCGTGGGGGAGTGGCGGGCGGCCGGGCGGCGCACGGCCGTGCTCGACGTCCATGTGGACAACCTGCGCGCCCAGGGCTTCTACGCCCGGCAGGGCTGGGTGCCGGACCCGGAGAACCCGCCCGAGGAGGGGGACCACCATCTGTTCCTGCGGTACGCCGTGCCGCCGGGGGAATGACCGGGGGCACTTGAACGTTCACGTACTCGGCGGAGATCGTCTCCGCACCCGTACGACCTGGAAAGAGCCGAAGACATGCGCGTCGAGATCTGGAGCGACATCGCCTGCCCCTGGTGCTATGTGGGCAAGGCCCGCTTCGAGAAGGCGCTCGCCGCCTTCCCGCACCGCGAGGACGTGGAGGTGGTGCACCGCTCCTTCGAGCTGGACCCCGGCCGCGCCAAGGGCGATGTCGAGTCCGTGCTCACCATGCTGACCAGGAAGTACGGCATGAGCGAGGCGCAGGCCGAGGCCGGGGAGGACAACCTGGGCGCCCAGGCCGCCGCCGAGGGCCTGGACTACCGCACCCGGGGCCGCGACCACGGCAACACCTTCGACATGCACCGCCTGCTGCACCTGGCCAAGGAGCGCGGCCGGCAGGACGAGCTGATCCAGGCCCTGTACCGGGCCAACTTCGCCGAGGAGCGGTCTGTCTTCGCCGAGGGCGACGAGCGGCTGGTCGAGCTGGCCACCGGAGCCGGTCTCGACGCGGCCGAGGTGCGCGCGGTGCTCGCCGACCCCGAGGCGTACGCCGACGCGGTGCGCGAGGACGAGCGCGAGGCCGCCGAGCTCGGTGCGAACGGCTTCCCCTTCTTCGTGCTCGACCGCAAGTACGGCGTCTCCGGCGCCCAGCCCGCCGAGGTCTTCGCCCAGGCGCTCGGCCAGGCCTGGGGCGAGCGCGCCCCGCTGAAGCTGGTCGACCAGGGCGACGCCGAGGCCTGCGGCCCGGACGGCTGCGCGGTGCCGCCGAGGGGCTGACCGCCCGGGGCGGGAACCCCAGGTCGGCGCGGTCGTATAAGAAACCCTTGGCGCGTCCCCGTGGAAACGCGCAATGGACGGGGGCCTCGCCGACCCGCACAGTGGGCTCATGGAGACCTTCGAGAGCCTCGTCCGCGCCGAGTTCCGCCCGAAGAACACCTATCTGAACACCGCGAGCAGCGGTCTGCTCCCGGCCCGTACTCTCACCGCGCTCCAGGAGGCGATGGCGATCCGGGCCGAGGGCCGCCCGCTTGACCCGCTGTTCGAGGACGTCGAGCGGGCCCGCGCCGCCTTCGCCCGCCTTGCCGGGGTCCCGGCGAGCCGGGTGGCGGCCGGTCCCTCGGTCGCCGCGCAGACGGGACTGATCGCGGCCGCCCTGCCCGCGGGCGCCGAAGTCCTCACCGCCGAGGACGACTTCACCTCCGTGGTGAACCCCTTCCATGTGCGCGGCGACCTCAAGGTGCGCGCCGTACCGCTGGAGCGGATCGCCGAGTCGGTGCGCCCCGGCACCGCGCTGGTCGCGGTCAGCGCCGCGCAGTCCGCCGACGGCCGGGTCGCCGATCTGCCCGCCCTGCGCGCGGCGGCCCGCACCCATGGCGCGCGCACCTATGTCGACTTCTCCCAGGCCGCCGGCTGGCTGCCGTTCGACGCGGACGGCTACGACTTCACCATCGCCACCACCTTCAAGTGGCTGCTCGGCCCGCACGGTGCCGCCTTCCTCGTCGTCCCCGAGGACATGGGCGGGCTGACCCCGCTGCTCGCGGGCTGGGTCGCGGCCGAGAACCCGTGGGACAGCTGCTACGGCCCGGTCGCCGAACTCGCCCGCTCCGCCCGCCGGTTCGACGTCAGCCCCGGCCTGTTCACCTACAGCGGGGTCCACGCCTCGCTCACCCTGATCGAGGAGCTGGGCGTGGCCGCCGTGCACGCGCACGACCTGGCGCTCGCCGACCGCTTCACACAGGGGCTCGCCCGGCTGGGGCACGAGCCGCTGCCCGCGCCCGGCTCGGCGATCGTCTCCGTGCCCGGACTCGGCGCGAAGCAGGCCGAGTTGAGCAGCGCCGGCATCCAGGTGTCCGACCGGGCGGGCAATCTGCGCGCGTCCTTCCACCTCTACAACACGGCGGCGGACGTGGACCGGCTGCTCGACGTGCTGGCCGGTTAGTCCTGTCGGGACATGACCGGGCCGGGGCCTCCCGTCCCACACGTTAAGGCCCCGGCCCGGTGCTCAAAAGCGCCTACCTCACCGGGGTGAAGTCGCGCGCGCCGATGAACTCCGGTCGGCGCACCGGCGCGGCGAACGGCTCCACCGCCGTGTTCTCCACGCTGTTGAACACGATGAAGACGTTGCTGCGCGGGAACGGGGTGATGTTGTCCCCGGAGCCGTGCATGCAGTTGCAGTCGAACCAGGTGGCCGAGCCCGGCCTGCCGGTGAACAGCTTGATGCCGTGCTCGCCCGCCAGCTCGGTCAGCGCCGCGTTTGAGGGGGTGCCCGCGTCCTGCATCTGGAGCGACTTCTTGTAGTTGTCCTTGGGCGTCTCGCCCGCGCAGCCCAGGAACGTCCGGTGCGAGCCCGGCATGATCATCAGGCCGCCGTTGGTGTCGTGGTTCTCGGTCAGCGCGATCGAGACGGACACCGTGCGCATGTTCGGCAGACCGTCCTCGGCGTGCCAGGTCTCGAAGTCCGAGTGCCAGTAGAAGCCGCTCGCGCCGAAGCCCGGCTTGACGTTGATCCGCGACTGGTGGACGTACACGTCCGAGCCGAGGATCTGGCGGGCCCGGCCGACCACGCGCTCGTCGCGCACCAGGGCCGCGAACACCTCGCTGATCCGGTGCACCTCGAAGACCGAGCGGATCTCCTGGGACTTCGGCTCCACGATGGAGCGCTCGTCGAAGCGGATCGCCGGGTCGGTGACCAGCCGGTCCAGCTCCTGGCGGTAGATCTCGACCTCGTCGGAGCCGATCAGCTGGTCGACGGAGAGGAAGCCGTCACGCTCGAACGACTGGAGATCGCCCGCCGCGATCGGTCCCGGGGTGCCGGGCGAACCCCAGACGACCGGATCCTGGCGGGGGACGGTCACCTCGGTGGCACCACGGGTCGGGTAGAGGTCCTTCACGGTGGCGGTGGTCATGGTCGCTCACACCTCCTCGGGCTCGGGCTCCGTGAGCAGCGGGTAGACGCCGTTCTCGTCGTGGTCCTCCCGTCCGGTGACGGGCGGGTTGAACACGCAGATGCAGTGGAAGTCCTCCTTGACCCGCAGCGTGTGCCGCTCGTGCCCGTTCAGGAGGTACATGGTGCCGGGCGTGATGGTGTACGTCTTCCCGGTCTCGCGGTCGGTCAGTTCGGCCTCGCCCCGGGTGCAGACGACGGCCTCGATGTGGTTGGCGTACCACATCTGGGTCTCGGTCCCCGCGTACAGGATGGTCTCGTGCACGGAGAAGCCGACCCGCTCCTTGGCCAGGACGATGCGCTTGCTCTCCCAGGTGCCCGACTTCGACTTGATGTGCCGGTCGGTGCCTTCGATGTCCTTGAACGATCGGACGATCACGGTGGTGCTTCCTCCTGGTCGGACGTTGCGGTCAGACGGTGTGCTTCAGATGGTTCAGACGGTTTCCCGGACGGCGCGGGCGAGGACGCTCAGGCCCTCGTCCAGTTCGTCGGGGGTGATGGTCAGGGCCGGCAGCAGCTTGACGACCTCGCTCTCCGGCCCCGAGGTCTCGATGAGCAGGCCCAGTTCGAAGGCCCGCCGCGCGATGCGCCCGGCACGGTCCTTGTCGTGGAACTCCATGCCCCACACCAGCCCGCGCCCGCGGTACTCCTTGACGTCGGCGAGGTTCTCCTCGGTGATGGAGATCAGCGCCTGCTCGACCTGCTCGCCGCGGGCCCGGGTCTGCTTCTCCATGGCCGAGCCGTCGGTCCAGTACGCCTCAAGGGCCGCGGCGGCGGTGACGAACGCGGGGTTGTTGCCGCGGAAGGTGCCGTTGTGCTCGCCCGGCTCCCAGACGTCCAGCTCGGGCCGGAACAGGCACAGCGACATCGGCAGGCCGTAGCCGCTGATGGACTTCGACACCGTGACGATGTCGGGGGTGATCCCGGACTCCTCGAAGGAGAAGAAGGCGCCGGTACGGCCGCAGCCCATCTGGATGTCGTCGACGATCAGCAGCATGTCCTGCCGCTCGCACAGCTCCTTGAGCGCGCGCAGCCACTCGGGCCGGGCCACGTTGATGCCGCCCTCGCCCTGCACGGTCTCCACGATCACCGCGGCGGGCTTGTTCAGACCGGAGCCCTGGTCCTCAAGGAGCCGCTCGAACCACAGGAAGTCCGGGACGGTGCCCTCGAAGTAGTTGTCGAACGGCATCGGGGTGCCGTGCACCAGCGGGATGCCGGCGCCGGCCCGCTTGAAGGCGTTGCCGGTCACCGCGAGCGAGCCCAGGGACATGCCGTGGAAGGCGTTGGTGAAGGACACGATGGCCTCGCGGCCCTTCACCTTCCGGGCCAGCTTCAGCGCCGACTCCACGGCGTTGGTGCCGGTCGGGCCCGGGAACATGACCTTGTACGGCAAATCGCGCGGGCGCAGCACCAGGTTCTGGAAGGTCTCCAGGAAGCGGCGCTTGGCCGTGGTCGACATGTCCAGGCCGTGGGTGACCCCGTCCCGCGACAGATAGTCGATCAGCGCCCGTTTGAGCACCGGGTTGTTGTGGCCGTAGTTGAGTGATCCGGCCCCGGCGAAGAAGTCGAGGTAGGAGTGGCCGTCCTCGTCGTACATCCGGCTGCCCTGCGCGCGGTCGAACACGGTGGGCCAGCCGCGGCAGTAGCTGCGCACCTCGGACTCGAGGGTCTCGAAGACGCTGAGGTCGGGCTGGGTGATGGTCACGGTGATTCGCTCCTCAGTGGGCGTGGGAATCGGCCGGCGGGCCGATGCGGTAGAGGACTTCGGAGTCGTGCGGGCCGTCCGGGAACAGCTCGGCGGGGAACAGCACCTCGCGGCTGAGGTGCGCGCCGTGCCGCTCGGCGTACGAGGTGAACAGCCGCTCGGAGGCGGTGTTGCCGGGCGTGATGGTGGTCTCGATCCGGGTGACGCCGGACTCGGCGAGCCGCGCGGTCAGTCCGTCCAGCAGGGCGGCGGCGATGCCGTGGCCCCGATGGGCGGAGTCCACGGCGACCTGCCAGACGAGCAGGGTGTCCGGGCGGTCGGGCCGCACGTACCCGGTGATGAATCCGACGGGTGTGCCGTCCGCACCGCGCGCCACCGCCGAGGTGCCGGCGAAGTCCCGGCACCACAGCAGATAGCTGTAGGACGAGTTGAGATCGAGCGTTTTCGAGTCCTTGGCGAGGCGCCAGAGCGCGGCGCCGTCGGCCGTTGCCGGTCGGTCTATGAGTAGGTCTGCGGGTGCGGCAGTCATGCGGCACGAATTTAGCGAGGCAAATTAAAAAATGCACGACCGCAGGCGCGGCGCCGCTCGGAACGCTGTGTGGAATGTCCGGCTTGCCCCACGGCAAAGTGGGGCAAAATCCCCTCATTGTGGGGTGTGTCACACCACTGAAACCGTCAGAAATCTCCTGGAAAACTGGCCCGTTTAGCCACGCAAAAAGCGGGCAGAAGACTATGGGAAGCTACCGTCCGGGAAATTGGCGGGAATTGTGAAACTAAATTGAATTCAAGCTCCGGTGGCGCCGTCTATTCGTTCGCGGAGAATGTCCGCGTGTCCGTTGTGGCGGGCGTACTCCTCGATGAGGTGGATCAGCACCCAGCGCACACTGACCTCCGTCCCGGCCATCGGACCGTCCGCGATCCGGCCGGTGGCCTCCAGCGGCCGCCCGGCGCACAGCTCGCGGCCGCGTGCGATCTCCCGGTGCCAGACGGTCAGCGCCTCGTCCAGCCCGCGCGCCGGATCCAGGCCGTACCCGGACTCCTCCTCGAACAGCGGCGGCAGATCGAGGCCGCCCAGCACCCGCTGGAACCAGGTCCGCTCGACCTCCGCGAGGTGCTGCACCAGACCCAGCAGGGTCAGCTCCGACGGCTGCGCCGAGGCGGCCCGCGCCTGCCCGTCGGACAGGCCCCGGCACTTCAGCTCCAGCGTGGCCCGGTGGAAGTCCAGCCAGCTCTCCAGCATGGGGCGCTCGGGGCCGGTCGGCAGGGGGATCGGGCGGCCGTCGGGGAGGGCCGGATGCGCGGAGGTGTGGTCCGGCCGCGGGGGGTGATCGCTCGTCATGGGCGCAGCATGGCAGCCGGGTGTGACAACGGCCCGCACCTCGGGGCGCGGGCCGTCGTGGTGCTCACCGGTGGGTGGCGGTCACCGCCAGGCCTGCTCCACGGCCTGCCGGGCGGCCGCCGGGTCCACCGGCGCGCCCTGTGCGGCGAGGGCCGCGCCCAGAGCGGCCAGCGAGGCCTGGACGGCGGACTCGGTGGCGTCGGGGCCGTAGTGGTTGACCCGGATCATCTCCTTGGCCAGCGCGCCGCCTCCCGCGGCCAGCGGAAGGGCGGGGTCGGCGGCCAGCGCGGCGGCGACCAGGTCACAGGCCGTGAGCGACGGCGGGACCCGCAGGGTCGTGGCGACCGGGGCGGCGTCCGCGGCGTCGTGGACGTACGGCTCCAGGCCGCCGCCGAGGGCCGAGGCGCCCGCCCGGGTGGCCTCGGCCGCGCGGCGGTGG
>NZ_MUNF01000012.1 GCF_002154555.1 Streptomyces murinus
CCGGGCCGGTCCGCGTCACCTGGATTTCCGGATCCGTGGAGAAGTACGGGTAAAAAAGGTAAAGGGGTGCGGAACCATGGGTACCCCCCTCGACGTTCTCCCGGGTGACGGTAGCTTCGTCGGCACGTACAGGGATATCTAGGAAGGGACTCCCAACATGGCTGTAAGCCTGTCCAAGGGTGGCAACGTCTCGCTCTCCAAGGAGGCTCCGGGCCTGACGGCCGTCACCGTGGGCCTCGGCTGGGACGTCCGCACCACCACGGGCACGGACTTCGACCTGGACGCCTCCGCCATCGCGGTCAACACGCAGGGCAAGGTCTACTCGGACGCCCACTTCGTCTTCTTCAACAACCGCACGGGCGAGGGCGCGGGCGACGACGAGGCGATCAACGTCAACCTGGCCGGTCTCCCGGCCGACATCGACAAGATCGTCTTCCCGGTCTCCATCTACGACGCGGAGAACCGCGGCCAGAACTTCGGCCAGGTGCGCAACGCGTACATCCGCATCGTCAACCAGGCCGGCGGCGCGGAGATCGCCCGCTACGACCTGTCCGAGGACGCCGCCACCGAGACCGCCATGGTCTTCGGCGAGCTGTACCGCAACGGCGCGGAGTGGAAGTTCCGCGCCGTGGGCCAGGGTTACGCCTCCGGCCTGGTCGGCATCGCCCAGGACTTCGGTGTGAACGTCTGACGGACCGCCGTCTCCGCCCTTCCCCGGCCGAGGGTCCGGGGAGGGGCGGAAACCCCGGCGCCCGACCCGGTCATGGATGCGCCCGGTCATGGATGCGCCGGTTTGCCCTCCCCGTACAGCCAGTCCTTCCAGATCTCCCCGAAGTCCTGGTCCGGGAAGCGGTGTTCGACGTACGCGGTGAAGTCACCGGTGCTCGCGTTGCCGTACCGGTGCGCGGCCGGCCAGGCGCGCAGGAAGGCGAAGAAGGCCTTGTCACCGACCTTCTGCCGGATCTTGTGGAGCACCATCGCGCCGCGCTCGTAGACCGGTGACGCGGAGATGTGGGCCGCGCCGGAGGGCGTCGCGGGCGGGAACGCCCACAGCGCGCTGTCGTGCTCGTCGTAGTAGTACCGGAAGGTCTTCTCGGCCGAGTCACCGCCGTGGTCCTCGTCCCACAGCCACTGCGCGTACGTGGCGAACCCCTCGTTGAGCCACATGTCCCGCCAGGACTTGGGGGTGACGCAGTCGCCGTACCACTGGTGGGCGAGTTCATGGACGAGGGTGCCCAGCTCGGGGGCGCCGGGGAAGACCGGCCGGTTCTGCGTCTCCAGCGCGTATCCCGCGTCGTCCGGCCGGTCGATGATGGCGCCGACGGAGGAGAAGGGGTACGGCCCGAACGTGTCCTCCTCCCACTTGACGACCTCGGGCAGCTTCGCGAGGACCGCCGCGCTCGCCTTGGCCTGCGTGGGGTCGACCGCGGTGAGCACGGGCAGCCCGCCGGGCCCCTTGGACCGGGTGATGTCGAAGTGGCCGATCGCGACGGTCGCGAGGTAGCTGGCCATGGGCTGGGCGGTGTGCCAGTGGTAGGCCGTACGGCCCGCCCGGCTGGTCTGGTCCGCCAACTCGCCGTTGGACACCGCCTGGAGGCCCTGCGGCACGGTGACGGTGATGTCGTACGTGGCCTTGTCGGAGGGGTGGTCGTTGCCGGGGAACCACGCCATGGAACCGACCGGCTCGCCGAGCCCGAGCGCGCCGTCGGCCGTGGGCAGCCAGCCCTCCGCGGAGCCGTCGGGATCGGTGAGGGTGCCGGGGACCCCGGAGTAGCGGACGGTCGTACGGAAGGTGCTGCCCTTGCGCAGATCGTCGTGCGGCCGGACGGTGAGCTCCTGTCCGGCCCGGTTGTAGCGGGCGTCCCGGCCGTCGACGCCGACCGAGTCCACATGCAGCCCGGCGAGATCCAGGTCGAACGCGGACAGGTCCTTGGTGGCGCGCGCCGTGATGACCGCCGTACCGGTGAGGCGGTGGGTGGCCGGGGTGTAGTCCAGGGTGAGGGCGTAGTGGTCGACGTCGTAACCGCCGTTGCCCGCCTTCGGGAAATACGGGTCCCGCAGCCCCGGGCCTCCGGGTGTGCCGCGCACCCCGCCCGCGCATCCGGTGCCGGCGAGAACGAGCGCCAACGCGACCGCGGCGGCCGGTACCAGGCGTACGGATCTGGACATGTCAGCGATCTTAGGCGGAAGCGGATCACCGGCGGGAGACGTCTCCGGGGGCTTCTTGATCACCCCTCCACAAGCTCTCCGCCTGCGAAAACAGCGCCCGGACACAGCGGGCTCACAGGAAAGGCGGAGCCCGGGGACCGGCACCGCCCCCGGCGTCCCCGGCCCGCCGTGACACCATCGAGCCGTGCTCGATATCGGCTACGCCCTCTCCAACCGGTTTCCGGATCCCCCGCAGACCGACTACCGCCGCGCGGACGTGCGCGCGCTGCGGCACGATCTGTTCTGCGGGGATGTGTATCTCGCGGACACCACGTCGGACCGGGAGCTGTCCACAGCCTGGGGATGGGTGCCGGTGCTGGACTTCGCGTGGGCGCTGTGCGACATCGTGGAGCGGCTGGACCGGGATCCGATGGGCTCCCGCGCCGCCCGGCCGCAGCGGGCGGAGCTGGACTTCACCGAGTCCAGTGACCGGCTGCTGTTCGAGCGCCGCTTCGGCTGGGTCGACATCCTGGCCGACTGGCAGCCGCTGGACGAGGCCCCGCTCTCCTTCGCGCACACCGAACTGCGCCGCGAGGCACGGGACTTCCTCCAGGACCTGGTCGCCGACCTCGTCGACCTGCACGAGGACCTGGGTGAGAACCCGGCGATCTGGACCCTCCAGGCCCGCTTCCCGCGCGTCGCGTAACGGGATCGCTCACTCCACGCGTATCCCGAGCGCCGCCGCCAGCACCGGGGCCAGGTCGAGCAGCTGGCCGGTGCCGATCACCGCGCCGGAGAGCCGGTCGAGGCCCCGGGCGATCTCCAGCGGGGCGGCGCCGCGCAGATCGACGTCCTTCAGCGTGGCCCCGGTGAAGTCGGCCCCCTTCAGCGCGCAGTCCACGAACTCCACCCGCTCCAGGCGCGCGCCGCCGAAGTCCGGTTCGACCAGGACGCAGGACTCGAAGACCACGTCCCGCAGCCGGGCCATGCGCAGATTCAGATAGTCGATCTTGCCGCCGCGCACCACGACCCGCTCCAGCACCGCGCCGTGCAGCTGGGTGCCGCCGAGGCGCGGATCGGTCAGTTCGACATCGCGCAGGGTGGCCTCGGACAGATCCGTGCCGACCCCGCGGGGACCGGTGAGCGCGGTGTCCAGCACCCGGGCGTGCCGCAGCTTCGTCCCGTCGACGGCGCAGCCGCGCAGCGCGCAGTCCATGAAGCGGGCGCCCGCCGCGTCCTGGCCCGTGAGGTCCGCGTCCGCGAACTCAAGCCCGTCGTAGTCCCCGTCGGGCTCCAGTCCGTCGCCGGCCCATGGCTCCAGCGGCGGCAGTCGCAGCTCCGGCCGTCGTGCGCCCCGTCCCACCCGGCTCCCGCCGGTCGTTCCCCTCGCCATGGGTCCATGCTGCACCCCACCACTGACAATCGCCGCCACCCACCCCCGACCTGCGCCGACACCCCTTGCCCTCAAGCGCGCTCCAGGTCGCGGTTACGGCACCGTCGGAAAGGTCGTCCCGGAACCCTGAGAAAACCCTGAGAATCAGGGCGAAGTCACCCAGATGCGGCACCTCCCGATCCATGGTGTTCTGGCCAGATGAGCATCGGCCGAACGGGTGAGTCCCGGGCCGCCGCGGAGGGTACGGATCCGCACCGCTGGTGGGGGCTGGTCGTCATCGCCCTGGCCCAGCTGATGGTGGTCCTGGACGCCACGATCGTGAACATCGCGCTCCCCTCCGCGCAGCGCGCCCTGCACATGTCCGACGGCAACCGGCAATGGGTGATCACCGCGTACACCCTTGCCTTCGGCGGGCTGCTCCTGCTGGGCGGCCGGATCGCCGATCTCGTGGGGCGAAAACGCACCTTCGTGATCGGTCTGGCCGGCTTCGCGCTCGCCTCGGCGCTCGGCGGCGCCGCGACCGGCTCCGGGATGCTCTACGGCGCCCGCGCGCTGCAAGGGGTCTTCGCCGCCGTGCTCGCGCCCTCCGCACTGTCCCTGCTGACCACGATGTTCACCGACCCCCGTGAGCGCGGCAAGGCGTTCGGGGTCTACAGCGCGCTGGCGGGCAGCGGTTCGGCGATCGGGCTGATCGTCGGCGGCGTGCTCACCGAGTACCTGACCTGGCGCTGGTGCCTGTACGTCAATGTGCCCATCGCGGCGCTCGCGGTCTTCGGCGCGTTCACGCTGCTGCACGACCGTCCTGGGCACCGGGACGTCCGGCTCGATGTGCCCGGTGTGCTGCTGGGCTGCGGGGGCCTGGTCGCGATCGTCTACGGCTTCGGCGAGGCCCAGCCGCGCGGCTGGTCGGACCCGCTGGTGCTCGCGCTGCTGGCGGCCGGGGTGCTGCTGCTCGTGGCGTTCGTGTGGTGGCAGGCGCGGGCGCCGAGCCCGCTGCTGCCGCTGCGCATCCTGCGCAGCCGGGACCGGGCGGGCTGCCTGCTGACGATGACGTTCGCGGTGATCGGCATGTTCGGGCTGTTCCTGTTCATGACCTACTACCTCCAGGTCGTCCTCGGCTACTCACCGGTCCGCACGGGCCTGGCGTTCCTGCCGATGACCGCCGCGATCGTCGCCGGGTCCACCCAGATCTCGGCGCGGCTGCTGCCCCACGTGCCGCCGCGGCGGCTGCTGGTGCCGGGGATGCTGCTGGCGACCGGCGGGCTGCTGCTGCTCACCCGGCTGACCCCGCACTCCTCCTACGCCGGGGAGATCCTGCCCGCCCTGTTGCTGCTGGGGCTCGGCCTGGGGCTGACCTTCATGCCGGTGTTCGCCACGGCGACGGCGGGGGTCGCGCCGCGGGACGCCGGAGTCACCTCCGCGACCGTCAACACGGCCCAGCAGGTCGGCGGTTCGATCGGTACGGCGCTGCTGAACACCATCGCCACCACCAGCGCGGCGGCCTATGTCGCCGCCCGCCCGCACCGGCCCGGCACGGTCCCGGCCGGCGTCGTGCACGGCTACACCGTGGCCATCGCCTGGGCCGCCGTGATCATGATCGTCGCCGCCCTGACCGCGGGCCTGATGGTGACCGCCCCGGCCCCGAAGCACGCCACCCCGGCCGGCAGCGCGGTACGGGAACCGGTGGGCTGACGGCCGCCGGCCTCAGTGCCGGAGTCAGCGATCACTGAACGGCTGCGGCGACGGCCGAGGGACCGGGGAAGTCTTCCGGGAGCGCATCCATGAGGAGTTCGTCCACGGGCTGTCCAAGCCAGTAACCGGACTTGCGCAGACGCCCAGACTGACGGAACCCAGCCTTCTCATAGGCTGCGATACCGGCCCGGTTGGGTTCCAGCACCTTCAGCCATACCATTCGCAGGGCCCCGAGGTGGAACGCCCAGTCGAGAGTCAGACGGGTCGCTTCCGCCGCGTACCCCTTACCGCGGGCTTCGGGGGCGAGGACGACGACGAACTCGGCGGTCTGCACGAAGGTGTTGATCTGCAACACGGTGACGCCGATGGCCGCCCGATCTTCCAGCCGTACGATCTCGAACTGCTGATATCGGCTGTTACCGCGCTGTCGTTCCCATCCTGACTCGCGGACCTCCCACGCCTGTGCCCATTGGTTGCCGTATCCGAGGATCGTGCGGGCGTCATTTTCCCAACGGTGGTACTCAGGCAGCATGTCCCGGCGGGGCATGCCCAGCGCAAGGCCTTCGCCGATCAGGAGAAGGTGCGGATCACTCACGGTCGGCCGTCCTTTCGGCCCTGGTCGCCGGGCCGGGTCCGTCGGGTGTGTAGGTGGTGGTGTAGAGCGCGGTGTCTTGCGGTTCCTCGACAGGATTCCCTTCCGCGTCGGCAATCCAGGCGTGCAGCCTCACCGGATCGGTCGCCACCCCGTGCCGCCACTCCGCACGCCGTCCTGCCATGGCAAGAAGTACGGCGGCTGCGGTCGACTGCTCCAAGCAGGCCCAACGCGCGGGTACCAGCCGTGAAATCCAGCGCACCGCGCACACAGCGTAGCGGGCCTGCTCCGTGGTCGCGGGCGGAAGCGCCCGCCCGGAGCAGGCCAGCCGAACAAGGCGGGAAAACCGCTTGTCGTGATGACCAAGCGCCCAAGAAGCCATCGTGACCACAAGCGCAGCGACTGCGCCGACACGCCACCGAAGCGACACCCGGACCGAGCTTGGCAGGACTGCCGACACCTCGAAGGTTCCCCAAGAGGGAGCGGCATTCTGAAGTGGTACGACAGTCGTTCCCAGAGCCGCCGCCTCCGGGGAGGCGGGTCGCAGCTCGGTGTGTCCGGTGTCGTAATCGATCAGCACGCAGACGTGAGCGGCGAGCGCGGTCACGATGTTGGTGCGGCTCATCGTGCACCTGCCGCCGTAGAAGTGATCCATCTGGTGCTCGGTGTGTTCTCGACGGCTTCCAGCCACATCTCGGCGGCAAGCACGGACAGCAGTGACGGCCATACGGTCTGCACGCCCAGGGCCGCCGCGTGCACAGCGGCGCGCAGCGGCAGCGGGTCGATGACGCCCATGGCCGCAAGGCGTCCGTCGGTGAGCCCGAGAACACGTGGCAGGTTGATGCGCAGCCCTCGGTGAAAGTCACCGGTGAACAGCCCCTTCGCCGCACGTTGAAGGTGCGCTTCGGGGAGCAGATCGGCGAAAGCATCTGCGAGAAGAGGCTTGTACCGGTGGGCGGAAAAGCGTTCGGGGGCGGGTGCGGACACCACAGCGCGAAGCACGGCTGCGTCGAAGTAGGGATTGTGTAACTCGATGCCCAAGGAGTCGGCCAGTTGGATGTCGGCTTGCGCGGCTCGTGCGACGTTCCTGATGGATGCCACGAGGATCGTGTCGACGTTTCCGCCGCCGGGAACGGGATCGGAAACGGGCACGTTGAGCCAGGCCGGCCGAGGACGAACGCGGCGTCCAATGCGGCTCGCATCACCGTGAAGTGCCTGTGAGAGCAACGGTATCGGGCTCTGCTTGCGCAACCGAGACCAGTCCATCGCGTCACGCACCAGACGCACCCAGTGCCCGCTTCGAGCCAGGTCGGCCAAGTGGACAGGGCCGGGCAAGAAGAGGTTGTCGCCGCCGTCACCGGTCAGGTGACGAGCCGAGCCGTGAGCAGCCGCCGTCCGCAATTGCGCGGAGAACATGGCCCATACGCCCGTTGACGGCGCAGGTTCATCGGTTGCGGGTAGCGGTACGTCGCTCGCGGTGAAGGGCAGATGACGGTCCTCAAATGGGAAGTACGTTCGATCAAGCCCGGGTACGTCGAGCGCCCGCGCGTATTGGAGATCGCCTCCCTCGGCAACACCGGACGGGTAAAGGGTCATAGTGGATACCCGACCTCGTTGTGCGGCCAGAAGCGCCACCGTGGTCGAGTCCATGCCTGCCAGATCCGAGGTGACCGGGGTGCCCCCTGTTACGCGCGTTCGCACTCCTTCATCGAGTGCCCACCGTAATGTCTGGAGCGCAACCTCCAAGGACTGCTTGACCGGGACCCACCAGCGCGATAGTGACATCGCGCCATCCGGAGCCAGGGTCAAGCGGCACCCAGCCGGAACCGGCTCCACCCCGCTCCACGCGCTGCGACCAGAGGCAGGCACGTTCCTCTCCCGCAGGTAGGCCGCGAGCCACTCACCGTCCACGTTCCCTCCGGCCAACGGAGACAGCGCGAGCGAACTCGACCCCCACACCGGCCCGCGCGACGTGATCACTTTGTAGAGGGGACATGCGCCGGCCCCATCGGCAAGCACCTCAACGCAGCCCCGATCGTCCACTCGAACCACGGTGAAGGAACCCGCCCACGAACTCGCCCACGCCGCGAGGTCACGGCTGATCAGAGCGCGCTCCATCTCAGGCGCCGAAGCGGAACACGGACCAAGCACGGCGATCCTGGTGCCATGTTGTTCCGCTGTCCGTACTTGGTCCTGGGCCCAGTCACCGACAACCCACAGCAGGGGATCGGCCCACACCAGGCGGGCACCGACGGGAACGACGGCCTCTTGACCCGGCATGCATCCGCCGAACCACCGCGCTGCCGACTGCTTCAACGGCCCTCCTCATCGCTGATCCGAAGATGGGGGCGGCCAACGGGGGCCGCCAGAGGGGCACCTACATCCGGTGCAGGTGCCCCTCTCGGATCAGTCGTACGGAGTCTGCTTCGACTCCGTACTGTCCTGATCACTCCCCCTCGTCAGGGCGGCGGCGTTCCCCAGAACGATCACTGCGGGCGGGGCCAGGGGATCCACGCCCTCACCATCGCGTGACACCTCGTACTCCTGCGACATTGCGTTCCTCCTCTCGCTTCTGCTCATGCGGGCCATCCATCCGACGGTGTGCCGGTCAACTACCTTGCACAAGAGGGCAGATCAGCCAGCACTCCGGCGGAATCTCATTGAGCTTGCCGGTCCTCGCAACCGGAATCGGGAGCCTGAAGGGCGCCGCTGCCCGGCAACGAGGGGTGCGGCAGTGGCGCGCCCCCCTCCGGCAACGTCAAGACCGCCCAAACGACTTTGCCGACCGGCGACCGAGGTTCGACACCCCAGCGGTCAGCCAGAGCCTCCACCAAGGCCAGCCCCCTGCCGGATTCATCGTCGTCCTTCGCATGCCTCGGCACCGGCTGATCGTCACTCGCGTCCGCCACTTCAACCCGCAGCTCCAGGTCCGACAGCTCAAACCGAACCCTGATCTCACGGCCACGAGGCGTTCTCGCGTTCACGGCGTTCGTCACCAGTTCGGAGAGCAACAGCGTTGCGACGTAAGCGATTTCAGCGTCGACGCACCATATGGCGAGCTCTTGTCGGAGGGCCGCACGGGCACGGCCGACGTTTCGGCGATGGCGAGAGAACTGATACGTCGCAGTCCGCTTGAGGACGGGCGGCGCCGTATCTGCTGACAGGGCCCTTGAGGGCATAGCTCGTCCCCCTGGGGCGAGAGGCGGCACGTCGAGGTCACTGCTGAGTCACCAAGCCGGAACACTCGGTGACAGCGAGCACAGCATGCTCTCGCCCAGCAGTAGAATGCAAGCCTTGCGAATTAACGCCATGCGTTCGAGTGGAGTTGAGTTGCGGCGCGATGGTCGCCCACACTCGCGGTTACCACCGAGGTAGCGAAGGGACCGCGCCGTGTCGGACAAGCGACAACATCCCCCGACTGTCAGGTTGCGACGGCTGGCTGCCGAGTTGCGCCGGCTTCGTTCGTCCGCAGGTCTGACCCGAGAGGACGTAGCGGATAAGGAGGGGATCAACGCGGCCACCCTGTACCGCATCGAGAAGGCGCGTGCCCGGCCACAGAAGCGGACCTTGATCGCCCTGCTGGATCTCTACCAGGCGGACGACGAGCAGCGGGCCGATCTCCTGGCCATCCAGAGCGGTTCCAATGACCAGGGTTGGTTGCGGCCATATCACTCGGAGTTGCCCGAGGAATACACTGCATACATCGGGTTCGAGGCCGAAGCTCGCACTGTGCGTAACTACGAGTCGCTCTTCATTCCGGGCCTTGCCCAAACCGAGGCCTACGCCTGCGCGGTGGTCAAGGGGGTGTTGCCCAAGGCCAGCCAAAGGGAGATCGAACAACGAGTCCGAGCACGTATGGAACGACAGGCGTTGCTCACCAAGGAGCAGCCCCTGCAACTATGGGCGATCATCGATGAGGCAGCGGTGAGGCGTGCGGTCGGCGGCCGCAAGGTGATGCTGGAACAGACACGGCATCTACTCCAGCTCATGGAGGAGCCGAACGTCACGTTTCAGGTGATCCCCTTCGACAAAGGGGCGCACACGGGCATGCTCGGCAGCTTCGTGCACATGGATTTCCCGGACCCCGCAGACCCGGAGTTGGTCTACATCGACACCCCAGCCGGTGATCTTTTCCTGGAGTCCGAGACGGAGATCCGACGCTACAAATCAATGTTCGAGCACCTGCAAGCCATCGCTGTAGGACCGAACGAGAGTGCTGACCTGCTGGCTAAGGTTGCCGAGTGACTGAGAGAAGGTGTGGAGTGCAGTACGACGTTTCCGAGGCTGCGTGGCGGAAGAGCAGTTACAGCAGTGGTAACGGCCAGTGCGTCGAAGTCGCCGACGGCTTCACGGGTATCGTTCCCGTGCGCGACAGCAAGGCTCCTGAAGGCCCGTGCCTCGTCTTCGATGCGGTCGCATGGACCTCGTTCATGAGGACGGTGAAGTCCACCGAACTCGCCTCAGACTGAAGCCCCGTCCCGACGCCGACATCATGCAGCGGAGCCTTTGACCTGCTGAAGGTCAGAGGCTCTACGCGTTTCTCTACCGCCTACTGTTCTCATCGTTCCTTCGGCCGGTACCGATGACCGCCGCGATCGTCGCCGGGTCCACCCAGATCTCGGCGCGGCTGCTGCCCCACGTGCCGCCGCGGCGGCTGCTGGTGCCGGGGATGCTGCTGGCGACCGGCGGGCTGCTGCTGCTCACCCGGCTGACCCCGCACTCCTCCTACGCCGGGGAGATCCTGCCCGCCCTGGTGCTGCTGGGGCTCGGCCTGG
>NZ_MUNF01000120.1 GCF_002154555.1 Streptomyces murinus
GGCGCGGCCAGCGCGGGCGGCGGCCCTGGTCCGTGCGGTGCGGGTTTTGAGCCCGCACCGGACGTTCCTGGCGGCCCTGCGGACGGTCGTGGCCGGGTCGGTGGGGATGCGGGCGGTGCTTGCGTCGGCCGCGAGGGCCGGGACCGGCGAGGCGGGCAGTGCCTGCGCCGAGGCGGTGTCCGCCCAGACCCGGGTCACTGCCTCGGGCGTCCGGCGGTGAAGCATGCGTATACCCATGCCCGCAGTGTTGCGGCTGCGGAGGGTGCGGGGCGTTTTGACGGGGGCCACGTGAGTGACGGTCCCGCCGGGGGTTGAGCCGTCTTTGTGGTACCGGCACGGAATGGAGGATTCCGGCTTGCGCGGGCCGAGGGGTGCCGTATTCCCGACGGAATACGGCACCCCTGCACAGATGCGGCCCGGATGCGGCGGCTCCTGGGGCGTGGCTGCGCGGGCTAGTGCGCGGCCGACTCCCAGTCCGGGCCGACGCCGACCGAGACGTCCAGGGGGGCCCGGAGGGTCACGGCGCCGGACATCTCGTGGCGGACGATCTCCTCGACGCGGGCACGTTCGCCGGGGGCGATCTCCAGGACGATTTCGTCGTGGACCTGGAGCAGCATCCGGGACTTCAGGTCCGCGGCCCGCAGGGCGGTGTCCACCTTGAGCATGGCGATCTTGACGATGTCCGCCGCCGTGCCCTGGATGGGCGCGTTCAGGGCCATCCGCTCGGCGGCCTCGCGGCGCTGGCGGTTGTCGCTGTTGAGGTCGGGCAGATAGCGGCGGCGCCCGAAGACGGTCGCCGTGTAGCCCGTGGCCCGGGCCTCGTCCACGGCGCGGCGCAGGTAGTCGCGGACCCCGCCGAAGCGCTCGAAGTACGCGTCCATCAGGGCGCGGGACTCCCCCGCCTCGATGTTCAGCTGCTGGGAGAGGCCGAACGCGGACAGGCCGTACGCCAGGCCGTACGACATCGCCTTGATCTTGCGGCGCATCTCCGCGTCCACCGCGGCCGGCTCGACGCCGAAGACCTGGGCGGCGGCCGTGGTGTGCAGGTCCTCGCCGGAGGTGAACGCCCTGATCAGGCCCTCGTCCTCGGAGAGGTGCGCCATCACGCGCAGCTCGATCTGGCTGTAGTCGGCGGTCATCAGGGACTCGAAACCTTCGCCGACGACGAAGCCACGGCGGATCGCCCGGCCCTCGTCGGTGCGGACCGGGATGTTCTGGAGGTTCGGGTCCGTGGAGGACAGCCGGCCGGTCGCGGCCACCGTCTGGTTGAAGGTGGTGTGGATACGGCCGTCGCCCGCGATGGTCTTGATCAGGCCCTCGACGGTGACGCGGAGCTTGGCCTGCTCGCGGTGGCGGAGCATGATCACCGGCAGCTCGTTGTCCGTCTGGGTGGCGAGCCAGGCCAGGGCGTCGGCGTCCGTGGTGTAGCCGGTCTTGGTCTTCTTGGTCCTGGGCAGGGCCAGCTCGCCGAAGAGGACTTCCTGGAGCTGCTTGGGCGAGCCCAGGTTGAACTCGTGGCCCGCGGCCGCGTGCGCCTCCTTCACGGCCTGCTGCACCGCGCCCGCGAACATCTGCTCCATCGCGTCGAGGTGCGCGCGGTCCGCGGCGATGCCGTGCCGCTCCATGCGGGCGAGCAGGGCGGAGGTGGGCAGCTCCATGTCGCGCAGCAGATCGGCGGCGCCGACCTCCTCCAGGCGGCCCTCGAACGCCTCGCCGAGGTCCAGGACGGCACGGGCCTGGATCATCAGGGCCTCGGCCTCGGCGGCCTCGTCCGTGCCGAAGGCCAGCTGGCCGTCGGCCGCGGCGGCGGGGGCCAGCTCGCGGTGCAGGTACTCCAGGGACAGCGCGTCCAGGTCGAAGGAGCGCCGGCCGGGCTTGACCAGGTAGGCGGCGAGCGCGGTGTCCATGCGCACGCCCTCGATGCTCCAGCCGTGCTCGGCGAAGACGCGCATGGCGCCCTTGGCGTTGTGGAACACCTTGGGACGCTCGGCGTCCGCAAGCCAGGCCGCGAACGCGTTCTCGTCGGCCTCGTCCAGCTCCGCGGGGTCGAACCAGGCGGCCGCTCCCCCGGCCGCCGCCAGGGCGACCTCGGCGACCGAGCCGGCGCCCAGCGCCCAGGTGTCGACGGTGGCGACGCCCAGGAGCCCTGTGCCGTGCTCGGCGAGCCAGGGGGTCAGCTCGCCGGTGCGCAGGACGGTGCCGTCGACCTCGACGCCCTCGGTGGCGACCGGGGTGGTGTCGGCCTCCTCGGCGCCGGGGTCGACGGCGAAGAGGCGCTCGCGCAGGGACGGGTTGCGGATCTCCAGGGTGTCCAGGACCAGCGCGACGCCCTTGCGGTCGTACGGCGCGCGCTCCAGGTCGGTGACCGCCTTCGGCAGCTCGACCTGGCGCTCCAGCTCGGTGAGGACGCGGTTGAGCTTGACCGACTCCAGGTGGTCGCGGAGGTTCTGGCCCGCCTTGCCCTTGACCTCCTCGACGCGCTCGACCAGCTCGGCGAAGGAGCCGAACTGGTTGATCCACTTCGCGGCGGTCTTCTCGCCGACGCCGGGGATGCCGGGGAGGTTGTCGGACGGGTCGCCGCGCAGGGCGGCGAAGTCGGGGTACTGGGCGGGCGTCAAGCCGTACTTCTCCAGAACCTTCTCCGGGGTGAACCGGGTCAGCTCGGAGACACCCTTGGTCGGGTAGAGCACGGTGGTGTGCTCGCTGACCAGCTGGAAGGAGTCGCGGTCGCCGGTGACGATCAGTACGTCGAAGCCCTCGGCCTCGGCCTGGGTGGCGAGGGTGGCGATGATGTCGTCGGCCTCGAAGCCGTCGACGGCGAAGCGCGGCGCGTGCATCGCGTCCAGGAGCTCGCCGATCAGCTCGACCTGGCCCTTGAACTCGTCGGGGCTCTTGGAGCGGTTCGCCTTGTACTCGGTGAAGCGCTCGGAGCGCCAGGTCTTGCGGGAGACGTCGAAGGCCACCGCGAAGTGGGTGGGCGCCTCGTCACGCAGGGTGTTGGCCAGCATCGACGCGAAACCGTAGATCGCGTTCGTCGGCTGGCCCGTCGCGGTGGTGAAGTTCTCCGCGGGCAGCGCGAAGAACGCGCGGTAGGCCAGCGAGTGCCCGTCCATGAGCATCAGCCGGGGACGGGAGCCGCCAGGGGTCTTGTCGGTCTTCTTCGATGCTGTCTCTGCCACGCCACCGATCCTGCCACGCCCCACTGACACTCCGGACCGCGTGGGCCTCCGGTGGCCGGGCGGACGGCGCAGGGCGGACCCGGTTCGGCGCCACCGGGCCCGGCCCGAGGGGGCCTGCGGCGGGGCGAGCCGCCGCGGACCCCGGGGGGCTGCTCACGGGGCAGGGCCGTGAGGCGATCACGTACGACGACGGCGGCTGCCCGGCGACCGGACCGGGCGCCTCGGGGCGGCCCCGTATCGCCGGGAGGGCGGTCACGGGAAGGCGGTGAGCGGTGTCGGTGAGC
>NZ_MUNF01000121.1 GCF_002154555.1 Streptomyces murinus
GAAGAGGGCTTGTGTTGGGTGGGGTTGGGCGGGCGCCCTCGCGCCGGGCATGGAGAGCACTGCTGGTGTCCGCGATTGTCGCCGGCGTGGTGCCTGCGGCCGGTTTGACGGCTGCCGGGCCAGCCACTGCGGTGTCACCGGTCAAAACAGCGAAGCCGGCGAAGTCGGCAACCTCTGGAGCGCACCGCTCCGCGCTGACACAGAGTGCGGCGGTGACGCAAGCCGCCGACACAGGCCAGCGGGTGGAGATCACCTCCCTGCGGACCGAGTCCAGCGAGACGTACGCCAGGCCTGATGGCGGCTTGGAGTCGGACCAGCATCTGCGGCCGGTGCGTGCGCGGGTGGGCGGGGCGTGGAAGGCGATTGACAACACCTTGGTCAAGCAGCCGGACGGCAGTGTCGCGCCTGCGGTGGCGGCAGTGGGGATGTCGTTCTCGGGGGGCGGCTCGAAGCCGTTGGCGACCTTGGAGCGGGCCGGGCGCAAGCTGTCGTACAGCTGGGCTTCGTCGTTGCCGGCTCCGACGCTCAGTGGAGACACCGCGACGTACAAGGGCGTGCTGCCGGACGTGGATCTGCAGTTGCGTGCGGACACCGATGGATTCCACGAGCTGTTGGTGGTCAACACTGCGGATGCTGCGAAGAATCCGGCTCTGGAACGGTTGACGTTCGGGGTGAAGGCCGATGGTCTGGCCTTGTCGGAGACGAAGGCCGGGGGCCTGGAGGCCACCGACAGTGCGGCCGGCGGAGTGGTGTTCTCCGCACCGCAGCCGATCATGTGGGATTCCGGTACCGATACCACTGCCGGTGCTGGGGCCAAGACCAGTGCCAAGTCCCGCATCACGACGATGACGTCGGATGAGCCCTCGGGCGGCACCGCCGACGATCCGTCTCAGGGGCCGACCGACTCGTCGCAGGTGGCGCCGATCGGGGTCGCCGTCGACTCGGGCTCCTCCCAGCTGACGCTGACGCCGGATCACTCCCTGCTGACCGGATCGGACACGTCCTTCCCGCTGTTCATCGACCCGCAGACGTACACCCCCAAAGCGGGGGACTGGACGATGGTCTCGAAGTACTGGGCCTCCAGCCCGCAGTACCGCTTCAACGGCGACTCGGACGAGGGCTTGGGCTACTGCGGCTGGTCCTACTGCGCCCCCTACGACACCAAGCGGCTCTTCTACTCCTTTCCCACGTCGAAGTTCGAGGGCAAGTCGATTCTCAGTGCGACGTTCGTCGCGCACGAGACGTGGTCGGCCTCGTGCAGCGCGCGGTCGGTCGAGCTGTGGCGGACGAAGGGCTTCTCGTCGGGCACGACGTGGAACTCCTCGTCGGACAACTGGCTCGACCGCCTGGACACCAAGAACGAGGCGCGCGGCTATTCCGGCTGTGCGGCGTCGGATGTGGAGTTCGATGCCACGTCGGGGGTGAAGTACGCGGCGACGCACAACTCCTCGACCACCACCTTCGGGCTGCGGGCCTCGGACGAGTCGGACGCGTACGGCTGGAAGCGGTTCTCCGACGACGCTTATCTGCGTGTCCACTACAACATGCCGCCGAAGCAGATCGGCATGTCGCAGCTGTCGATGAGCCCGGGCGGGACGTGTCACAGTCCCTCGAGCCCGGTGCGGATCGGAAGAATTCCGTCGATCAGCGCGAGCAACGTCACCGACCCGGACAAGGACGAGGTGGCTGTCCAGTTCGAGCTGTCATGGGACGCCGGGGACGGCAAGGGCTTCGCGACGCAGTGGACCTCGTCCAAGATCGGGCCGAAGAAGTCCGGGTCGACGTTCTCCACGACGCTGACCTCCACCCTGCCCAACGGCAAGGCGATCCCGAAGAACAAGACCATCGGCTGGGCCGTGCGGTCCGTGGACTACGACCAGGGCACGTACTACAGCTATTCACCGTGGTCGTACACCGGATCGGCGACCGACTGCTACTGGGTGTACGACACCAGCGTGCCCGCAGGCCCGGTGATCACCTCGGGTGACTATCCGGCGGTGGACGACTCCAACCCGAACGACCCGACGTACGACGGGGTCGGCCGGGACGGCAGCTTCACCTTCGACTCGTCGTCCACGGACGTGGTCAAGTACTGCTACGGCGTCAACGCCGACCCGGTGTGCGACACCGACCACACGGTGACGACGACGAGCGGGGCGGCGAAGGCGGTGACGTTCCGGCCGACCCGTGCAGGCACAAACTTCGTGTACGCGCAGGCATTCGACGGCGCGGGCAATGCGAGTGAGCCGGAGGTGTACGAGTTCCGGGTCAAGCAAGGCCAGCCTGCCCCGGCCGAGTGGCAACTGGACGATGCCGGCGGTGCCACACAGGCCGTCGGCACGGCCGGTAACCGAACCCTGGACCTGGTGGGTTCCCCGACACTGGGTGCGCCGGGCAAGGTGAACACCGGAGTCGAGTTCAACGGGACGGACTCCTACCTGGCGTCCGACATACCCACCGTGCACACCAACACCAGTTTCTCGGTGGCGGCGTGGGTGAAGCTCGATCAGATGCCCTCGACCGCAGCGGTCATCGCCGCCCAGCCGGGCAACAACGCGCCGGGATTCGAGCTGTACTACTCCCAGGGTTACAACCGGTGGGTGTTCAACCAGAACACCTCCGACTCGGCTTCAGCCACGCCGGTGCGAGCGATGTCCTCGACCGCCGGCGGAGTTTCAGCGGGACAGTGGTACCACCTGCTCGGCAGCTACGACGCGGTCAATGGCGTGCTGGCGTTGTACGTCAACGGACAACTGGTCGGGTCGACGAGTTACACCACGCCGTGGGACGCGCGGCGCGGTCTGCAGATCGGCGCCAGTAACTACTCCGGTTCGGCCGTGAACTTCTTCCCCGGCACGATCGACGACGTCCGCATCTACGACAAGGCCCTGGCCGCCGGAGACGTGACGCACCTGTACAACGGCGAGCCGATCGGGACAGGGCGTCCGGCCCGGGCTGTCTTCCCGCTGGACGAGCAAGCCACGCAGACCGACGGCACGCCGACCACCGAGGTGCACGGACGGGCGGACGTGGAGCCCGCCGTTTTCCACGGCGGCGTCACCGCGGGCAGCGCGGGCGCCCAGGACAAGGCACTGACGCTGGACGGCACGACCGGCTACGCGGCCACCCGCTCCTCGCACATCAACAATGTGCACAGCTTCTCGGTCGTGGGATGGGCGAAGCTGTCGTCCAAGCCTGACCACGCCGCCACCATCGCCACCCAGACCGGCACCCATCGACCGGGTTTCGAGCTGTACTACTCGGCCACCTACGGCTGGTCGTTCGACGCCTACACCGAGGACTCCGACAGCGCGTCGATCGTGCGTGCCGCCCAAGGCGACACCACCCACTCACCGGCCGGCGTGTGGACGCAGCTGATGGGTTCGTACGATGCGAACACCGATGACATGCGGCTGTACGTCAATGGCACCTGGGTGGCCACGACGACGTTCACCGCACCTTTCTACGGCGGTGGCCCGACGCAGATCGGCGCCAGTTCCTTCGACGGCGCCCCGGGGAACTTCTTCCCCGGCCAGATCGATGACGTGCAGTTCTACGACCGGGCACTGTCAGGGCCGGAAGCTGCAGCGATGTACCACAACCAGCTGCAGGTCGAAGGACGTTGGCAGATGGAGTCCGCTTCGGGCACTCCGCAGGTCTCCCCCGACGCACTGCCGACAGCGGCCGACCGGCACGCGCTGACCCTGGGCAGCGGCGCACAGGTCGATTCCACCGGAGCCGACAGCATGGTCGGTATGGGCGCTCTGGTACTGGACGGCACATCGAACAGCTACGCGTCCACCACCGTCTCGCCGATCCACACCAACACCAGCTTCACCGCCAGCGCATGGGTATCCACGCCCGCCCGGCCGACCAAGCCGGTGACGGTGATGAGCATGGCCGGGGCGAACGCCAGCGGCTTCTCCGTGCGGTACGTGCCCGACGCCACCGACCCGGCCAATGCGGGCAGATGGCAGTTGCAGATGGCGAACGCCGACAGCGCAACCGCGGACACCTCGATCGCCCCGGACACCAGCTTCCAGAACAACGGCGCCTGGGATCACATCGCGATTGTCTACGACCAGATGGCCGGGCAGATGCGCCTGTACGTCAACGGTGAACTCCAGCAGAACGTGTGCGCGGACAGCGATGGCGACGGCACCCCGGACGATCCGACCTGCACGGAGTCAGTGTCGTGGAACTCCTCCGTGCTGCCGTTCGACGCGGCCAAGGGCCTTCAGCTGGGCCGTACCAAGACCGGTGCGGCCACCTGGGGCGAGTACTGGCCGGGCGTGATCGACGACGTATGGGTCTTCGCCGGGGTGGCCTCCGACACCCAGATCGCCTCCCTTGCCAGTGGGACGGATCTGGATACCACCGCCGGGCCCTGACCGAGGGAACGACCGGGGCGGCGCACAGGTCACCACACGCCACCCCGAAGCGCGCAATCAACGCTCGGTGGTGACCACCAGACGAACCGTGAGCCGCCGCATCACCGTGACGGTGACGCGGCGGACATCGAGGGATGGGGACGGACGAACGTGATACGCGGACGGACATCTTGGGTCCGGACGACGCGGCAGCTTTCCTTGCTGGTCTGCTGGCTCCTGGTCGCCGGAGTGCTGCAAGGGGCTGCCGTACAGGTGGCCCATGCGGACGACATGCCAGGCAAGCCGTCCCCGGGCAAACCGGTGGCCGGCCACCCGGTGACCACGAAGGTGCCGCGCAAGAGCGACGGCCTGCCCCACCACCCCGCACACGCCCCCGCGCACGCGTGGGCAAAGCCGGGAACGGCCAGCGTCACCATCCCGTCGGCCACGGCCAAGTCCGCCACGGTGCGGGCCGGAAGCCTGCCCGTAGCCCTGACCACCCCGGCGTCGAAGTCCGCCCACGGCACCAAGGCGGCGAGCGCGTCCGCACTCAGCGGGAAAGCGGCGGTACGGGTGCTCGACCAGAAGGCCACCCGAGCCGCCGGAGTGGACGGCCTGCTCTTCACCGTGGCACGACAGCAGGGCGCCCACGGCAACTCGATCGGGGTACGGGTCGATGACACCCAGTACGCCCGGGCCTATGGAGGCGCGTACACGGCGCGGATGCACCTGGTCCGACTGCCCGCCTGCGCGCTGACCACCCCCCGGAAGTCGTCGTGCACCAGGCAGACCCCCGTGCGCACCGTGAACGACCCGGTCGCACACACCCTGACCGCCGGTGCGGTCTCCTTGTCGGCAGGTTCTGCAAGCAGCGACGCGGTCGTACTGGCGGCTACTTCCGGTACATCCAGCGACCACGGCGACTACTCGGCCACCTCGCTCTCCGCGTCATCCACGTTCAACGTGGGCCTCAACACCGGCGACTTCTCGTGGTCGTACGACATGCCCGTGCCGGGTGTGCCAGGCAGCTTCACCCCGAGTGTGGGCCTGTCGTACGACTCGAGTGGGGTCGACGGGCATACCAGCAACAGCAACAACCAGTCCTCCTGGGCGGGTGACGGCTTTGACCTGTGGCCGGGATACATCGAGCGCAGCTACAAGCCTTGCGCCGACGAAGGCGTGAAGGACTCCTCGGGCAACAAGGTCGGGGACATGTGCTGGGCGTACGACAACGCGACTGTCTCCTTCAACGGGCACTCCGGCCAGCTGGTGGCCGCCGGCACCAACTCGTTCCGGATCAAGGGCGACGACGGTACAAAGATCGACCGGATCTACGGCAGCACGAGCGACGTGCGGTCCAACGGTGCCCACAACGACGAGTACTGGCGGATGACCACCACCGACGGCACCCGCTACTACTTCGGCTACAACCGACTGCCCGGCTGGGCCAGCGGCAACACGGCCACCAACTCCACTTGGAATATGCCGGTCTACGGAAACAACGCCAATGAGCCCTGCAACGGTTCCACCTTCGCCACCTCGTGGTGCCAACAGGGCTGGCGGTGGAACCTCGACTACGCCGTCGACCCGCACGGCAATGCCATCGCCTACTACTACGACAAGGAATCCAACTACTACGCCCGAGACAACACCGCGTCCAACCCCACCTTGTATGACCGCGGGGGCTACCTGGACCACATCGAGTACGGCCTGAAGTCCGCCGCCATGTACTCGACCAAGGCGCTGGGCCGAGTGGACTTCACCACGGCGGAGCGGTGCTTGGAGACGACCACCGGCACCTGCGACGAGTCGAAGATCGACGCCAACTCCTTCTACTGGTACGACACGCCGTGGGACCTGAACTGCAAGTCGAGCGGCGACTGCGACAACTTTGGCCCTTCGTTCTGGTCGCGTAAGCGACTGACCTCGGTCACGACACAGGTACTCAAGTCCGGCAGCACGTACACGCCGGTGGACACCTGGGACCTGACCGACCAGTGGGGCATGGCAGACATCGACTACCAGCTGGAACTGGCCTCCATCCAGCACACAGGTAAGGCCGATACGCCTGAGGGAGCTCCGGATCTCACGTTGCCGAAGGTCACGTTCGGCTACGACCAGCGGGCCAACCGGCTGGACATCACAGGCGACAACACTTCACCGTTCATCAAGGAGCGCGTCGCGACGGTCGACGACGAGAGCGGCGGTCAGATCGACGTCACCTACTCCAAGGCCGCCTGCGACGCCTCCAGCCTTCCGACCCCGGACTCCAACACGACGCGGTGCTTCCCGCAGTACTACACCAAGCAGGGCGACGAGAACCCGTCCCTGCAGTGGTTCAACAAGTACGTGGTGAGCCAGGTCGTGCAAACCGACCGGACCACCAAGTCGCCCGACATGGTGACCCAGTACGACTACCTGGGCGGGGCGGCATGGCACTACGACGACGATGACGGCATCACCAAGGAGAAGTACAAGACCTGGTCGACCTACCGCGGATACGCGCACGTACGCGTCGAGACCGGCGGCCAGGACCCGGTGGGCATGCTCTCGCAGACCGACCACTACTTCCTTCGCGGCATGGACGCCGACAAGACCTCCGACGGCACCCGGAGCGTCAGCGTCTCCGACGACAACGGCGGCACCATCACCGACCATGACTCGCTGGCCGGGGGTGAATACAAAACAGAGCACTACTCCGGGCCCGACGGCAAGGTGCTCGACAAGACCGTCAACACACCCTGGCATCACCAGACCGCCTCGGTGACCCGCAGCTGGGGCACCATAGCCGCGAATCTTTCCGGCACCGCCGAGACGCGCACATGGACCTCGCTGGACGGCGGCGACGGATCCTCGTGGCGTATCACGGACGTGAAGAACACGTTCGAGGACGCCACCGGACGCATCGTCCAGACCGACGACGAAGGCGATGTGTCCAAAGCCGACGACAACAAATGCACTCGGACCACGTACGCCGACAACACCACCGCCGGCATCCTGGACACACCCTCCCGGGTACAGACGCTGTCGGTGGCGTGCTCGGTCACCACTCCGGACTACTCCAAAGACATCGTTTCCGACGTCCTGGCGGCCTACGACGGACAGGCATACGGGGCCGCGCCGACGACCGGTGATGCCACCCGCACCGCCACGCTGAAGTCCAACGATGGCACCACCGGCACCTTCCTGGAATCCGGCAAGGCCTACGACGCCTACGGCCGCGTCACCTCCTCCACGGATCTGACCGGCAACGTGACGGCCACCCAGACCGGCACCCCGCAGCGCACCGACCGCTCCGACGGTGAGACCTCCACCACGGTCTTCGCACCGGCCACGGGCTTTCCCACCACGGTGGCCGTGACCTCGCCGCCGGCCACCACCGGAAACTCCGCCACCGCGCAGACGGCCACCACGACCCTCGACCCGGTGCGTGGCCTTCCGGTGACAGTGGTGGACGCGAACAACAAGCGGACTGATACCACCTACGACGCGCTGGGCCGCAGTCTGAAGGTCTGGCTCGCCGATCGTTCCAAGGCCAACGGCCAGACCCCCAACTACTCCTACTCGTACACCGTCACCGACGACAAGCCGGTGACGGTGGGCACCACCACGCTGGCGGGCACGGGCACGCAGACCGCCTACACCATTTACGACGGCTTCCTGCGCGCACGACAGGCCCAATCCCCGGGCCCGCAGGGCGGCATGCTGGTGGCCGACACCTTCTACGACGCCCGCGGTCTCGTCGCGAAGTCCTATGCCCCCTATTACCAGAAGCAGGCGCCCTCGACCGTTCTGTCCGCGCCGGACGACGCCTCGAAGGTGGAGACGCAGACCTGGAACACGTACGACGGGCTGGGCCGGATCACCCAGAGCCAGGAGGTGGCCGGCAACAGCGACGGCGGCCAGGTCCTTTCGACCACGACCACGGTCTACGGCGGCGACCGCACCACGGTGACCCCGCCGCACGGCGCCACGCCGACCACTACCATTGTCGACGCCCGTGGCAACACGCGGGAACTGGACCAGTACCACGGCCCCACCGCGACCGGGGCGTACGACAAAACGCTGTACGACTACACCCCGGCCGGCAACCTGGAGAAGCTGACCAGCCCCGCGACCAACGTCTGGTCCTATACCTACGACCAGCGCGGCAACCAGACCGCGGCGGTCGACCCCGATGCCGGCACCACCACGTCCCACTACGACGACCGCAACCAGTTGGTCAGCACCACCGACCAGCGCGGCAAAACGATCACCCACCTGTACGACGGGCTCGGCCGCGAGACCGAGACCCACGACGGCGACGCCTCCGGCCCGCTGCTGACCAAGCACGTGTGGGACCCCACCGGATTCAAGGGCCAGCTCGCCTCCGCCACCCGCTATGTCGGCGGCGCGTCCGGCTCCGCCTACACCGCGGCCTACCAGCTGTACGACAACCTGTACCGGCCGCACCGAACCACCACCACGATCCCCTCGGCTGAGGGGGCGCTGGCCGGCTCGTACCAGAGCAACGTGCAGTACAACGCCGACGGCACCGTCCAGTCCATCGGCTACCCCGCGGCAGGATCCCTGACGGCAGAGGCCGTAACTCCGACCTACGACGAGCTTCTGAGGCAGACCAAGCTGTCCGGCTCGGGAGGCGCCACCTACACCACGGACACCACCTACGGCTACGCCGGGCAGGTACTGCAGTACACCTATCAGGCGGCCGGGCAGAAGATGACCCAGGTCACCAACACCTACGAGTGGGGCACTCAGCGCCTGTCCAACTCGCGGGTCGACCGCCAGGACGTCCCCGGCACCGACAAGTCCGCGACCTACGGCTACGACCAGGCAGGCGACGTCACCTCCATCACGGACGTCACCCGCGACGGCACCGACGCGCAGTGTTTCAACTACGACGCCCTCGGCCGACTCGCCGACGCATGGGCCCAAGGCGCCACCGACTGTGCCACCACCCCGACGGCGTCCGTGCTCGGCGGCCCGGCACCGTACTGGCAGTCCTTCGGCTACGACACCGACGGCGACCGCACCTCCGAGACCGACCACTCGACGACCGGAGACACCAGCAAGGACACCGTTCACACCTACGACTATCCGGATCCCAAAAGCCGGCAGCCACACGCCGTCACCCAGGTGCACACCACCAGCGCCGCCGGCACCGCGCTCGCCTCCTACACGTACGACGAGGACGGCAACACCAAGACGCGGTCCGTCGGCGGCGACAACCAGTCCTTCACCTGGGACAGCGAGGGCCACCTGGCCAAGGTGACTGCGGACGACGGTCACGGCGGAACAGAGAGCACTTCCTACGTCTACGATGCCGACGGCAACCGCCTGATCACCCGCACCGACAGCTCCACCACTCTGTTCCTCGGCGCCACCGAGATCACCCTAGCCAAGGGATCGACCACCCCGAAGGCCACCCGTTACTACGACCTCGGCAACGGCAACCAGGCCGTACGCACCGACGACAACCAGCTGTCCTTCCTCATCGGAGACACTCACGGCACCAGCCAGCTCGCCATCGACAGCAGCAACCTGAACATGCAGCAGCGCCGGACGACCCCGTTCGGTGAACTACGCGGCACGCAGCCGACAAGCTGGCCCGGCGACAAGGGCTTCGTCGGCGGAACCAACGACGCGAGCACCGGACTGACCCACCTCGGTGCCCGCGAATACGACCCCACTACTGGCCGGTTCCTCAGCGTCGATCCCATCCTCGACCCCACTGATCCGCAGAGTCTCAACGGCTACAGCTACGCCAACGGCAATCCTGTCACTCTGAGTGATCCCTCGGGGTTGAAGCCTGCCAGTCTCTGCGGCCGAGAGGGCAGATGCGACGACGGAACTCACGAGACCTTCACCCAGAACAATGACGGAGGGTGGACGTATCACTCTGGACAGGACAAGGTCGGCGCAGCCCGCGATGACGGATCGAATGTAGTCACGCACACCTACGTCGATGGCAACGCAAAGGTCCAGTTTAAAACAACTATTGTGGGCGACAAGGAATATCTAGGCGTACTTCCTGAAGGTGAGAATCGAAGAATAACGGAGGCGAAAGATCTCTTCCAGACATTCGTCTTCGACTACAAGCTGGCTGGTCAATGCGCGCACAATCTGACGTGGAATTGCGCCTGGCTGGCTGCGGATCTTCCATTTGCCAAGATCGCCAAGCTTGCAAAGCTGGGTAAATTGGGCAAAGGGGCTGAAGTCGGTGAAGTGTTGGAAGCTGCTGCATCGTGCGCTAAGCACAGCTTCCTACCCGGTACTCAAGTCCTCCTCGCTGATGGAACCACCAAAGCAATCGAGGATGTAAGGACAGGCGATTTCGTCCAGGCTACCGATCCTGATACCGGAAAGACGGTTAAGAAGAAGGTTGTCGCCACCATCACTACGGCGGACGACAAGGACTTCACTACCCTCACTACCGCTACCAAGAGCGGCGGCAAATCTACAATCACGGCCACGGATACCCATCCCTTCTGGGTCCCTGAACTCAAGAAGTGGGTGGACGCCGGCATCCTCAGACCCGGCCAGTACTTGCGCACCAGCACTGGCACCCACGTCCAGATCGTGGCGGTCGCCCACTACACCAAGCGCCAGCAGACATACGACCTCACCATTGATGGCGTTCACACGTACTATGTGCTGGCGGGGGAGACGCCGGTCCTCGTTCACAACAGCAACTGCTCGATCGATGTTGATTTCGCATCGCAGTCGGGGGCCAAGATCGACCCTTCGGACAAGCGCGGCGAGTACAGCATGGCCGGGCGGGCGCTCCAGAAGCATGCAGGGCGCAACGGGAACCCGAATGGATGGCCAACGCCGTCCGGGAGGCAGAACCCCGGCGCATGGAACGCAACTGGCCAGGACATGCTGGACGAGATCCTCACTCATCCGGGCGCGGTGGAGACGCGCGGGCGAGGGCGAATTGGAGGACAGTGGCAAGACGTCGTCGATATTCGCCTGCCGAACGGTCTTGGGGCACGCTTCACCCCAGGCGGCAGCTTCTCCGGATTCTTGGACTGAGGGGAGGAGAAGAAGATGCGCACAGTGAAGTTCGGTGAGTCGGAGATCGAAGTGATCGACTTCGAAGATGCCACTGCTGGGGAGCGGGTGATCGAGTTCCGCTATCGCGGCGACCCGACGGAGGCTTCCTTCGCCGCGATCGTCGTTCCGGACGGTGGGAGCTGGTTGTCAGCTCTACTGAGCATTGATCCGCAGGCGGGCGATGTCTCGGCTCCGCTGATGGCGGACCTCATGGAAGTTGCTCGCAGCCTGATCGAAGCGAGGTAACTTCCGCAAATTTGAAGCCCCGTCAGGTGTGTCCTGGCGGGGCTCTTGCGTGGGGTGACGGCAGTAGTTGACGGCAACGTCAGCGGACGAGCGGGGCGCAGGGCGGTGGTTCGTCGTCGTTGTTGCGTACAGCGCCGAGGCCCGTCAGGCCGTCAAGGGCGGTGCCGAGAGTATCGATGGCCTGGCGCTGGAGGCGGAGTCGGACGTGGGCGTAGACGGTGGCGGTGACGCCGACGTGGGCGTGGCCGAGGAGTTCCTTGATCACGACGAGTTCGACGCCCTGTTCCAGGAGCAAGGTGGCGGTCGAGGGGCGGAGGTCGTGGAAGCGGATGCGACGGAGGCCGGCCTTGCGAAGGAGCGTGGTGAAGGCGCGGGTGAGGTTGGTCGAGTCGATCAGTGTGCCCTGCGCAGTGGTGAACACGTGCCCGCTGTGCTGCCACGCCGGGCCTGCGGCCTCGCGCTCGCGCTGCTGCTGCTCGTGGTGGTGCTTCAACGAGTGGACGCAGCGGGTGGGGATGGCGATGCGGCGCTCGGAGGCCCGGGTCTTGGTGGGCAGCGTGGTAAGCCCGCCTGCGCTGGTGCGCTGGAGTGTGCGGCGGATGGCGGCGGTGCTGGCGTCGAGGTCGAGGTCTTCCCAGCGCAGGCCGAGGAGTTCGCCCTTGCGGAGCCCCAAAGCCCGCTCCCGACCTCGCCGGTGATCGCTTTGTCGAACTGGGGGAATGTGGGGTTCGGGTCTGTCACGTCGATCAGCAGTTCGCGGGTCTCGGTGATGCTGAGACAGGTGCCGAAGCGCTGCTCGGCCGCAGCGCGGATGAGTGCGTGCTGCACGGCGTTGTCGACGAGGGTGTGCAACACGTCGACCGCGAGGTTCTGGTCGCCGGACCGGCCCAGAACGGTGAGCAGAGTCTGCGCCTGGATGCGGGCTGATGCGGCAGCGCTCGAATCCGCAGGGAGACCCATGGGGATCTCGCGCAGGACCGGGGCGGTCACCACGGCGGGTTCCATCTCGGAAAGTCCTTCGGTCGTAGGGAGGGGAGTCACAGGGCTCTACCGCGAGCTAAGGCGTTTCGAAGGTCACCCACACGTCCTTGCCGCGGTCGGTGCTGGAGCACCCGAACTCGCCACAGATCGCGCGAAGGAGAGGAATGCCACGCCCTCCTTCCTGGTCGTCGTCAGCCAGGAGAAGGTTGGGGCGCCTTGGCTCAGGGTCGCTGACGCAAAGGAAGAGGCCACCGGGAGTGCGGGAGAGCATGAGCCGCACGAGCACGGTGGGCTGGTCGGGCTGGCGGGCGTACTTGAATGCGTTGGTGAGGAGCTCGGACGTGGCGAGGCTGACCTGCCACTCGTATCCGGCCAGGCCCCAGAGGGCGAGGTGCCTCATCACGATTTCGCGGGTGGGCTTCACGGCCGCAGCCGTGAGCTGAAGGTCTATCTCAAGGACTCCTGGGCGGCTACGGGTCAGCGCTTGCGTCCCATCAGCCACGGTCTGCGAAGCATCCAGTAGGTCTGCGTTCACGGGAGTCCACCTCGTCCTACGAAAACTCACCAACGGGTTCGTGTTGCGGTGTGTACTGGTGTTGAACCAGCCGGCAACCATTGAGACAGGTGTGAAGGCCAATGTGGAGATGCTGGTTCCGAGAGCTGCAGTTATCGGATTCCGAAGACAGAGAGGCCTTTTATGCCTCGTCCGCAGAAGCAACCCGCCACCGGCGTTTCACCGCAGAGGTGGTTCGGTGAAGAACTACGACGGCTTCGCAGGAACAGCGGGATGTCTGCCAAGGCCCTGGGCAAGTTGGTGCAGGTCAGTGACGATGTCATCTACGCCGTCGAGACGGCAAAGTACCCTAGTTGTCGGCTCGACCTCTCCAGAGCCCTGGATGAGGTCTTCGACAGCGGAGGTCTGTTCGAACGTGCGTGGCCGATGGCCTTCCGGCCCGACGAATCCGATAAGAAGGGCCCGATTTCCGAGAAAAGGACTCCGGCAGGGGCGGAGGCGCCTGTCCAAGTCCATGAGGGCCGCATCCTGGGCAGAAGTAGTTCGACACCTTCAAGTGAAAGCCTGAGCCCCGTGGACCGTCGCGCCCTGCTTCTCGGCGGCCTCGCCGCCCTCGCCCCTGTAGACCTCGTCAGCCTCGTCACCCCGACCACCGAGCCGGAGACACCAACGGTGATCCGCCCACGCGAGATCGCGCTGCTTGAACGTGCGGCCGACCATATCCATGCCTTGGACAACGCCCACGGTGGTGGGGGGCTCGTTGCGGAAATCGCCAACCGGTCTCTCGCCTGGGCGGCCACCTTGCTGTCCGTCAAGTGCCCGGAGCCGCTCCGCCCTCAACTCCTCTCCGCTGTAGCCCGGTTGGGGCTCGTCGTGGGAGCCAGCCAGTTCGATGCCTACGCCCATGACGACGCGCGCGTCTCCTTCCGCCTCGCAGCGGAATGCGCCGAAGAGGGTAAGAACTGGCACCTGCGCGCGAAGACCTACAGTTTCATGGCCCGCCAAGCGATCTGGGTAGGCGACCCGGATACAGGTCTCACCGACGCGGAGAAGGGGCTGGTGCGCGCAGACCGGATCACCGCAACCGAGCGCGCGATGCTGCACACGGCCCGCGCCAGGGCTTTCGGGAAGATGGGCGATGTCAGCAACACGCTCATGGCCGTAGGCGATGCCGACGCTGCGTTCGAGCAGTCCGACCCCTCACAGGACCCGCCATGGATGGCGTACTACGACCATGCACAGCATCACGGCGACACAGCCCACGCGCTGTACGACCTGGCCGTCCGGGCCGGACAAGACCCCGGTCGAGCAGCCGAACGCTTCAAAATCGCGGTTGAGGGACATGGGCAGGCTTTTGCCCGTTCGCGGGCAATCTCCCGTACAAAGTGGGCATCGCTCAGCATGGCTAAAGGAGACCCGCACGAGGCCGTCGTACTGGGGCACATGGCCCTGGACGACGTGGGGAAGCTGACCTCGTGCCGAGCTGCCGATGACCTCCGCGAGCTCGCACGCTTCGCAGGCAGGCACCGCACGATGAGCGAGGCCGTTCACCTGCGCGAGCGCATCGCCGTCACGGTGGCCACGTGACCAGGGCCACGCGCTCCGATCGCGCCGTGCTCGAAAAGGCCTGCGAGGCGGCCGGCTTCGATCCTGTAGGGGCGGAACCCATCCGTCTGGCGGAAAACGCGATATGGCGACTGCCCGGCGGGGCGGTCGCTCGGATTGCACGGTCAGACCAGGGGGCCGCAGCCGGCCGTGAGGTCCGGGTGGCACGTTGGCTTGAGAGGAACGACGTTCCCGCGGTGCGAGCGCTCGACGTAGTGCAACCGGTCATGGCTGCCGGCCACCCCGTCACCTTCTGGCAGGAGCTCCCGCCGCACGAGAATGGCAGCATCACCGACGTCGTCGGTCTCCTGAAACGACTTCATGCGCTGCCGAAACCCGATCATCTCAACCTCGGTGCCCTGGACCCTTTTGTCCGCGTTGCTGAGCGCATCGACGCTGCCACGACCCTGTTCGACGACGATCGCCAGTGGCTGCGGGACCTGCTGCACGACCTGGAAGGCAGATGGGCCGATCGGCCTGTGGGGCTGCCGGAATGCGTGGTGCACGGGGACGCCTGGGTGGGGAACGTCGTGGTGACATCCGACGGGCCGTTGCTGCTCGATTTCGAGCGGGTGTCTCTCGGGCCGCCGGAGTGGGACCTCGTCTCAACCGCGGTAAAGCTGACCACAACAGGCAGCGTGAGCCGCCCGGAGTACGCCGAGTTCTGCGCCGCGTACGGTACGGACGTCACAAAGTGGGACGGGTATGAGCTCCTGTCCGTTGCTCGGCAGCTGCGCATGACGACGTATGCCGCCCAGCATGCCGCCACCTACAAGGAGTGGCGGGCAGAAGCCCAGTACCGCGTGGACTGCCTTCGCGGCCGCGCCGGTCACCCGCCATGGCGGTGGAAAGGGATCATGTAGCCACCTGCCGGATCTGGCGTGTGTCTCTTTGATGGGTTGGTCAGTTGATCGGATGCGTCTGTCCGATGAGTGATCACTGATGCGGTGTGGGACCGGATTGAGCCGCTGATGCCAGCCGATCCGGTCTGGGGACGACGGTGGGCGGACCACCGTCGCACCCTCGAGCCATCCTTGGAAGTATCGAACCGTGTCGGTCGACTCCACCGTCGTCCGGGCCCACCAGCACGCCGCTGGAGCACTCAAAAAAGGGGCGACGGGACGTCGGGAACCGGCCGACCACGCACTCGGACGCTCCCGCAGAGGCCTGAGCACCAAGGCCCACCTGGCGTCCGACGGCCGGGCCCGGCTTCTGCCCTTCACCGTCACCACAGGCCAGGCCGGTGACGCGCCGGCCTTCGAGAGGTGATGAACCGGATCAGCGTGCCCCGCACCGGTCCGGGCAGACCCCGAACCAGACCCGCGGCCGTCCTCGCCGATCGCGCCGGCTCCTCGCGCGCCGTCCGGGCCCATCTGCGGCGCCGGGGAATCCGTACCGTCATCCCGCAGCCGTCCGGCCGGACCGGCCACCGCCGACGACGAAGCCGGCACGGCGGCCGCCCGCCCGGCTTCGAGCGCGAGGCCCACAAACAACGCAACAGCGTCGAACGCCGCACCAACCACCCCAAGCAGTGACGCGGCCCAGCCACACGAACCGACAAACCCGCCATCACCTACCAGGCCCCACTCCACCTCGCCGCCATCCCCATCCGGACCCACCACTGACCAAAGAGACAGGACCTGGCCGAAACTCCTTTACCGCCGAGCTGATTCAGGCCGCTCCGAACGCCGCGAACGCCCACCCCGTCGCCTGGTGCACCGTGTCGGGGGGCAGGGTGGTCCGGGCGTCCCGCAGGGACTCGGCCAGTGAGAGGCCCGCGGTGAGGCCCTTGTGCAGGGCGAGCATCAGGGGGATCACCGCGGCGTCGTTGACCGGGGCGCTGCTCGCGACCACCCCGGCCGTGCCCAGCGGGAGCAACGCCGTGACCAGGCCGAGGAGTTCATCGGCGCCGACCGAGGCGAGCCGGGCGGTGTCGCAGCTGGAGAGGATGATCCGGTAGGGGCTGCGGGCCAGACGCTCGAAGTCGTGCACGATCAAAGGGCCGTCCGACATCCGCAGCGCGGAGAACAGCGGGCTGTCGGCGCGGAAGGTGCCGTGCGCGGCGAGATGGGCGAGCCCGGCGCCATCCAACTCGGACAGCACCCGCGGGACTTGGGCGTCGTCGCCCTCCAGGACCGTCGCCGTGCCGTAGCGGTCGGCGAGTTCGGGCACCTCCGCGCCGCCGGTGGCGAGCCCGGGGCCGCGCACCAGGACGGTACGGCCGTCCCGCGGCGGCTCCGTCTCCCGGGCCCGCAGCCAACTGCCCGCCGACGGCGACACGCTGAGCACCCGGTCGCGCAGCGCGGGCAGCAGCGCCCACGGCACCCGGTGCAGCGCGCCCGGCGGCACGATCACCACCGGACCCGCGCCCAGATGCGGCACCGCCCCGGCGAGCAGCAGTTCCTGGAGCCGGGCGCCCGCCGCCTCCACCAGCGGCAGCCGCGCCTCCGCACCCGGGTGCGCGAGCCGTCGCAGCCCGGCCTGGACGTACTCCGCCTCCGCCACCGCGTCCGCGAGCGGACCGCCGATGAACCGCCGTACCCTGCCCCGGCCGCACAGCAGCACATGCACCCGCCCTTGTACGACGGCGAGTTCGACCAGCCGGTCCTCGCCGAGCCGGTCCAGCAGCCGGGGCACCTCGAAGCGGGCCCCCTCGTGCGGGGCGGAGCCGCGGATATGGCGGGTGCGGGAGCGGATCTCCCGTTCCAGGCGCCGCTGTTCCCGCTCCAGAGCCGGCACCGGACGGCCCTCCATGCGGGACTCCTCCGCGCGGGCCGCTATCTCCCGGTACGCGGTGAGACCGCTGAGCAGTGCCGCGTCGGCGGGCGGCCGGGTCGGCGGGGTGGACAGCACGGTCGCCCGCCACCGCTCGCTCCACTCAAGGAGGCGCCGGGGCCTGTCGTCGGTCAGGCTCACCTCCTGGGCCAGCGCGGCCAGTTCGGCGCCCTGCGCGGTCACATGCGCGCGCAGCTCCGAGGCGCCCAGCGTCATCCGGTGGTCGTCCAGGACGTCCAGACCGTGCCGGCACGCCTCCAGGACACCCCGCCGGGACCCGGCCGCGCGCGCCCGCAGCGCCTGCGCCGCCCAGCCGGTCATCCGGGCCGTCGGCGATCCGCCCCGACGGCTGCGCGCGGCGACCGCCAGATGCCGTTCCGCGTCCGCCGTCCAGCCCAGCGCCAGCGCGATACGGCCCGCGAGCAGCGACGCCTCGGGCGCCGCGG
>NZ_MUNF01000122.1 GCF_002154555.1 Streptomyces murinus
ACCGCCCGCAGCCGGGGCGCCGGAGAAAGGACCCGGGGGCGGCGGGCCGCGGGGGGCAGGTCGGACACAGGACTCCTCGGGTCATGGGCGCGGGGCGCCGGCGGAAGGAGGCGCCCCACGCGGGAGGTGCGGTACGTCAGCGGGCGGCGGCCGGGCTCACCACGGGGTGGCCGGGCTCAGCGCGTGGCCGCCTTGGCCGCGGCGAACTCCTCGGCCATCCGGTCGATGCCGTTCTGCTGCTTGATCCGGGCGACGGTGCCCTTCCAGTCGGACACCTTCGTCTTGCCGGACACGGCGTCCATCACCGCGGAGTTGAGCGCGGGGGAGACCCCGGCCCACTTGGCGCTGAAGGTCGCCGAGGAGAAGCGGTAGGCGGCCGAGGCGTCCGGCGCGCAGATCGGCAGCAGCGCCTTCTGCGAGGTGTAGAGCCGCTTGGTGAGGCCGGCGAGCCCGGGGAAGAACAGCGGCTGCGGCGCCATGTTGAAGTACTGGAACGGCAGATTGGTGCTGTTCTCCGTCTGCCCGAGCCTGGTCGCGTTCGCCGGGGCGCCGTCCTTGTCGCGGGTGAAGTGCACGCTCTCGACGCCGTACCGGGCCAGCTCGAACTCCTTGGTGCCGAACGGCGCCGCGAAGAAGTCGAGGATGCGCAGCAGCATCTTGATCCGGGCCGGGGAGGACTTCTTGATGACCGTGAACCCGAACACCGAGTCGCCGCCCGGGGTGTTGGGCCTGTCGCCGTAGGGGAAGGCGAGGTCGGGGGTGAAGCCCCGCACCTGGGAGAAGATCTGGGCCGCGGCTCCGGTGCCGTTGGGCCAGGTGAGCCAGGTGCCGTTGAGGAACTTGGGCTGGGCGTCGCCGGCGCCCAGCGTCAGCGCGTCCGGGTTGTAGACGCGGCGCGTGTAGAAGCGGTGCATGTTCTCCACAGCCTGCTCGAACTCCGGGGTGTCGGCGGTGAATCGGAAGCTCCCGCCGGACTCGCCCCACCAGTTGGGAGCGCCGGCCGCACCGGCGTGGTAGGTCCAGCCGAACGCGGCCGCGCTCGAACTGCCGATGCCGTACCGGCCGTTCACGCTCAGCTTGGCCAGGGCATCGGTGAACTCCTGGACACCGATGCCCTTGCCCCAGATCCCCGCCTTCTCCAGCTTGTCGCGGTCGGCGAACAGGCCGACCTGCGGGGCGTTGTAGCGGTAGGTGGGGACGCCGTATATCCCGCCGCCGATCCGGCCCATCAGCTGCCAGCCCCGGGTGGGCAGGGCGGCGAGGTTCGGGTACTCCTTGATCGCGTCGCCGGACAGGTACTCGCTGAGGTCGGCGCACTTGGAGCGGATGAATTCGCTGATGTGGGGTGCGCCGGTGGCCGGGATCATCAGGATGTCCGGCTGGTCGCCGCCCGCCATCATGGTGGCCAGTGCGGTGGTGTAGCTGGTGCCGGTGTCGATGACGAACCGGGGCTTGAGCGTGACGCCCATCGCGTCGCCGACGGCCTTGACCATCCGGTTGGAGGAGTCGAGCTTGACGGCGGCGCCGTAGCTCAGCGCCATACAGGAGACCGTCGAGCCGTCGCCCGGCTTGCTCCGCACCGACGAAGGAAGCGGCAGTGAGGGGTAGTTGAGGACGGCCGGGGCGCCGTTGTCGGGCAGCGCGGGCAGGTCGTAGTGGACCTTGGCGGGCACATGGGCGGGCCAGGCGGCCTGCTTGGTGCCCTCGTTGGAGACGGACACCGGGCCGCCGCCGTTGTCGCAGGCGGCGAGCGCGGGACCGGCGGCGAGGACGGCGGCTCCGGCACCGGCCGCTCTGAGCACCGAGCGGCGGGACATGTTCAGGGACATGAGGGCTCCAAGCGGACGCGTTTGTTCAGGGGGCGGGGCAGAGCGGAACCGGTCGGCGGGGTGCAGGACTTGACCGCGGGGCCAGGACTTGACCGCGGGGTCAGGACTTGACCGCGCCGGTGAGCACGCCCTTGGTGAAGAACCGCTGGACGAAGGGGTAGACGACCAGGACGGGGACGACCGCGAGGACGATGGTGGCCATCAGCGTGGTCCGGGAGGTGTCCTGGAGGGCGCTCGCGGTGGTGCCGTTCGCGTCCGCGGTGACCCCCTGGGTGACCAGCAGCCGCAGCAGGGTGCTGAGCGGCCAGCGGCCGGGGTCGTTGAGGTAGAACAGGGCCCGGAAGAAGTCGTTCCAGTAGGTGACGCCGTAGAAGAACCCGACGACCGCGATCACCGACCTGGACAGCGGCAGCACGATCCGCCACAGGACGGTGAACTCGCCGGCCCCGTCCAGGCGGGCCGCCTCGAACAGCTCGCCGGGCAGTCCCTGGAAGAAGCCGCGCAGCACCACCAGGTTGAACACGTCGACGACGACGGGCAGCACCAGCGAGGGATAGCTGTCGATCAGCCCGAGGTTGTCGACGATCAGGTAGGCGGGGATGATCCCGGGCGGGAACAGGAACGCGATCAGCGTCATCTTCAGCACCCAGCCGCCCCCGATCACCCCGGGCCGGGCCAGGGCGTACGCCAGCAGGACGGTCGCGGCCAGCGACACCGCCGTACCGACCACCACCAGCAGCAGCGACACCACCAGGGCGCGGCCCGCGGTGGAGCCGGTGAGGATCTGGTGGAAGGCGTGCGGCGAGAACTCCCGCGGCCACAGCGAGTACCCGCCGTCCGCGGTGACCTGGCGGCTGGAGCTGAGGCTGGTGGCCAGCACCACCCAGAAGGGCGCCACCACGGCCGCCGTGATCAGCACCAACGCCAGCACCTTGCCGGCCGTGGTGAGGACCCTCGGCTCCTCCTGCCAGGCGGGCCGCCGGGCCTTCGTACGACCGCCCGGCATACGACCGTTCGGGATACGACCTTTCGGCATACGGCTGCCCTTCGCACGGGCGCCCTTGGGGCCGCCGTCCTTCGTACCGCTGTCCTTCGCTCGGCGGGCCGCTGCCCCGGTGGCCGGGCTCATCGGTAGACCCCCTGCTCGCCGAGCCGGTGGGCGACCTTGTTCGCGGCGACCACCAGGACCAGGGCGACGACGCCCTTGAACAGTCCCGCGGCCGCGGCGACGGACCAGTCGCCGTTGACGGTGGCGTGGTAGTAGACGTACGTGTCGAGCACTTCGGAGACCCGCTGCCCGAACGAGTCGCGCTGGAGCAGTACTTGGTCGAAGCCGACGCTGAAGACGGAGCCGAGCCGCATGATCAGCACGAGCACCACGACCGGTCGTACGCCGGGCAGGGTGACGTGCCAGAAGCGGCGCCAGGGCCCGGCGCCGTCCATGGCCGCCGACTCGTAGAGCTGCTCGTCCACCTGGAAGAGGGCGGCGGTGAAGATCACCGTGGCCCAGCCGCAGTCCTTCCAGATCAGCTCGGCGACCATCATCGGCTGGAACAGCGAGGGGTCGGTGAACAGGTTCACCACGTGGTCGCCGCCGCCGGACAGCAGATTGGTCAGCACACCGGTGGGGCCCACCATCTGCTGGATCAGGGCGACGGCCACGACCCAGGAGACGAAGTGCGGCAGGAACACCACCGACTGCACGAACTTGCGCACCGGCCCGTTCAGCACGCTGTGCAGCAGCAGCGCCACCGCGAGCGGCACCGGGAGGAAGAACACCAGCTGGAACAGGGCGAGGCTCACCGTGTGCCAGACGGCCTGCCAGAACCCCGGATCACCGAACAGGGTCCGGAAGTTGGAGATCCCGGCCCAGGGGCTGTGGCTCATCCCGAGGAACGGGATGTAGTGCTGGAAGGCGATCACGTTCATGGCGAGGGCGCCGTACTGGAAGATCATGAAGTACAGCACGCCCGGCACCATCATGAGCAGCGGCACCCGGTCCCGCCGCACCCGCTGCCACCGGGACACCGTGTGCCGGGTCGGTGCGAGGGGTGCTTCGGGGGGTGCGTCGGGTCGCTCGGCCGGTGTACTGCCGGGCCGCTGGCCGACCAGGGACACAGGGGCCTCCTTCCAGGGGCGAGGCGGGGCATCGAGGCGCCGCCGAACACGGCGGACTGCCCGCAGGGACCTCCGCCGTCCGATGCGGCTTCAGCATCCGGTCAGGTCCGTAACCCGTCAATGAGGTCGTGCGCACTTGGAGCGACCCGGAAGCATCCGGAGCCATTCGATATCCCGTTCCCTTCCTCTTTCGCCCCCTATTCCTCCTTTCGATCACTCACCACCTCGGCCGCCTTTCTGTCTTCGCCGAGTCACCGAGGGCTGCCCAACTCCCTTTCGGCGCGCTAGGTTTCTTCCGTTCCCAACAGTTCGGAACCCTTTCCATGTCGGCGCCAAGGGAAATGTGACGCGTGATGCTCTCTCCGGACCGGCACGACCTGCTCCTCGCCCATCTGCGGGAGCACGGCTCGGCACGGATCAGCGACCTCGTGGGCCTGCTGGGGGTCTCCGACGTCACGGTGCGACGCGATGTCGAGGCCCTGGAACGCGAAGGTCTGGTGCGGCGCTTCCACGGCGGAGTCGCCCTGGACCGCAGGGCCGCGACGACCGGACAGGATCCCGAACGCGCGCCGGACGCACTCCGGTTGGGCCTGCTGCTGCCCAACGGCCCCTACTTCCGTGAGGTGCTGGAGGGAGCCCGCGAGGCGGCGTCGGAACTGAACGCCGAACTGACCCTCGCCTTCTCCGACTACCAGCCCGAGCAGGACCTGGTGGCCATCCGCCGCCATCTGGACGACGGCGTCGACGGCCTGCTGCTGGCCCCGCCGACCCTGGAGAACTCCCGCCACACCCGCTTCGAGGAACGCCTGCGCGAGCTGAAGATCCCGGTGGTCCTGGTCGAACGCGAACTGCGCTCCACCACCCTGGTCGACCGCCTTGACCATGTGGTCACCGACCACCAGGCCGGCGCCCGGCTGGCCGTGGAGCACCTGGCCCGCCTCGGGCACCGCCGGATCGCCCTCATGGTCAAGGACCTGGGCCCCACGGCCCCCGCCGTCCGCCTCGGCCACACCCACGCCCTGCGCGCCCTGGGCCTCGACCAGGACACCCCGGTCCACCTGGTCCCGCAGCGCGAGACCTCCCCGCACACCGAGCAGCGCATCGACGAGGTCCTCGACGACCTCCGCGCCCAAGGCGCCACCGCCGTCCTCGCCCACGGCGACGCGGAGGCCATCGTCCTGCTCCAACTGGCGGCGCAGCGCGGCATCCGCGTCCCCCAGGACCTGGCGATCATCTCCTACGACGACGAGGTCGCCGCCCTGGCCAGCGTCCCCCTGACCGCCGTCGCCCCACCGAAACGCGCCCTGGGCCGCAAGGGCATCGAACTCCTCACCTCCCGCCTCCGTTCCCCCCGCCC
>NZ_MUNF01000123.1 GCF_002154555.1 Streptomyces murinus
GCTCCGGGGGAGGGGCGGGCGTGCTCCCGACCGCCGTCCGGTGCCGGGACAGATACGTGCTGCGGGACTCCCACACCGGCTCCCCGGCCAGCCGCGCCTCCGCCACCACCGTCGCCTCCGTACCGCGCCGGTGCGGGGCCAACCCCGCGACGTACACGGTGAGTTCGTACGCCCCCGACACGGGCAGCGGTGCGCGACGGGCGAGTTCGATCGAGGTATGCACCAGGCCCAGCAGCGGGAGCGGGAAGTCCCGGGCGCCGAGCAGGCGCATCGCCAGCGGGAAGGCGAGGACATGGGGGTAGGGGAGCGGGAGGTGCTCGGAGGGGGCGGGGAAGGCGCACAGCCGGGCGTACCTCGCCAGCCGGGCCGGGTCCGCGCGCACCCCCGGCAGCACCAGCCGGGTGTCCGGGTACGGCGCCCCGGCCGAGGACCGCTTTCCCAGTGAGCGCAGCGCACCGGCCGCCAACACCGGCCCCAGTGCGGGTGACTTGTCGAGGACGGTCGACATCAAACCCCCCGAAGGCGGGAACAAATTCGTTACCGAGCGGTAAAGTTACCGCAGGTAAGCCCAGGTCGGCCAGTGCCGTTAGCCGCGACAACCCCGCACAGCCCCGTCCCCGTACCACCCCCGTACCACC
>NZ_MUNF01000124.1 GCF_002154555.1 Streptomyces murinus
GGCCAATACACCTAGGGCCTGGCTCAGACCTTCTCCCAGGTACGGCGGTCCCTCGCCATCGCGTGCAGCGCCGCCACGTCCGCCGGTTTCAGTACGCCGCCCAGCCGGGCCAGCCCCGGCAGCTCCCCGGCGGACAGGACCCGTATCCCCCGCGGCGCGGCGGTCAGGGTCACCCCGGAGGGGTCGGTCAGGGCGAGCACCGGGCGGACCTCGGCGGTCAGGGCGTAGGCGGCCCGGTCGGTCTGGGCGCGCAGCCGGCGCAGCAGGGGCTCGGCGGCGCGCCGGCCCACGCTGACCATCGGATCGGCGACCCGCACCCGTGCCCTGCGGGCGTACAGGGCGTGCACGGCGAACAGTCCGCCGGGGCCGATCAGCAGATGGTGGACCCGGTCGCCGCCGGGCAGCGGCAGCGAGTGCAGGGCGAGCCAGCCCGCGCCCTCCAGGCCGTCGAGCACATCGCCCACGGTCTGCTCGGCCAGCAGGGCGCGGCGGCGCGGGTCGGGGCGCAGCCGGTGTCCGGCGCCGGGTTCGCGGTCGAGGGCGATCAGCAGCGCCTCGCCGGGCCGGTTGGGCGCGAGGTCGTCATCGGGGTGCAGGGCGAGCCGGGCGAGTTCGGCGGCGGTGGGGACCGGGGGCGGGCCCACGGCCACCGGGCCGGTGAGGAAGGGCTTCAGGGCTTCGAGGACCCGGTCCCGCTCGTCCTCGGCGAGCAGGTCGACCCGGCCGGCGGCGCGGTCGTACCAGGCGATCCGGCTGCCGTCCGGGCGGCAGACGTACAGCCGGTCCCGGCCCCCGCGGCGGCCCGGCACCACGCGCAGTCCGCTCATGCGCATCACCCCTCGACCATGGGAACAGGCCGGGTGCTTCCCGGGCAAGACCGGCTACCGTGGAGGGCGGCCCCGCGCAGGGGAGTTGGGGAGGCGCCGGTGCGAACCCGCGGAACGCAGCCCGACGTGCCGGCTCCACGGAGCCCGTGGAGCGAGATCGTGCCCGGCCTGTGGATGGGCGGGCACGAGTACCGGGGGCGTACGGGCCGGCTGGAGACGGCCGTCGTACGGGACGAGTTCGATGTGGTGCAGTCGCTGCTGCGGCTGCCCGGCCACGGCCCGGACGCGGGCGTCGAGCACCATGTGTGGCCGATACCGGACGGACCGCTGGACGGCACGCAGCTGGCCGGGGTGATCCGGCTGGCGCGGGCGGCGAACGAGGCGCTGGACGCGGGCCGCCACGTGCTGGTGCGCTGCTGTCACGGGTACAACCGCTCGGGCCTGGTCGTGGCGCACGCGCTGGTGCAGCAGGGCGGTGCGCCGGACGAGGCCATCCGGCTGATCCGGGCCCGCCGCTCGGCGTGGGCGCTGCACAACGAGCTGTTCGTGGCGTATCTGCGCGCCGGGCTGCATACCGTACGGCTCCTTGAGGAACTGGCCGAGTAGCCTCTCTGTCCCGGCACCGGCGCACGGCCCAGGTGCACAGAGCGGACAAAAAGGGGCTTCCTTGGAATCTATGTGCATACTGGCCTACTGACCTGCAAAACCATCGCCCCTGGAGCACCGTGCCCCTCCGTCGCCCTGTGCGCACCGCCTTCGCCGCGGCCGCCGTCGCCCTGTTGTCGGCGACGGCGGCGGCCTGCGGGGACGCCGGCCAGTTGCAGAGCGCCGGGCCGACCCAGACCGCGGACAGCCCCGCCAAGCTCTGGCCCGATCTGCGCCCGGCGTCCAGCCCGGCGTACCCGTACGACGTGGCGACGCGGGAGACCGTCAAGGGCCTGACCGTACCCGGCGGCGACATACGCAGGATCGATCCGGTGGACATCGTCGAGGCGGAGCTGAAGGCGCACCCGGCCGACTACGGCTCCAAGGGGGCGTTCCACGGGACCGTGGACCGGGTGAAGGACTGCCGTGCGGGCGGCGACCGGGCGCTGTGCCCGCTGCTCAAGCCCTACTACCGGGACCTGACCGGCGACGGCCGGCCCGATCTCACGCTCGGCTTCCGGCTCTACCCGACCAACCAGACGGCGGTCCGGGTCTACACCGTCGAGGGCCGCCATCTGGTGCAGGTGCTGGCCGACAACGACGCGATCCTCGGCGTGGAGCTGGCCGGGCGCGCGCTGATCGAGCGCAATCCGGCGGACATCTCCGGCTACGAGTACCGCACCACCTGGGAGTGGGACCCCGGCCAGCGCGCGATGGTGTTCTCCCGCGACGAGTACCTGCACACCGGCACGGGCCGCCGGATCCACAAGGCGAGCCCCTCCGCGCGCCCGTCCGCCTCCCCCGCCGCCTCCCCGGGCGCGTCATGAGGCTGCTGCTGGCCCGCTGGGCGGGGCCGCTCGCCGTGAAGGCGGCCGTGTTCATCACCGTGATGTGCTGCGCGCTGGCCGCGCTGCTCGGTGTGCTCGTGCACGTCTCGGTGACGGACCAGACCGTCGGCAACGCCCGTGACCTCGCCCTGTCCCGGCTCTCGGACGCCACCCGCGCCTACGAGGCCGGGGACACCCTGTTGCCCAACGCCGGGGTCGACCCCGAGGGGCTGCCGGACTCGCTGCGGGCGCTCGCGCTCTCCGGGCGGCGCGGCACCGTGGTGTCCACGCACCGGGGGCGGCCGACGATGTGGGCGGCGGGCCCCGTCCAGGGGCACCGGGCGCTCGCCGTGGAGATCGACTACTCGCAGCAGTCCGGCACCATCGCCGGGCTCGACACCTCGATCCTGTGGTCCTCCGCGCTCGCCATCGGCGCGACCGTGCTGGTCGGCGTGTTCGCCGTGTCCCGGGTGACCCGGCGGCTGCACGCGACCGCGCGGGTGGCCCGCCGGATCAGCGCGGGCGACCTGGACGCACGGGTCGACGACCCCCGCACGAAGGATCCGGTCCGGCCCCAGGACGAGGTGGCCGCGGTGGCCGCCGCGCTGGACTCGATGGCCGCCTCGCTCCAGGGCAAGCTGCTCAGCGAGCAGCGGTTCACCGCGGACGTGGCGCATGAGCTGCGGACCCCGCTCACCGGGCTGCACGCGGCGGCGGAACTGCTGCCGCCCGGGCGGCCGACGGAACTGGTGCGGGACCGGGTGGCCGCGCTGCGCACCCTCACCGAGGACCTGCTGGAGATCTCCCGCCTGGACAGCGGCCGGGAGCGGCTGGAGGCCGACGCCGAGGGCCTGGGGGCGCTCGCCGAGCGGGTGGTGCGGGCGTCGGGGACGGAGACCGAGGTACGGGTCGTACGGGACGCCGTGGTGGAGACGGACCGGCGGCGCCTGGAGCGGGTGCTGGGCAATCTGGTGGCCAACGCGCACAAGCACGGGGCGGCGCCGGTGCTGCTCACGGTGCACGGGCCGGTGGTGACGGTGCGGGACCACGGGAGCGGGTATCCCGAGTATCTGGTCGTGCACGGGCCGCAGCGGTTCCGTACCGAGGGCGGCGCGAAGGGGCACGGGCTCGGGCTGACCATCGCGGTGGGACAGGCGGAGGTGCTGGGCGCGCGGCTGTCGTTCCGGAACGCGGTGGACGGGGGCGCGGTGGCGACGCTCGTCCTGCCGGTGGCTTGGCCGACGCGGGTGGCTCCGCCGGGGCGGGTGGCTCCGCCGGGGCGGTAGGGCTCCGTCGGGGCGGTTCGTCGGCGGGTACGGGTCGTATGTGGCTTGTCGCGCCCACGCGGCGGAGCCGCATGCCGGACACAGCCCCGCGCCCCTAAGGGGCGCGTTGCACTGAGGCGGAATAGTCGGGTTTAGGTAAGTTCGCGGCATGACCGACGCCGGAACCGCCGCGGCGACGGCCCCGGCCGCCGTGCCTGTCGTACGGCTGCCCCGGCGCCGCGGGATCGAGCTCGCGCTGATCGTGCTGGCCGTCACGCTGTCGGTGTACGGCTACTGCGCGGTGGGCCTGGCCCGGGCCGGGCGGGTGCCGCCGGGGGCGCTGGCGTACGGGGCCGGGCTCGGGGTGCTCGCGCTGCTCGCGCATCTCGCCGTACGGCTGCGGGCGCCGTACGCCGATCCGCTGCCGCTGCCCATCGGGGTGCTGCTCAACGGGCTCGGCCTGGTGCTGATCTACCGACTGGACCTGGAGACACCGGGCGACCGGGCCGCCCCCGCCCAGCTGGTGTGGTCCGCGCTCGGGGTGGCCCTGTTCATCGTCGTCGTCCTGCTGCTGCGCGACCACCGGCTGCTCCAGCGGTACTCCTATGTGTGCGTGGTCGCCGCGCTCGTCCTGCTCCTGCTGCCGATCCTGTTCCCGGCGGTCAACGGGGCCCGGATCTGGATCCGGTTCGCCGGATTCTCCATCCAGCCGGGCGAGTTCGCGAAGGTGCTGCTCGCGGTGTTCTTCGCCGCGTACCTCGCCGCCAACCGCAACGCGCTCGCGTACACCGGGCGCCGGATCTGGCGGATGCAGTTCCCGACCGGGCGGGTGCTCGGGCCGATCGTGACGATCTGGCTGCTCAGCGTCGGGGTGCTGGTCCTGGAGCGGGACCTCGGCACCTCGCTGCTGTTCTTCGGGCTGTTCGTGGTGCTGCTGTACGTCGCCACCGGGCGCACCGGCTGGATCGCGGTGGGGCTGGTGCTCGCCGTGCTGGGCGCGGTGGCCGTCGGCCGGGTGGAGCCGCATGTGGGCGGCCGGATCGCGGACTGGCTGCACCCGTTCGCCACCATCGAGGCCGGGCGGGGTCCCAACCAGCTCTCCCAGTCGCTGTTCGCGTTCGCGGCGGGCGGCCTGCTCGGCACCGGGCTCGGGCTCGGGCACTCGGTGCTCATCGGCTTCGCCACCAAGTCGGACTTCATCCTGGCCACGGCCGGCGAGGAACTGGGCCTCGCGGGGCTCGCGGCGATCATCCTGCTGTACGCGCTGCTGGTGGAGCGCGGCTACCGGGCGGGCCTCGCGCTGCGCGAGCCGTTCGGGCGGCTGCTCGCGGTGGGGCTCGCCTCGATCCTGGCGCTCCAGGTGTTCGTGATCGCGGGCGGGGTCACCGGGCTGATCCCGCTGACCGGCATGGCGATGCCCTTCCTCGCCCAGGGCGGCTCCTCGGTGGTCACCAACTGGACGATCGTGGCCCTGCTGATCCGGGTGAGCGACTCGGCGCGCAGCCAGTACGACGGCAGGGAGGCGCCGTGAGCGACTACACCGGGATGGGCGGCGAGGGCGGGCGGCCGATGGCCCGGTACATCCGGCACGCCTGCGCGTTCTGCACCCTGCTGCTCGCCGCGCTGCTGGTGAACGCGGCCCGGGTGCAGCTCGTCCAGGCCGGCGACTACACCGGCAACCCGGCCAACCGCCGCGCGGCCATCGCCCGTTACCAGCAGCCGCGCGGCGACATCCTGGTCGACGGCAAGCCGGTCACCGGCTCCGTGGACACCCATGAGCAGCTGCGCTACGAACGCACCTACCAGGACGGCCCGTTGTACGCGCCGGTGACCGGCTTCGCCTCCCAGTCGTACGGCACCACGTTCCTGGAGCACTCCGAGGACGGGGTGCTCTCCGGCGCCGATCCGATGCTCGCGCCGCTGCCGCTGTGGAACGACCTGACCCGGGGCCTGGAACCGGGCGGGAACGTCGTGACGACCCTCAGCCGGGCGGCGCAGGAGGCGGCGTACCGGGGGCTCGGCGGGCGCAAGGGCGCGGTGGCCGCCGTCGACCCCTCGACCGGGCGGATCCTGGCCCTGGTGACGAGCCCCTCGTACGACCCGGCCCAGCTCTCCGGCAACGCCGAGTCGGTGGCGTCCGCGTGGGCGCGGCTCAACGGCGACCCGGACAAGCCGATGCTCAACCGGGCGGTACGGCAGACGTATCCGCCGGGTTCGACGTTCAAGGTGGTCACTGCGGCGGCGGCGCTGGACGCGGGGGTGGTCACGGACCCGGACGCGCGCACCGACTCCCCCGACCCTTATCGGCTGCCCGGCACCCGCACCACGCTGACCAACGAGGCCGACGGCTGTGTGGACACCTCGCTGCGGGACGCCTTCGAGTGGTCCTGCAACACGGTCTTCGCCAAGCTGGGCGTGGACGTCGGGGTGCGGGACATGACGGCCACGGCGGAGGCGTTCGGGTTCAACGACGGCGGGCTGCGCGTGCCCTTCTCGGTCGCGACCAGCACCTTCGACTCCCATGTGGACAAAGCCCAGTTGGCGCTCTCCTCGATCGGGCAGTACAACACCCGCGCCACCCCGCTCCAGATGGCGATGGTCGCGGCGGCCGTCGCCGACGACGGGCGGCTGCACACGCCCTATCTGGTGGAGCGGACGACACGGCACGACGGCGAGACGGTCGCGGGCAGCGGAACGCATCCGGTGCGGCAGGTCATGCACCCGTACACGGCCGAGCAGTTGAAGGAGCTGATGACCGGGGTGGTGCGGGAGGGCACCGGTACCCGGGCGGCGATCCCCGGCGCGATCGTCGGCGGCAAGACCGGCACCGCGCAGCACGGGGTGGACAACACCGGTCTGCCGTACGCCTGGTTCGTCTCCTGGGCGCAGGACCAGGACGCGGTGGAGCCGGCGGTCGCGGTCGCGGTGGTGGTGGAGGACGCCTCGGCGGACCGGGGCGAGATCAGCGGCGGGGGCGACGCGGCGCCGATCGCCCGGGACGTGATGCGGGCGGTGCTCGGCCGGTGAGACGGGGCTGCCGCGGGCGGCCGGGATCTCCTTAGGGTGCGACCATGACGGATACCGCACCCGCGTACGAACTGGCCCAGGTGAACATCGCCCGCCTCAAACACCCGCTGGACTCGGCCGAGTTGAAGGACTTCGTCGACGGGCTCGACCCGGTGAACGCGGTCGCCGACGCCTCGGACGGCTTTGTGTGGCGGCTCAAGAGCGACTCCGGCAACGCGACCGACGTCCCGGTGCTCGGGGACGCGTGGCTGATCGTCAACCTGTCGGTGTGGCGGGACGCGGAGGCGCTCACCGCGTTCATGTACCGGGGGCAGCACCGGGAGTTGCTGGCCCGGCGCCGGGAGTTCTTCGAGCGGCTGGAGGAGGCGGTGACCGCGCTGTGGTGGGTGCCGGCCGGCCACCGCCCGGCGGTCGCCGAGGCGGAGGACCGGCTGCTGCACCTGAGGGCGCACGGCCCGACGCCGTACGCCTTCACGCTGCGGGCGCCGTTCGCGCCCGGGGAGGAGGCGGCGGTCAGCCGATCGGCTTGACCGCCTCGGAGCGGACCTGGAGGGTCTCCTTGGCGAGCGCGGCCAGGTCGACCTCCGAGGGGTCCTGCGATATGACGCTCATGTCCACGACGACGATCGTGGCGGCCGTGTTGCCGTCGGCCCAGGCGCAGGAGGGCATGGTCATCTTCGTACCGGCCTGGTCCTGGACCAGCACCTCGCAGCTGATGGTGACGTCCAGGTCGAAGTCCTTCACGGGCACGGCGACCGTGGTGCCGGCGCTCTCGGCGCCGCCCTTCATCATGTTCCGGCGGATCTGGTCCGCGTCCTTGAGCCGGCCGTACATGCCCGACACCACCAGGGTGCCCTTGGTCGCGTCACCTCCCAGAGCGTACGTGCCCACCACGGCGTGCACGTCCTTGGCGTTCCAGGAGGAGTTCGCCTCGCTCTCGATCGCCTGCCCGTCGGCGCCGGAGAGGTCCTTGGAGAAGGTGTACTTGTCGTCGAGCAGCGTCTTGGGCAGCGTCAGCTTGTTCTTGGCGTCGGGGAAGGTGGTCGCCGACTTGTAGCCGATCGCGCCGAGGGCGACCAGACCGCCCACGATCAGCACGACCACGCCGCCGACGATCCCGAGGATCAGACCGACCCGGCTCTTCTTCGGGGGCGGCGGCACGACGGGCGGCATACCGCCCCAGCCCTGGTACGGCGGCTGCTGCGGGCCCCCGGGCTGGGGACCCTGCTGGGGGTACGGCGAGCCGCCGTAGGGACCGGGGTTCTGCGGCTGGGGCTGCCCGTAAGGGGACTGCTGGCCGTAAGGGGACTGCTGGCCG
>NZ_MUNF01000125.1 GCF_002154555.1 Streptomyces murinus
CTCGTCACCAACGCCATCCGCTACGGCGAACCCCCCATCCAGCTACGGCTGATCCGCGACCGCGCCCTCATCTGCGAGGTCTCCGACGCCAGTTCCACCTCCCCGCATCTACGCCGGGCGCACGCCTACGACGAGGGCGGCCGGGGACTGCTGCTGGTCGCGCAGCTCACCCAGCGCTGGGGGAGCAGGCAGACGGCCGCGGGCAAGACCATCTGGGCCGAACAGCCGCTTCCCGACGCCTGATCGGCCGCTACTGGAAGGCGCAGCCCGGGTTCGGCGCGTCCTCGGAGAACGGGGAGCCGTGCGGCAGCACGTACAGCACGTCGAGCACCACCGGGGTGTCCCCGAGGTTGCGGCCTATGTGCACGTTCCCCGGTCCGGCCGGCTCCTGTATCGGCTCGCCCGCCCGGTACACCCCGTCCGGGGCGCAGGCGGAGTCGAAGTGGCTCAGGGTGCCCTGGCGCACCACGCCGTACAGGGGGCCGTCGTGGTAGTGCCAGCCGGTGCTCTGGCCGGGCGGGACGGTGATCTCCCGCAGGGTGTAGTCGGTGTTCCCGACGGTCCGTTCACTGATCGTGCGGGCCGTCACCCCGGGGCCTGCCGGGGTCGCCCCCGCGGGCCCGCAGATGAGTACGGTGGCGGCGGCCACGGCGCCGATCAGGGCGGCGGCGCGCGGTGCTGTGCGCATGGGGATGCCTCCAGGGGAGCGAGGGATGTCGGCGCGAACATAGGCTCCTCGCACACCTGTTGGGGCCGGAATCAGGGAATCCGGATTGCGGGCGCTCGCACGGTCGGCGCGCGCACCGTCGACGCCTGCCCGGTCGGCTCGCGCTCGGTCGGCTCGCGCTCGGTCAGCGCGCGCCGCCGTCCGCCGCGACCTGGGCGAGGGTGCGCCCGGTGCGCACCGAACGGGCCCGCCGGGGGTCGGGGGACCCGTGCCCGGCCTTGTGCGCCGCGCCCTTGCGCACCAGCAGCCAGTGGTCCTCCCCGTCCCGGCCCCGGAAGCGGGTCAGGGCGTACTCGCCGCGCAGCTTGGTGCCGTGCAGCCGGAACGTGGCGTGTCCGTGCTCCAGCGACTCGGCGAAGTCCACCGGCCGCCCCTGCCGGTCATGGCTCAGCGGCTCGTACGTCCCCCGGTCCCACACGATCACCGTGCCGCCGCCGTACTGGCCCTTCGGGATCACGCCCTCGAAGTCCTCGTACGCCAGCGGATGGTCCTCCGTGGGCACCGCGAGCCGCTTGTCGCCGGGGTCGGCGGACGGGCCCCTCGGCACGGACCAGGACTTCAGGACGTCGTCCACCTGGAGCCGGAAGTCGAAGTGCATCCGGCGCGCGTCGTGGATCTGCACCACGAACCGGGGCCGCCCGCCGCCCCGGCCCCCGGCGTCCTGTCCGGCCGAGGGCTTTCGGCCTTCGTCCGTCCGCCCTTCGGCCGCGGGTTCCCGGGTCCGCTCGAAGTCGCGCCTGCCGCGGTACGTCCGCAGCCGGTCCTCCGCTGCCACGTGCGGCTCCTTCCGTGCGTCCGCCTCACCGGGTCCCGGGTACCCCGCTCACCCCGGTCTCAGAACTCCTCGTGGGTCTCAGGGTCGCCGCCGAGCCGGGTCGGGGCGTGCCGGGTGATCGCGGCCATCTGGTCCGAGTCCAGCTCGAAGCCGAAGACGTCCAGGTTGGCGCGCTGCCGCTCGGGGTCGGCGGACTTCGGGATGGGCAGCGCGCCCAGCTGGACGTGCCAGCGCAGCAGCACCTGCCCGGGGCTCACCCCGTGCTCGTCGGCGATCCGGCCGACGTGCGGGTCGCCCAGCAGATGGCCGCCCCGGCCCAGCGGGCTCCAGCTCTCGGTGAGGATGCCCTGGTCCGCGTGGAAGGCGCGCAGCTCCTCCTGCGGGAACAGCGGGTGCAGCTCGATCTGGTTCACCGACGGCAGCACCCCGGTCTCCTTCTCCAGCCGCACGACGTGCTCCGGGGTGAAGTTGGAGACGCCGATCGAGCGGATCAGACCGTCCTCCCGGAGCTTGATCATCGCCTTCCAGGAGTCGACGTACTTGCCGACCCGGGGGTTCGGCCAGTGGATCAGGTACAGGTCCACGTACTCCACGCCGAGCCGCCGCCGGGACTCCTCGAAGGAGGCCAGGGTCTCCTGGTAGCCGTGGTGGCGGCCCGGCAGCTTGGTCGTCACCACCAGCTCCTCGCGGGGCACCCCGGCGTTCGCGAGGGCACGGCCCACGCCGGTCTCGTTGCGGTAGTTCACCGCGGTGTCCACCAGTCGGTAGCCGAGGCCGAGTGCCTCGCGTACGGCCCGTTCGGCCGCGGTGTCGTCCAGCGGCCAGGTACCGAGGCCGAGGGCGGGGATCGTCGTTCCGTCGTTGAGCGTGTGCACCGGTATGCCGTTCACGAGGAGACCTTCCGCTCGACAGTGTCGTGCCACCAGCCTCATGGATAGGGTGAGTGGTGATCAACCGGACGGGCGCGACGTGGCCGGCGGACGGCACGGGCCCCGGGGCCGGTACGGACGAGCAGCGGAGCGCGCGCATGACGACGGACAGGGCCGCGGCGCAGCAGCAGGAGCGGCCGGAACAGCCGGAGCGCCGGGAAGAGCCGGAGCGCCGGGAGCGGTCGGAGCGGCGGGAAGGACCGGCGCGGGCCGAAAGCACGGACCGGCCGGATCCGGTCACCGGGGTGGACATGCGGGTCGGGGACGTCGAGGTGCGGCCGGTCGCCGGGCACATCGGCGCCGAGATCACCGGCGTCGACCTCGCCGCACCCCTCGACGACGCGGTGGCCGGCCTGATCCGGCGGGCCGTGCTGCGCTGGAAGGTGGTGTTCTTCCGGGACCAGCGCCTGGACCACGCAAGGCATGTCGCCTTCGCCCGCCGCTTCGGCGAGCCGGTGGTCCTCCGCCGCCGCGGCGGCGCCTCGCCCCCGGACTTCCCGGAGGTGGAGACCACGGCCGACCGGCTGGAACTGGGCGGCCGCTACGGCATGGACCACGAGGAGTGGCTCGCCCGCCGCCGCCCCCATCTGCTGCGCGGCTGGCACTGCGACCACGGCGCCCGCGTCGACCCGCCCGCCGCGACCATTCTGCGCGCCGAGTCCGTCCCGCCCTACGGCGGCGACACCACCTGGGCCAATCTGGCCGCCGCCTACGCGGGCCTGTCCGCGCCGGTGCGCGCCTTCGTGGACGGGCTGCGCGCCGAGCACCGGCTCGGCGTCGGCTACCAGCCCCGCCCCGGCGACGACGCCTATCTGCGCCACCTCCTGGACCACCAGATGGCCTGCGAGCACCCCCTGGTGCGGGTGCACCCGGAGACCGGGGAGCGGGTGCTGTTCGTCAACGGCTACTACATCGAGCAGATCACCGGCGTCTCCCGCCCGGAGAGCGCCGCCCTGCTCCAGATGCTCCTCGACCAGGCGGTCCGCCCCGAGTACACGGTCCGCTTCCGCTGGGCGCCCGGCAGCGTCGCCTTCTGGGACAACCGGGCCACCATCCATCTGGCCCCCAGCGACCACACCGGGCTCGACGCGCCCCGGATCATGCACCGGGTGATGCTGCACGGCGAGGTGCCGGTCGGGGTGGACGGCAGGCCCTCCACCCCGGTCACGGGCACCGAGGCGGGCCGCTGGTAGCAGCCGGTACGACGCTCAGACCGCAGGCTGCCAGCCGAGCGCCGGACCGAGCTTCGTCGCCATGTCGGTCAGGATCTGCACATAGTCCTCGTGCGCGAAGGTGAACGGCAGCGCGAAGGCCACCTCGTCCACCTCCCGGAACGCCGGGTCGGCCCGCAGCCGCTCGGCCAGTTCCGCCGAGGTGCCGACCAGGTCCGGCGCGAACAGCAGCCGCGCCGGGCCCTGCGGGGCGGTGGTGCGCGGCAGCCTCTTGGCGGCGAACTCGGCGTACCGGGCGCGCTGTTCGGGGCTCGCCGAGTCGGTGGGTATCACCACCAGACCCTGCGAGACCCGGGCCGCCGCGCCGTCGGGGTGGTGCGCCCGGAACTCCCGGACGAGGGACCGCTGTATCTCCGCGAAGTCGTACGGCTCCTCACCCGGGCCCGCCGCCTTGACGACGCTGCTGGTCAGGAAGTTCATCCCGTGCTCGCCCGCCCAGCGCGCGGAGCCGAGACTGCCGCCGCCGTACCACAGCCGGCCGCCGAGCCCGGGGGAGTGCGGCTGCACCACATCGCTGAACACCTCGAAGCCCTCGACCCCGCTGAAGTCGCTGGCGGGCTTGCCGCGCACGAGGTCCAGGAGCCGCCGCACCCGCTCATAGCCGAAGTCCTCGCTGTCGCCGGTGTCCGGGTACAGGGCGTCCCTCACCTGGTCGTAGTGCATCGGCGGGCCCACGCTGAGCCCCGGGTTCAGCCGGCCGCCGGACAGCAGGTCGACGGTCGCCAGGTCCTCGGCGAGGCGCAGCGGGTTCTCCCAGCCGAGCGGTATGACCGCGGTGCCCAGTTCGATACGGCGGGTGCGCTGGGAGGCGGCGGCGAGGACGGCGACCGGGGACGAGATGCCGTACTGGAGATGGCGGTGGCGGACCCAGGCGCTGTCGAAGCCGAGCCGCTCGCCCAGTTCGATGATCTCCAGCGTGGACTCGTGCCCCCGGGCCGGGTCCGCCGGGTCGAACAGGCCGATGGTGAGGAAGCCCAGCTTGCGCAGGGGGCGTGGGGTGGACGGCACGGGCTCCTCCAGCGGTCGTACTGCGGTTCGCCATCGAGTGTGGCAGCCGAGTGTGACAACTGTGTGATCGGTTTTCGACGCGGGGCCCGGACCGTCCGGCAGGTTTGCTTCGGAGGGTTCGCTTCAGGGGGTCACCTCAGCGGGATGACGACCTCGTCCTCCATCGGCGGGTCAAGTTCCTGCGGGCGGTTGCCGGTCGCGGCGAAGCAGCGGACGCGGAGCTCCTGCGCGCCGACGTCCAGGCGCAGGAAGGACTTGAAGAAGGGCGGGGTGTAGGTGACGGAGGACGGCGAGAACAGCTGGGTGTACATCTTGCGCACCGGCAGCCGGACGCGTGAGGTGCGGTCGGGGCGGCCGCCGGCACCCAGCAGGCTCGCGACCAGACGGGTGCGCCGGGTGACCCGGGTGTCGGGGCCGGGGGCGCGGCCGGGTTCGATGCCGAGGCGTTCGGCGATCACGGCCGTGGCCTCCGACTCGCTGAGCCCGAGGCGGGGCAGGCGCAGCCGGCGGGCGTAGAGGTGGCTGTAGAACGCGAGCGAGTCGCCGCGCAGCGGGTAGCAGCGGAAGTCGCCCTCGGTGACCCCGCCGATCGACACCCGGGGGATGGTGTGGGTGGCGTGCATGAACGCCCCGCCGCCGCCCGAGACGATGTACTGGATGGTGCGGCCGTCCACCTGGACCGGGTAGCGCTGGTAGTTGTGGATGTCACCGCCGATCGCGGCCACGTAGTGGTGCTCCGGGTCCCGGACGATGTCGTCCACGGTGCCGCCGCCGTCGATGGGGCAGGGGTGGTGCTCGCCGTCGACGTACAGCGGTGACCCGGTGATGAGGATCTTCGGGCGGGTGCCCCTGGACACCTCGCGCAGCCAGGCGCCCTGTTCGGCGTCGAGGGTGCCGAGCAGTCCGGTGTCGATGCCGATCAGGCGCACCGGTCCTGCGTCCAACGCCCAGTAGGGACCGGGCTGTTCGGCTTGCTGGCCGGGCGCCGACCGCAACTTCCTTGCCTCGTCCAGGTGTTGTCCGTCCGCCGGGCGCGGCCGGTGCCACAGCAGCGCCTGCCACCAGGCCCGGCCGAGCGGGCGGGGCCGGGGCGCGGGGTCCGGTGGCGGGGTGTCGGCGCAGAAGACCCGCATGAAGGCGCCGAGATCCTCGTACCAGTCGTGGTTGCCGGGTATCGCGTAGATCGGCGCCGGGTAGTCCCGGTACGGCCGGAAGAACTTGTCCGCGTAGTCGTCGGCGCTGCCCACCGGGTAGATGACATCGCTCGTGATCACCGCGAACTCGGTGCCCTGACCGGTCTTCAGGAACCCCGGCACGGCGGCGTACTGGGACTCGCCGCCCTCCCCGGTGTCGCCGATGACCATGAAGGAGAACCGGTCCGGCACCTCCCGCCGGAACACCTTGTCGGCGGGCACCCCGGCGGACTGTCGCCGGGCCACCCACCGGCCGCGGGTACGGCCGGTGGGGTCGCCGAACCAGGAGGCCAGCACGCCGTTGCGGGCCGCCCACAGCGTTCTGGGGTTCAGCCAGGACACCTTCCGGACGTGGGGTGGCATCAACTGCTTGAAGGCACCCGGCTCGGCCGAGCCCCAGCCGGCGCCCTGTGCGGTATCGCGTGAGGAGTCAGACACGCCAGGCACCGTAACAACGCGCCGACCAGCGGCGGGAGACCGGGGCTCGGGTCAACGCCCCACGACGGCGGGCGCGTTCGGCGGTGTTCCCGCGCGGGCGCGGATCTCCCCGGGCCTCAGGCGGGCAGCTCGGCCAGCCAGTCCAGGAGCAGGCGGTTGGTCTCCTCAGGGCGCTCCTGCTGGATCCAGTGGCCGCAGTCGTCGAGCAGCTGTGAGGAGACCAGGCCCGGCAGGGTGTGGGGGAACGCCTTGACGGCGTCGGACAGCCAGGACGTGGTGACGTCCAGGGCGCCGCCGATGAACAGGGACGGCTGGGTGAGGGGAGCGCCCTGATGGGCGGCGAGGTCCGCCCAGTCGCGGTCCATGTTCCGGTAGCGGTTGAGCGCTCCGGTCAGCCCGGTCCGCTCGAACTCACCCGCGTAGAAGTCGAGTTCAGCCTCGCCGAGCCACCCGGGCAGCGGCCCGTCGGGGCACCGGTCGCGCAGGGTGCCGCCGGGGCCGACGAAGTACGGGACGGGGTCGCCGGGTCCGGGCATGGTCCCGGCGGACAGGGCCCGGTAGAAGGCCGCGAGCCAGCCGCGTACATCGGGCTCGATCTCGGCCTCGGCACGGCCCGGCTCCTGGAAGTAGGAGATGTAGAACTCGTCGTCCCCGCCGCCCATATGGGCGAAGACCTCGGTCGGCCGGGACGCGCCGCGCGGGGTGTACGGCACGCTGAGCATGCCCACCGCCCGGAAGACCTCGGGACGGAGCAGGCCCGAGCCCGAGGCGATGGCGGAACCCCAGTCGTGGCCGACGATCACGGCCGACTCCTCGCCGAGCGCGTGCACCACCGAGACGTTGTCCGCCACGAGTTCGGTCAGCCGGTACGCGTCCGTCGCGGCCGGCTTGGCGGACCGGCCGTAGCCGCGGACGTCGATGGCCACCGCCCGGTACCCGGCCGCCGCGAGGGCCGGCAGCTGATGGCGCCAGGAGTACCAGGACTCCGGGAAGCCGTGCACCAGCAGCACCAGCGGCCCGCTGCCCTGCTCCACGAGATGGATCCGCCCCGCCTCGGTGGGCACCAGCCGGTGCGTCGGTTCGCCGATGTGTGTCATGAGCCCTCCCATGGGCTGTCGAGTGAACTTGAGCGGTCGGGTGAAGGGGATTTCAGGCCGTTTCGCGGTGCAACGAGGCGACGGCGTGCGCGGTCGCGGCGCCGATCGCGGCATTGATCGCGGCGTCGTCCGCGCCCGGCCGCGATCTGGTGAAGACCGCGGCGGCGTACTGACGGCCGTCCGGGTACGAGACGACGCCGACCTCATTGCGTACGATCCCGGCGAGCCCGCCGCTCTTGGCCGCCACCCGCACCGGCGTCCGGAACCCGCTCGCGATCCGGTGCCGGGTGAGCTGGCGGCCCATGACCGCCCGCACCCGCGCGCAGGCCGCCGCCGGCCCCGCCTGCCCGCTCCAGAGGAGCCGCAGCAGCCGCACCATGTCGCGCGCTGTCGTGCCGGTGCCCGCACCGGGAGTCAGCGCACGCGCCCCGGGCAACTGCTCGTCGGCGTCCGCCGATTCGGCCGCCGAGGCGCGCGCCGACCAGTCGACGAGGTCCGCCCAGCCCGCGCGGCCGAGGTCCTGGCCGATGGAGTCCAGCATGGTGCGCAGATCGGACCGGACGACCGTGTTCCGCAGCCCGAGCCGCGCGGCCGTCGCGTTCAGGGTGTCGACACCGAGCCGGTTCATCAGCGCGTCGGTGCACGGGTTGTCGCTGATGGTCAGCATCAGGACGACCATGTCCCGCAGGGACAGCGCGACCTCGTCCTCGAACAGCGACACCCCGACCGTGCCGGGTGTGCGCTGCGCGGCACCCAGCACCACCCGCTCCCGCGGATCCAGCCGGCCCTCGGCGAACCAGGTCTCGGCCGCCAGCGCGACCAGCACCTTCACCACCGAGGCGGGTACCACGAGTTGATCGGCACCCAGCCCGAATTCCCCTTCGCCGTCGAGGGGTTGGACGAGCAGCGTGCCCGTGCACCCCGCCCGCTCGAAGATCTCTCCCACCGTGTCGACCGTCATGAAGACGATCTTCCCAGGGTGGTCCCTGCTGTCACAGGCGCCCCAACAGTTGTTTCATGAACGTGAATTGGCCGCTGGGGAAGCACACAGCGACGTCATAGGGAAAACCCTCGATTGGCTCCCGCGCTGGTGACATGGACGGTTCAAGACTGTCATTCTCCCAGCGCACGCTGATCCCCCACGAGCGCACCACGGATCACGGTCTTCCGCACAGCACCACCCACCGGACAGCAGACCCGGCTGTCCGGTCTCTCACAGGCCGCGACCCGGCGGCCTACGCAGGAGGAGTAAGAGTGAGACCCCACAGACCCCTTTCTCACGGACGTCTTCCCCAGAGACGTCTCTCCAAGCGGGCCACGGTCGGAGCCGCGCTGCTCTCCACCGCGGCCCTCTTCGCCGTCGGTATGCAGGCCGGCCCGGCGACGGCCGCGCCCGCCGCGCACCACCTCAGCCCCCTGCGCGTCGGCGCCCTTGAGGCCAAGCTCAGCCCGGCCCAGCACAAGGCCCTGATCCAGAGCGCCCAGGACAAGACGACCGACACCGCCCGCACCCTCGGCCTCGGCGCCAAGGAGAAGCTGGTCGTCAAGGACGTCACCAAGGACGCCGACGGCACGCTGCACACCCGCTACGAGCGCACCTACGACGGTCTGCCCGTCCTCGGCGGCGACCTGATCGTGCACACCCCGCCCGCCTCGCTGGCGGCCGGCACCGTGAGCGCCACGTACAACAACAAGAACAAGATCCAGGTCTCCTCGACCACGGCGACCTACACCAAGGCCGCGGCCGAGGGCAAGGCGCTGAAGGCCGCCAAGGCCCTGGACGCCGCGAAGCCCGCCGCCGACAGCGCCCGCAAGGTGATCTGGGCCGGCAGTGGCACCCCGAAGCTCGCCTGGGAGACCGTGATCGGCGGCTTCCAGGACGACGGCACGCCGAGCAAGCTGCACGTCATCACCGATGCCACCACCGGCAAGGAGCTGTACCGGTACCAGGGCATCGAGACCGGCGTCGGCAACACCCGCTACAGCGGCCAGGTCTCGCTGACCTCGACCCAGTCGGGCTCGTCGTACAACCTGACCGACGGTACGCGCGGCGGTCACAAGACGTACAACCTGAACCACGGCTCCTCCGGCACCGGCACCCTGTTCTCGCAGAGCAGCGACACCTGGGGCGACGGCACCAACTCCAACGCCGCCACCGCCGGCGCGGACGCCGCCTACGGCGCGCAGGAGACGTGGGACTTCTACAAGAACACGTTCGGGCGCAGCGGCATCAAGAACGACGGTGTCGGCGCCTACTCCCGGACGCACTACGGCAACTCGTACGTGAACGCGTTCTGGGACGACAGCTGCTTCTGCATGACGTACGGCGACGGCTCCGGGAACAACGACCCGCTGACCGCGCTGGACGTCGCCGGCCACGAGATGAGCCACGGTGTCACCTCCAACACCGCGGGCCTCGACTACTCCGGCGAGTCGGGCGGTCTGAACGAGGCCACCTCCGACATCTTCGGCACCGGCGTGGAGTTCTACGCCAACAACAGCTCGGACCCCGGTGACTATCTCATCGGCGAGAAGATCAACATCAACGGCGACGGCACCCCGCTGCGCTACATGGACAAGCCGAGCAAGGACGGCGGTTCGGCGGACAGCTGGTACTCGGGCGTCGGCAACCTCGATGTGCACTACTCCTCGGGTCCGGCGAACCACATGTTCTACCTGCTCTCCGAGGGCAGCGGCAGCAAGGTCATCAACGGTGTGACCTACAACAGCCCGACCTCCGACGGTGTCGCCGTCACCGGCATCGGCCGGGACGCCGCCCTCCAGATCTGGTACAAGGCGCTGACGTCGTACATGACGTCCAGCACCAACTACGCCGGTGCCCGCACCGCGGCGCTCAACGCGGCCGCCGCGCTCTACGGCGCCAACTCCGCGCAGTACGCGGGTGTCGGCAACGCCTTCGCGGGCATCAACGTCGGCAGCCACATCACCCCGCCGAGCAACGGCGTGACGGTCACCAACCCGGGCAGCCAGTCCTCCACCGTGGGCACGGCGGTCAGCCTCCAGGTCCAGGCGAGCAGCACCAACAGCGGCGCCCTGACCTACAGCGCCTCCGGCCTGCCGACCGGTCTGTCGATCAACAGCTCCACCGGTGTGATCTCCGGTACGCCGTCTGCGGCCGGCAGCTACAGCACCACCGTCACGGTGAAGGACTCCACCGGCGCGACCGGTACCGCGACCTTCACCTGGACCGTCAGCACCAGCGGTGGTGGCGGCTGCACCTCGACCCAGCTGCTGGCCAACCCGGGCTTCGAGTCGGGCAACACCGGCTGGACCGCGAGCAGCGGCGTCATCACCACGGACAGCGGCCAGGCGGCGCACGGCGGCTCGTACAAGGCGTGGCTGGACGGCTACGGCACCTCGCACACCGACACCCTGTCCCAGTCGGTGACGATCCCCGCGGGCTGCAAGGCGACCCTGTCCTTCTACCTGCACATCGACTCCGCCGAGACCACCAGCAGCACCGCGTACGACAAGCTGACGGTCACCGCCGGTTCGACCACCCTGGCGTCGTACTCGAACCTGAACAAGGCCTCGGGCTACGTCCTGAAGACCTTCGACCTGTCCTCGCTGGCGGGCCAGACGGTCACCCTGAAGTTCAACGGCGTGGAGGATGTCTCGCTCCAGACCAGCTTCGTCGTGGACGACGCGTCCCTGACCACCAGCTGATCACCCGCACCGGCTGAACGCACCATCTGAACCGAAGGGTCCCGCTCCCCGGCCGGGGAGCGGGACCTTCTCATGCGGTCAGTCCAGCGGACCCAGTGTGAGGTACGCCTGCTGCGGATCGCCGTCGTTGACCAGCGACTCCTGGTTGCCGACGTCGTCGAAGGCGAACGCGTAGGCCTTGCCGTCGGACATCCGCGCGTGCACCGCCTTCGCGTACTGGTTGGTCACCGCGTCCTGGTAGAAGTCGCCCGGCGTGTTGTCCGGCGCCTGCGAACTCACCAGCAGCGTCGAGCGGTTGAACCCGGCGCACAGGGTGCGGGAGATGGGCCCGCGCACGGCGTCGTTGGGCGCGTCGAGCAGCTTGTGGCAGCCGAACACGCTGTCCGCGTCCGGCTTCTGGAAGCTGGTGACGACCGCGCCGGAGGTGTCGGTGAAGTTCATGACGTCACCCGAGACCCGGCCGTAGAACTTCTTGTCCGGCTGATCGGCGAACGGCGTGACGGTCAGCGTCGACGACGCGTACTTCTGCCAGACCCGGTTCACATAGTCGTCCATCGCGCTCGCGGGCAGCGCGCCGGTCTCCACTCCGTACAGCGGCGACAGCGCGCGCAGCACCGAGCCGTCGGAGCCCGTCTGGATCAGCCCCGACCAGCCACCCGGCTGGGCGCGCAGGGCGCCGAAGAATCCCGACCACCCGCCCTGCTTGAGCTGCCCGGTGGTGCTGACGCTCCCGTCGGCGCGGCGCACCCCGACGGAGTACGGCGCCGAGAACATGTCCACCTGGGTGCTGTTGAGCCACAGCCCGGAGTCGTTGAGCGTGTACTCGGACCAGTTGAAGAGGATGTCGTGGTTGGGGTCGGAGGGGTTCTGCACGGCCGGCTGCACCAGACCGCCGGTGGTCAGCTTGAAGACGAGCTTCTGGCCGTAGGAGAAGTAGATCCGGCCGGAGAACTTCGGGATGCGGATCGTGGTCGACTGCCCGGCGGCCGGCCCCGGAATCGCCGCGTCCGGCGCGGGAGTCGGCGGATTGCCGCCCGCCGGCCAGGCGTGGAAGGCGCCGTTCGCGTCCGCCCAGCCCTGCTGCCCGGAGGACAGCTGGGTGCCGAGGTCGTAAAGGTAGACGGGCTGGGTGCGGCCCGAGTTGTTGGTGATGGTCAGCGCGATGGTGTCCGGTACGGCCGCCCTGGCGTGTTGGGGGACGCCGAGGGCGAGCGCTCCGCCGACGAGGGCGGTGGCGGCAACCAAGGGCAGCGCGCGCCGACTTCGAGTGTGCGGCACTCTCCACCTCCGTGTGGGGGTCGGGGTCGTACGGACCTCCGATCTCTGGTCCGTACCTGTTTGAGAGCGCTCTCAGACTGATGCCGCAGTCGTACCCGTGTCAACGATTCCGGCGCGACTTCCCTTTGCGCGCAGGCCACTTCGAACCCACCCGGCGCCCGCCGCGGGGCGGGCGCCGTGGGCCGGTGCCGGACGGTTCGGAGAGCTCGGAAGGATCGGAGAGCTCGGAAGGCGCGGAAGGTTCAGAAGGCGCGGTCGAGCAGGGCCAGCAGCGCCGCCCAGTGGCGCTCGTCGGCCTCCCGGTCGTACGCCGGGGTGTCGGCCTGGGTGTAGCCGTGCTGCGCGCCCGGATACACCTCGCAGGTGTGGCGCACCCCGGCCGCGTCCAGTGCCTGCTCCAGCTCCCGGATCCGCTCGGCCGGCATGGAGGCGTCCTGGTCGGCGAAGCCGAAGTACAGCTCGGCGGTGATGTCCCCGGCACCGCGGTGCGGGCTGTCCGGGGCGTCCGTGACCAGCTTGCCGCCGTGGAAGCCGGCCGCCGCGGCCACCCGGCCGGAGTGCGTGGCGGCCGTGCGCAGGGCGAGCCGGGCGCCCATGCAGTAGCCGGTCAGCGCGACCGGGCCGTCGGTGACGAACGGATTGTCCGCGAGGAAGCCCAGGTAGGCGTCCGCGTCCCGCCGGGACTGCTCGGGGGTGAGGGAGCCCATCACCGGGCCGATGCGCTGCCAGAGGCCCGGGTCGGCCGCCGGGTCGATGAACTCCGGCAGCTCGCCGAGCGGGGTGGTGCCGTGCCGGTAGAAGACGTTGGGCACCAGGACCGTGTACCCGGCGGACGCCAGCCGGTCGGCCATCGACCGCAGCTGGGGGCGCAGCCCGTAGGCGTCCTGGTACAGCAGGACCCCCGGGTGCGGCTCGCCGTCCGCGGGATGGGCGAGGTAGGCGTCGGCGGTGCCGTCCTCGGTCGGGATGTCGACGGATGCTCCCTGTACGTCGGTCATGGTGACGGGCCTCCTGGGGGAAAGGGACGGCGGTCGGCGGGTGCCCCGGCGCGCCGCGGGTACGCCGGTGTCCTGCGCGAACGCGCCGGACGGGCGGGCGGATCTCATGCTGCCACGCAAGATCGGGACCCTCGCGGGCGGTCCGCCGAACCGCCCCCCGCCGTCACTCGAACCGTGAGGGGTCGCCCGCGCCCCGCCGGACGATCTCCGCCTCGCCGCTGGAGAAGTCGACCACCGTGGTCGGCTCGGTGCCGCACTCCCCGGAGTCGACCACCGCGTCCACCACATGGTCGAGGCGGTCCTTGATCTCCCAGCCCTGGGTCATCGGCTCCTCCTCGTCCGGCAGCAGCAGCGTGCTGGACAGCAGCGGCTCGCCCAGCTCGGCCAGCAGCGCCTGGGTGACCACATGGTCCGGGATGCGCACACCCACCGTCTTCTTCTTCGGGTGCATCAGCTTGCGCGGCACCTCGCGGGTGGCCGGGAGGATGAAGGTGTAGCTGCCGGGGGTGGACGCCTTCACGGCCCGGAACACATCGTTGTCCACCCGTACGAACTGCCCGAGCTGCGCGAAGTCCCGGCACATCAGCGTGAAGTGATGGCGGTCGTCCAGCCGGCGGATGGCCCGGATCCGGTCCACCCCGT